>NZ_CALXGA010000010.1 GCF_944387725.1 uncultured Intestinimonas sp. | reverse complement strand
TTCCTGCGAAAAAATTGCTTGCCAGCGGCCCAAAATCCCTCGCTGCCGGACACATCGCCAATTTTCAAACAAGCCCTGGCCGCGTGCCCATAAGACAGTGACTTGAATGAAACAACGCTCGGCGGCTGTCTGGCGGGATTGGAACATGAAAAAGTACACCGGATTTAGTCGGTATGGCTAAGTCCGGTGTATTTTTTTGCTTATTTGCGTCTTTTCCTGCCCTTTTGGTGAGGGCTTGCCCAGCCCCCGCCGGTTCCCTTCCGCCGGCGCCCCGTCAAAAAGCGCGAATCTCCGTTTTTATACGGAAATTCGCGCTTTTTTGCGGAAATTTTGCAAATTCCGCAAGATAATGTTTCGTCTTTTTAAATAAAAAGGCCATTCCAAAAAGTGTACTTTTTAGAACAGCTGCACAACCGCTTTTTTCACTTCCGTTTCATTAGCTTTATCGGCTGTTTTGGGGCAAAGTTAAGCCGTTTTTGAAAAAATTTTTTCTGTTCCAAAAAGTACACTTTTTGGAACAGCTGGCGGGAGGTGACAGCAATGGGAAGCAAACGGGGAGCGGATGGGAAGCAGTCAAAATCCAGCATCCAATACAACACCATCAAGGTCCCCCTCTATCCCACGCCGGAGCAGGAGGCACTTTTTCAAAAGACCTTCGGCTGCTGCCGGTACATCTGGAACCGGATGCTTGCGGATCACGAGGAGTTCTACTACGCCACGGACAAACACTTCATCCCCACTCCGGCCAAATACAAGAAGGAAGTCCCCTTTTTGAGAGAGGTGGACAATCAGGCGCTGATTCAGGAGCACAACAAGCTCTCCCAGGCGTTTCGGAATTTTTTCCGCAATCCGGCGGCGTTCGGCTATCCCAGGTTCAAGCGCAAAAAGGACGGACGGGACCGCTTCACCGCCTGCAACCATGTGATGGGGGAAAGCGCCACCATCTACATCACCCAAAACGCCGTCCGTATGACCAAGGCCGGCCTGGTCCGGGCCAAGTTCCCCCGCCGCCCCCGAAGCGGCTGGAGGCTCACCCGGATCACGGTGGAGCGGACCAAGACGGGCAGGTATTACGGCTGTCTGCTCTTCGCCTGCCCGGTGCATAAGCCGGAGCCGGTGGAGCCCACAGCGGAGCGGACCATCGGTCTGAAATACTCCGTCACGCACTTTTATGTGACGGATGGCGGAGCCGCCGCCGACCCGCCCCGGTGGCTGAAACAGTCCCAGGAGAAGCTGGCCGCCATCCAGCAGAAGCTCAGCCGCTTACAGCCAGGTTCCAGGAATTATCAAGAGCAAGTCCAAACATATCGCCTGCTCCATGAGCGCATCGCCAACCAGCGGCGCGACTTCCTCCACAAGGAGTCCCGGCGGATAGCCAACGCCTGGGACGCCGTATGTATCCGGGGCGACTCTCTGCGGGCGATCTCCGGGGCGTTGGGTGGCGGCGAGGTCCTCCATTCCGGCTTCGGGATGTTCCGGGAGATGCTCCGCTATAAGCTGGAGCGGCAGGGCAAGCAGCTTTTGGAGGTGGACCGTTTTGTCCCCACCACCAAGGTCTGCTCCGCCTGCGGTGCGGTGACTGAGAGCATCCCGCCCAAGGCACAGCGGTGGATCTGCCCTGTGTGCGGGGCGGAGCACAGGCGGGGCGTCAACGCCGCCGTCAACATCAAGGCCAAGGGGCTGGTCCAGTATCAGGCCGGACAGGTCCAGGAGGCTGTTTCTTAAAAAACGCAGGAAAAAATTGCCGGTGGGAACGCCGGTGCAGGCCCATGCCCCCGGTGGGGGCGCGTTGAGCGAAGGGGCGGACAAGGGACCGCGGCTTCGCTCAGCGCACCCAAACCGGCGGGGGACCGTTGGGAAACGAGAGGACGCCTCCCCCCTGGGGCCGCGTCCGAAGCCCGGAGGGGCGTTCCAAATATTATGACGATGACCATTCCAATGGTTTCACCCGGCCTCGCGAGCCGGTTGAAATAGAGAAGTGCGCGGGAGGGCTCAGACCGCCAAAGGCCACGGAGGCTGCGCCGGACCGCCGAAGCAAGACCCCGCGCCAGAGGATTACGGCGCGGCGACGCGCAAAGCCCCAAAATCATTTCAAAGAAAGGAAGCGCACGAAATGAGGATCCAGCATAACATCATGGCGATGAACGCCTACCGCAACTACACCAACAACACCAACGCCCTGTCCGGCAACCTGGAGAAGCTGTCCTCCGGCTACAAGATCAACCGGGCGGGGGACGACGCCGCCGGCCTGGCCATCTCCGAGAAGATGCGGGCCCAGATCACCGGCCTGGGCAAGGCCCAGGACAATGCCAAGGACGGCATCAGCCTGGTGCAGACCGCCGAGGGCGCCCTGCAGGAAGTCCACGACATGCTCAACCGCATGTACTCGCTGGCCGAGCAGTCCGCCAACGGCACCTACGACGGCATCGACCGGGAGCAGCTCCAGAAGGAGGTCACCGAGCTCAAGACCGAGATCGACCGCATCTCCGAGTCCGCCAACTTCAACGGCATCAAGCTCCTGGACGGATCCCTGGCGGATCCGGAGGTGAATATCACCTCTGTGAACCTGAACGCTGTGACCACCGTGACCGACGTGGCCGCTACAAAGGCCGCCAGCACCATGACCGTCGCTGCTGGTACTGCGGGTGCGCAGACCGCGACTGTGGAGTTCACCGCTGCCGACGGCACATTGAAAACTGTTACGGTGGATTTTACGGCCACTGCCACCGCCAATACGAATGCAACCGCGCTGGTGGACGCGCTGGCGCAGAACAGCGACTTGTCCGCTGTGTTCGACATCACCACCGGCACCGGCACACAGGTTGTCTTCACCGCCAAGGAGGCCGGGGCTCAGGGCGCCAAGGTGACCAATATGTCTACCAGCGATGCCACCGTGACCGCCGGCGCCCCCGCCTTTGTGGACGGCGCCGACGCCTATAAGCAGGTCCAAGCCGGCATAACCGCCGGCGCTACTGGCCAGGACTTGGCTGCGGGCGATAGCTTCACGCTGAACGGCACGACCTATGAGCTGGTGGCCGACGCGCTGGATGATCCCACCACGGAGGGCGCCACCGCCGTCCTGATCGGCGCCACCGACGCGGAGACCATCGACAATATCAATAAGGCTCTGGAGAGCGTTGGCGTCACCGTGTCGGAGGATGGTGCTGGTAACCTGGACTTTGTGGCAGAATCTGACGGCGCCGCCCTGGTCCTCCAGATTGGCGACACCAGCGACGAGTGGAACCAGCTGAAGGTCTCCATTAAAGCCACCGACGCCGCCGCCATCGGCATCGGGGATCTGAGCATCGCCACTCAGGACGGGGCCGCCTCCGCTCTGGACACCATCAAGAACGCCATCAACTATGTGTCCGACGTCCGGGGTACTCTGGGCGCTACCCAGAACCGGCTGGACCACACCATCAACAACCTCTCCGTCATGGAGGAGAACATCCAGGACGCCGAGTCCACCATCCGGGACACCGACGTGGCCGAAGAGATGATGTCCTATGTCAAGAACAACATCCTGGTCCAGTCCGCCCAGGCCATGCTGGCCCAGGCCAATCAGGTGCCCCAGGGCGTCCTCCAGCTGCTCCAGTAAGCGGAAATCCGCTTCCGTACGCTCAACGTCTCATAAATGTTTCTTGTCCGCCCCGCCCTGGGGCAGGGGCCCCCGCGCGGCGTAAGCCGCGCGGGGAGAGGAGGAGCGACGGAGGGAATGCGCTTTGCCGCTTGCGGCGAAGCGCGTGATCCGAAGTCCGCGACGACGAAGGGCGTCCTCCAGCTGCTCCAGTAAGCGGCAAAAACAAAACAGCAACAGATTTAAGCGCTATGCGGCTAGCCGTCTCTGCGGCTGGCCGCTTTCTTGTCCTTTAGTATGGAATGATACTAGGTCTTGTTTGAAACATGTCAACATGCCCAACCGGCGGGGCTTTTGCCCCCTGGACGGCGGCCGGATTGGCATCGGCGCTCAGGCCATGGGCATTGCTCAGGCGGCCATCGACGAGTGCGTAAAGTACACCGAGGAGCGCGTGCAGTTCGGCAAGCGCATCAGCCAGTTCCAGAACACCCAGTTCCAGCTGGCCGACATGCAGGCCAAGGTGGATGCTCCCCGGCGGCTACGGCCACACCTGTGAGTATCCCTTCGAGCGCTTCATGCGCGATGCCAAGATCACCGAGATCTATGAGGGTGCCTCCGAGGTCCAGCGGATGGTCATATCCGGCTGGATGGGCGTGAAGTAACCCGCGCGGCATATCTTCTACAAGCTGTGCCCCTCCGGAAGAGGCGGGGCACAGCTTTCCAAATTGAAACAAAAGGATTGGGGTATGGATATGAAAGACATCTACATCGTCAACTGCTGCCGCACCGAAGCGGCTCCTTTGGCGGGGGCCTAAAGGACGCCTCCGCCGTGGAGATGTGCGCCGCCGTAGTCAAGGAGGCGCTCTATCGGGCCAGCGCGGCCCCTGAGCAGGTGGACGAGGTCATCTTCGGCGGCGTGCTCACCGCCGGCCTGGACCAGAACGTGGCCCGTCAGGCGGCGGTCAAGGCCGGCGTTCCCTACCGTGAATTTCCAAACGCTGTGCAATCCGCCTGGCTATATCAGGCTCAAAGGCTTTCTACAGCGGAGCGGTGGAGCGGATATTTAAATGATCCATGACCAAAACAATTTTTTCGCAATGTCTGTAGACACGATCTAGGGCTTGTTTGAAAAATAGCAACGTGTCCAGCAGCGAGGGATTTTGGCCGCTGGCAAACAATTTTTTCGCAGGAATCCTGGCGGATTTCAAGGAAAAATTGCGCCGTCCAGGGGACAAAAGACCCGCTGATTGGGCATGTTGACATTTTTCAAACAAGCCCTAATCTGCGGGGGCTACAACACAAGGATGGTCTTTTCGGCAAGAAAGGGACGTAAATCTCAGGGACATTTCTGCTGCGACAAGTCTCGTCGATATGGCGGTACGGAGTGTTCCACTCATTACATTATGGCAGCCGGCATGATGCAACGAGCTGTCACTGGAGGGCAGAAAAGTGGTGCGCAATAAACATAATACCCCCTGCAACATCTTGACACGTCCGGCAAAAATCCGGGATTGATAAATTCCGCAGAATGTAGTACAATAATCTATACCGGCTCGCGCCGGGCCCTGAGGGTCCGGCGCGAAGCAGGACCGCACTAGTCGGGGAGTTAGCGGTGCCCTGTACCTGCAACCCGCTGCAGCAGGGATGAATTCCGGCCCCCGGACCTGCGCTGTGCCGTCTGCCCCTGGTAAGCGGCGATGATAGACCGGTCCCGCGCAACGGGAACCCGTGAACCATGTCAGGCGGGGAACCGAGCAGCATTAAGCGGACCCTCCCGTGTGCCGCGGGGCGGCCGTTCTTGAGCTGGCTGCCGGGGTTACGGGCATAGCGCAGGCTTCAAAGGCCGGTGTGCGGTCTTGCTTCGCGCCGGAACACAGGCGCGGGAACACACAAAGGGGCGCGGCGGGTACCGGGCCCCTTTTTCTATGCCGCAGGGGCGGTCCGCTGCCCCCCTGCCAAGAGGTGATACAGGAATGTACCAGGCTCTATACCGAAAGTGGCGGCCCCGCACCTTTGACGACGTGGTGGGGCAGGCCCACATCACCGATACCCTCAAGCGGCAGGTGGCCTCCGGCCATATCTCCCATGCCTACCTCTTCACCGGCACCCGGGGCACCGGAAAGACCACCTGCGCCAAAATTCTCTCCCGGGCGGTGAACTGTGAGCACCCGGTGGACGGCAACCCCTGTAACCAGTGCGGCGCCTGCCGGGGCATCGAAAACGGCTCCATCCTGGATGTGCTGGAGCTGGACGCCGCCTCCAACAACGGCGTGGACCAGGTCCGGGCCCTTCGGGACGAGGCCGTCTACACCCCCGCCGCCGTTCGGAAGCGGGTCTACATCATAGACGAGGTCCACATGCTCACCGCAGCCGCCTTCAACGCCCTGCTGAAGATTCTGGAGGAGCCCCCGGAGCATTTGATGTTCATTCTGGCCACTACCGAGCTCCACAAGGTACCGGCCACCATCAAGTCCCGGTGCCAGCAGTTCGCCTTCCGCCGCATCCTGCCCGCCGATATCGCCGGACGGCTGACGTATGTGGCCGGACAGGAGGGCATCGAGCTCACCCAGGAGGGGGCCAATCTCCTGGCCCGGCTGGCCGATGGGGGGCTCCGGGACGCCCTCTCCCTGCTGGACCAGTGCGCCGGCCCGGCCGGCCCCATCGGGGAGCGGCAGGTATTGGACGCCCTGGGCCTGGCCGGCAGCCTGGAGACCGCCCGGCTCTTGGATCGGGTGGCCCGGCGGGATACCCGGGGGGCCCTGGAGGACCTGGACCGGCTCTATGGCGGCGGGCGGGACATCGCCGCCGTGCTGGGGGAGCTCTCCGCCCTGGTCCGGGACCTCCTCCTCTGCAAAACCGCCCCCAACGCTGGGGCGGCCCTCCTCAGCGGCAGCTTTGACGACGCCACCCTCCGGGGTCTCTCGGAGCAGTTTACCGCCCCCCGGCTGGTGTGGCTCCTCACCACCCTCCAGGGGGTGCTGGCCGGCCTGCCCCGGAGCAGCAGCCGCCGCACCGACGCCGAGCTGTGCCTCATCCGGCTGTGCGACGAGCGCCTGGACGACAGCCCCCTGGGCCTGGCCGCCCGGCTGGACCGGGTAGAGGCCCAGCTCTCCGCCGGAGTATCCATCCCGGCGGCCCAAGCTCCCGTTCAGACTCCGGTCCCAGCCCCGGCCCCGGCGGCCCTGGAGCCGTCCGGGGCCCCGGCCGGCCAGACAGCGGAGGACCGCCCTCCCTGGGAGGAAGCCCCGCCGGCAGAAGACGCGCCGCTGCGGGAGGCCCCTGCGGAGCCGGTCCAGGCCGGGCCGGAGCCCTCCGCCCCGGCGGCAGATATCCCCTGGCCGGCCCTGGTGGCCGGACTCCGGGAGAAGGTCCCCCGGAACGCCTGGGCCTACCTGAGCCGGCCGGACATGGTCCAGGGCCGCTGGAGCGGCGGCATCCTGACCCTGTGGGTGGGCGAAGAGGTGGTAAAGCGGGTGGTGGAGCGCCCGGCGGTGCTGGAGGCGGCGCGGGCCCAGGCCCAGGCTCAGCTGGGGCGTCCGGTCCAGGTCCGGGTGCAGCAGGGGAGGGCGCCGGAGGAGCCCTCCGGCGGGTCCGCCGGAACCCACGACCCCTTGGAGAACCTGCTGGCCCGAGGGCAGCAGTGTGACAATATCATCATTAAGGAGTGACGCAGCAATGGCGAAAGGATTCGGCAGCCGGGGCATGGGCGGCATGGGCGGCGGCATCAATATGAACATGATCAAGCAGGCCCAGAAGATGCAGCAGGACATGCAGCGGATGCAGGCGGAGCTGGAGCAGAAGGAGTACACCGCCCAGGCGGGGGGCGGCGTGGTGTCCGCCACCGTCACCGGCCGGCACGAGCTCAAGTCCGTGACCATCGACCCCGAGGCCGTGGACCCAGACGACGTGGAGATGCTCCAGGACCTGGTGGTGGCTGCGGTGAACGAGGCCATGCGCGCGGCCTCCGCCGACGCCGCCTCCGCCATGGGCCAGCTCACCGGAGGACTCAACCTGCCCTTCTGACGGGCCCCTTTGAGATCTCGTGCGCCATCAGGTTAGAATCTTGCGCCTGCGCATGGGCAGACTGTGCACCTGTGCGAACTGGTATCCCGGATGGAGTAGGGGGTTGCTATATGCCCAACCGGCGGGCGGTTTCTGCCCAGGCGGCGCAATTTTTTATGAAATTCCTCGCAGATCTGTGGAAAGCTGTCGGCCAGCGAAACAAAATACCCCGCTGCGGGGCGCCTGCCTTTCAAGCCGTGGCGTTTGCCCGGCGGACAGAAACGATAGCAAAGAATGATGGCAAGGAGGGGTAGGAATGTATGTGCTTGAGCTGGCGGGATTTGATGACGCACAGAAATGTTACAGCATCATCAAAGAGGCAAAGCAATTTCAAAGGGAACAGGGATTTGCGCAATGGACGGACGATTATCCAAATCAAGACACCATCCAACAGGATATACAAACTGGAAAGGGCTATGTGCTCATATCTGACAAACAAATTGCAGGTTACATGTGTATTGATTTTTCCGGTGAGCCTGCCTATGAGAACATAGATGGAAAGTGGAACACAGGCCTGCCATACGCAGTGATTCACCGCATGGCATTCTGTGAAGCATTTAGAGACAGAGGCCTGAGCAGCATAGCGCTATCTTTAATCGAGAGCTTATGCCGTTCAAAGAGCATAAAAAATATCCGCATGGATACCGGCTTTGCCAATAAACGGATGCAGCATATTTTGAAAAAGAACGGATTTTCGAAGTGCGGGATCATCAATTTTCAGGGAAGCGGTAAGTTAGCTTACGATAAAACTTTATAAGTGAGGCATCGCATGAAGTTTGCTGTAGAGCAGTGCCTCCCCATTTTTCAGGCTAGGGCTTGTTTGAAAATTGGCGATGTGTCCGGCAGGGAGGGATTTTGGGCCCCTGGCAAGCAATTTTGACCCAGGAATCCTGGCGGATTTCAAGGAAAAATTGCGCCGTCCAGGGGGCAAAAGCCCCGCCGGTTGGGCATGTTGACATGTTTCAAACAAGCCCTAACGGGGCAAACTGACTAAAGAGGCGAAGACAATGAAATTGCAGCTCCCCGGCGTGGGAATGCGCACCATCAAAACCGCTGTGTCGGTGATGCTGTCCTATCTGATCTTCGTCCCCTTCAACCTCATCTACCGGGAGGAGCTGGGGGGACTGCTGGGTCAGCTGGGGCCCCTCTATGCCTGCATCGCCTGCGTGGTCTGTATGCAGAGCTCCCTGGGGCAGAGCTTCCAGATCGGACTGTCCCGGCTGCTGGGGGTGGCGGTGGGCGGCGTCCTGGGAGTGCTGGCCCTGGTGCCGGGGGAGGCGATGCGCCATCCCCTGGTGAAGGCCCTGGCCCTGGGGCTGGTCTGTGTGGCCGGCATCTGGCTGTGCCTGCTGCTCAACCGGCCCGCCGCCTGCACCATGGCCTGTGTGGTGCCCTGCATCATCCTGGTGAACAATCTGATGGGGGCGGAGCGGTTCTTCTATGCCGCCGCCCGCATCATCGAGACGGCGGTGGGGGTGGCCATCGCCCTGGCGGTGAACGCCCTGCTTCCGGACCACCGGGGCGGGGAGCCGCCCGAGGGCTGAGCACATGCCCCCGTCCGAGGCGGACGGGGGATTTTTTCGCCGCTCAAATTTCTGTTGTCGCGGGGCCCGGCGGATGATATAATACAGCAGGCTGATGCGCTCCGGCGGACTGCGCCGGGGAGACGCCTTGGAACACAGGAGGAAGAAGCCATATGTGCGGTATTGTCGGATTCATCGGCGCGGAGGAGGCCGCCCCCATTCTGCTGGACGGCCTGGCGCGGCTGGAGTACCGGGGCTATGACTCGGCCGGACTGGCGGTCTACTCCCCGGAGGACGGCCTAAAGGTGGTGAAGGCCAAGGGGCGTCTCCGGGTCCTCTCGGATATCGTGGAGGGCGGGAAGTCCATCCGCGGCGCCGTGGGCCTGGGCCATACCCGCTGGGCCACCCACGGGGAGCCCTCCGATGTCAACGCCCACCCCCATGTGGGCATGTCGGGGCGGGTAGCCGTGGTCCACAACGGCATCATCGAAAACTTTGCCCAAATCAAGGAATTCCTGGAGTCCAAGGGGGTGCGCTTTGTCTCCCAGACCGACACCGAGGTGGTGGCCCAGCTTTTGGAGTACTACTACCGGGGGGACATCATGGAGGCCGTCACCAAGGTCCTCCACCGCATCGAGGGGGCCTACGCCCTGGGCATTCTGTGCGCCGACTGCCCCGACCAGCTCATCGCCGCCCGAAAGGACAGCCCCCTGATCCTGGGCTGCGGCGACGGCTTCAGCTTCCTGGCCAGCGACGTCACCGCCTTCCTCAAGTACACCCGGGAGGTGTGCTACCTGGAGGACGGGGAGATTGCCGTCCTCACCCGGGAGGGCATCCAGGTCTACAGCCACCCCTACCTCCAGCCCGTGGAGAAGGAGCGCCATCATGTGGATTGGGAGGTCTCCGCCGCGGAGAAGGGCGGCTATGAGCACTTCATGGCCAAGGAGATCATGGAGCAGCCCAAGGCCTTCCGGGACACCGTCTTCCCCCGGATTCAAAACGGCCGGGTGGCGCTGGAGGAGCTGCGCCTGAGCGCCTCCTACCTCCGGGAGATAGATAAGATTTACATTATCGCCTGCGGCTCCTCCTACCATGTGGGCATGGTGGCCAAATACATCCTGGAAAAGCTTCTGCGCAAGCCGGTGGAGGTGACCCTGGCCTCGGAGTTCCGCTACTGCGACCCCCTGGTGACCCACCGGACCCTCTGTCTGGTCATCAGCCAGTCCGGAGAGACCATCGATACCCTGGCCGCTCTCCGGGAGGCCAAGCGGCTGGGGGGGCGCATCCTCTCCATCGTCAATGTGGTGGGCTCCTCCATCGCCCGGGAGTCCGACGATGTGCTCTACACCTGGGCCGGGCCGGAGATCGCCGTGGCCACCACCAAGGCCTATTCCACCCAGCTGGCGGTGATCTACCTCATCGCCCTGCGCTTTGCCGAGCTGCTGGACACCATCGGGGCGGTGGAGTACGCCGCCCTGGTGGAGGAGCTGCTCACCCTCCCCTCCAAGATGGAGCGGGTGCTGGAGAACCGGGAGGCCATCCAGTACTATGCCTCCATCTACTTCAACCACGAATCCATCTTTTTCATCGGCCGGAATATCGACTACGCCATCGGCCTGGAGGGATCCCTGAAGCTCAAGGAGATCTCCTACATCCACTCCGAGGCCTACGCCGCCGGAGAGCTCAAGCACGGCACCATCTCCCTCATCCAGCCGGGGACTCTGGTGGTGGCTCTGGCCAGCTGCGTGCCCCTCTTTGACAAGCTGGTGAGCAACGTGGTGGAGGTCAAGTCCCGGGGGGCCGACGTGCTGGGCCTGACGGTGGAGTCCCGGGGGGAGATCTTCCAGAAGACGGTGGACCACGTCATTACCGTGCCCGACACCCACCCCATGCTGCTGCCCAGCCTGGATGTCATTCCCATGCAGCTGTTCGCCTACTATGTGGCCCTCATGCGGGGCTGTGACATCGACAAGCCCCGGAACCTGGCCAAATCGGTGACGGTGGAATGAGGCGGCGGAGTATTCTGGCGGCCGCCCTGGCCCTGGTGCTGGCCCTCTCCGCCTGCGGCGGCGCGTCCGTGGAGGAGACCGCCGCCCCGGGGGGCGCGGGAGGGGCGGTGACGGTGAACTACGGCATCTCCAACCCCTGGGACGCCCTCATGCCCTACTACAGCGTCTCAGGCAGCAACTACGCCCGCATCATCTACGATAAAATTTACGACCGCCTGGCCTATGTCCACGCCGGCGGGACCCTCTCCCCCCGGGGGGCCGAGAGCTGGGAGAGCGACGGGGAGGGATATGCCGTGGTCTTCCGCCTGGACCCGGAGGCTGTCTTCCACGACGGTGTCCCGGTGACGGCGGAGCACTGGGCGGAGACCTTCCGCCTGATGACCGACCCGGCCTGTCCCACCCTGGGGAAGGCCAACTTCGCCCTGCTCACCGGCACCGACGAGAACGGTAACCGGGTGGAGGGGGAGGCCTTCGGGGCCGAGGCGGTGGATGAATACACCCTCCGGCTCACCTTCAAGGACCCCACCACGCCGGAGGAGTTTCTGCTGGACAAGAACCGGGAGTTCTACGTCCTGCCCACCCACCTGCTGGAGGGGGTGGACCCAGCGGCGGTGATGGACCTGGACCTCTGGGAGGCCCCGGTGGGCTCCGGGCCCTGTAAATTTGTGGAACAGGCGGCGGGGAGCCGCCTGACCCTGGCGGCCCACACGGACTACCACCTGGGAACGCCGGACTTTGACTACCTGGTCATCACGGTGGTGGACAAGTCCAACCTCCTCACCGCCCTCATCGCCGGGGATCTGGACTACTACGCCTTCGGCGGCAGCGTCACGGCGGAGGACGCCCCGGCGGCGGAGGCCGCCGGCCTGGAGGTCCTGGAGGGTACGGTCCCCAACACCTTCTTTGAGCTGATGCTCAACTGTGAGGCCATCTCCGACGCCCGCATCCGCCGGGCCATGGATTTGGCCCTGGACCGGGAATTGCTGTGCCGGCAGGCCGCCCAGGGCCGGGGGATGGTGACGGGCAGCAGCATCTCCCCGGCCAGCCCTTACGCTCAGGCGGCCGCCGGGGCCCCGGCGCGGGACCTGGAGGAGGCCCGGGCCCTCCTGGCTGAGGCGGGCTACGACGGGAGGAGCTACACCCTGGCCTGCACCTCCAACCGCGCGGGGCTGGCCGCCCTCATCCAGCAGAATCTGGCCGAGGCGGGCATCGCCATCGAGATTGAGACGGTGGACTCGGCGGCCATGTTCGCCGGAATGGCCGACGGCATCTATGACATGGGCATCGCCAGCCACACCCCCGGAGCCCTGCCCCTGTGGTTTGTGGAGAGCCGCTTTGCCGGAAACAACAACATCTTCCACGTCTCCGACCTGGCGCCCTACACCCAACTCATCCAGGCCATTAAGGGGGAGACGGACCAGGGGGCCCGGACCGCCCTGGTGGAAGAGCTGGAGGGGCTTCTGGCCCAGGAGCGGCCCTTCCTGCCCCTGTGGTTCGGCGCCGCCCTCCATGTCCAGTCCCCCACAGTGGAGGGCATCGACTACGCCTCCTCCAGCTTCTCCAACGAGAACGTCTGGGAGTGGGTGGTCAGAAAATAGAAAACATACCTCCGTAGGGCGGCCCCAGAAGGGGTCCGCCTGTGCCCGGAGATCCTGCCGGAGCGGTGGCATACCGGGCTCCGGCGGGGCCTCCGTGCCGGAAGTGTAGGAGGATTGATTCCACATGGCTCAGTATATCCGCCGGCGGCTGCTCACCGCCGTACCCGTCTTTTTCGGCATCACCCTGCTGGTGTTCCTGCTCACCGACCTGGCCCCCGGGGACCCCACCGACCTGCTGGGGGAGGGGGCGGCCGGCGCGGAGGAACAGGCGGCCCTGGCCTCCGCCCTGGGTCTGGACAAGCCCCTGCCGGTCCGCTATCTGCTGTGGCTGGCGGGGCTTTTGCGCGGGGATCTGGGGGAGTCGGTCCACTACGGCCAGAGCGTGGCCTCCCTTATCGCCCAGCGGCTGGGGCCCTCCCTCCTCCTGGTGGGGGCGGGGGTGGGGCTGGCCGTCCTCATCGCCCTTCCCCTGGGGGTGCTGGCGGCCTGGAGGCCCCGCTCCCTGTGGGACGGCCTGTCCAACGGCTTCACTGTGGCGGGCTCCGCCGTCCCCGGCTTCTTTCTGGCCCTGGCGGCCATCTGGCTCTTTGCCGTGCGGCTCCGGTGGCTGCCCGCCTCCGGCATGTATGCATCCGGGGCGTCCGGGAGCCTTTCGGACCTGCTGCGGCACCTGATTCTCCCCGCCGGAGTCATCGGCCTGACCAATGTGGGGGGGCTCCTCAAGCAGACCCGCAGCGCCTGCCTGGAGGTGCTGGGGGAGGACTACATCCGCACCGCCCGGGCCAAGGGCCTCCGGGAGGGGGCGGTGGTGGTCCGCCACGGCCTCCGCAGCGCCCTGATTCCGGTGCTCACCACCCTCCTCTCCCACATCCCCCACATCATCGGCGGTTCGGTGGTGGTGGAGCGGGTTTTCGGCTGGCCGGGGATGGGGAGCCTCCTGTTCTCGGCCATCAGCGGCCGGGACTACAGCGTCATCATGGGGGTCACGGCGGTGATGGCCCTGGCGGTGCTGGGGACCGGCCTCCTGCTGGACCTGGTCTACGGCCTGGTGGACCCCAGGGTGCGCTATGAGTGAGGCCGGACGGGTCCTCAGCCGGCTGCGGCGGGACCGGCGGGCCATGGCCTGCCTGGGGGTCCTGGCCCTGGAGGTCCTGGCCGTCCTCCTGCTGCCCCCTCTGCTGGGGCTGGAGCCCACACTCACCGACCGGGCGGCGGGCTTCTGGGCCCCCCCCTCCCCGGAGCACTGGCTGGGCACCGACGACGTGGGCCGGGACCTCTTTGCCCGGCTGATCTGCGGGGGGCGGGTGTCCCTGCTGGTGGGCTTTGCCGCCGCCGCCCTCAGCGTGGGGGCGGGGGTTCCCCTGGGGTTGGCGGCGGGCTATCACGGGGGGTCCTGGGAGTTCTGGATCATGCGCTGGGCCGACGTGTTCCAGTCCTTTCCCACTCTGGTGCTGGTGCTGTGCCTGGTGACGCTGACGGGGGCCTCGGTGGGCAATCTGATCCTGGTCATTGGGCTTCTGGGCTGGCCCTCCATCGCCCGGCTGGTCTACGGCAACACCTTGGCGGTCCGGGAGCAGGAGTACATCCTGGCGGTCCGGGCCCTGGGGGGCGGCCCCTGGACCATCCTCACCCGGAACGTCCTCCCCAACGCTGCGGCTCCGGTGTGGGCCGCCCTGGCCCAGCGGGTGGGCCGGGCCATCCTGTCCGAGTCCAGCCTGAGCTTCCTGGGGGCGGGCATCCGGCCCCCCCAGGCAAGCTGGGGGAACCTGATGCAGTACGCCTCCAGCCTCACCGTCCTCACCGCCCGGCCTTGGGTGTGGCTGCCGCCGGGCCTGCTCATCGTCCTCACCGTGGTCTGCCTCCAGGTGGTGGGGGACGGCCTCCGGGACGCCCTGGACCCCAGGTTTATCCCTAAAATAGCAGCCAAATAATGGCTTCGGAAACCATATCGCACGAATTGCACCCCATTGGAAGGACCCCCGGTCAAAACCGGGGGTCCTTCCTGTTTGGATGGAAAAGGCCCAGACAAAAAATCCAGCCCGGGGGCATAGACGGGGACGAGCCCGCATAGGATGGAGCATCCACACAGAAGAGAGGAGCGGAAAGGCGATGAAGGCTCCACGGGAGCATTACGCTGCGGAGCGGTTTGAACAGGCGGCGGCCCTGTTGCCCTGGGCCCTGCGGCAGGGGGCGCTGGGGCTCTCCAAAGGGGACAAGGCCCGGGCGGAGGAGCTGCGGCTCCGGGTGGGACGGCCCCCGTCCGTCGTGTGGCCGGAGGGGGAGGGACCCCTGCCCGGCCTGGAGGATACCCCCGTCCGGCCGGAAGATTTGTCCCTGGTGCTGGAGGTGGCCACCCAGGCCTCGGTCCATACAGTATTGGACCGGGTCCGGGACGGCTTCGTCACCGTCCGGGGGGGGCACCGGGTTGGGCTGTGCGGTACGGCTGCGGTGGAGGCAGGGGAGATCCGCACCCTGCGGCAGCTCTCCTCCCTGGCCATTCGGGTGGCCCGGGAGGTCCCGGGGGCGGCGGAGGGGGTGCTCCCCCGGCTGCTGGAGGGGGGCGCGCTCCAGAGCACGGTGCTCCTCTCGCCCCCCGGCGGAGGGAAGACCACCCTCCTCCGGGACCTCATCCGCCGGATTTCCGACGGACTTGGAACGGTCCCCCTGCGGGTGGGGGTGGCCGATGAGCGGGGGGAGCTGGCAGCCATGTACGGCGGCGCGCCCCAGAACGACCTGGGGGCCCGGACCGACATTCTGGACGGCTGCCCAAAGGGTCCCGCCCTGATGATGCTCCTGCGGGCCATGAACCCCCAGGTCCTGGCCGCCGACGAGATCACCGCCCCCGCAGACGCCGAGGCCCTGGCCCAGGCCGCCGGGTGCGGGGTGAAGCTCCTGTGCACCGTCCATGGCGGATCCCTGGAGGATATCCGGCGGCGGCCGGTGTGCCGCCGGCTGGCGGAGGAGGGCCTCTTCCAAAAGGTGGTGCTCCTCCAGGTCCGGGAGGGCCGGCGGGTCTGCCGGGTGGAGGACCTGGAGGGGGCCCTGTGCTGAGGCTGGCGGGGGTGGTCCTGCTGATGCTGGGGGCCGCCGGCCTGGGTCTGGGGGCGGCGGGCCAGCTCCGGCGGCGGGTGGAGAGTCTGCGGACCCTCACCGGGGCCCTGGAGCAGGCGGAGCGGGAGCTCTCCTTCCGCCTGACCCCCATGCCGGAGCTCATGGAGCGGATCTCCCGCCAGGCCGGGGAGCCGGCCCGCTTTCTCTTCGCCCACTGCCGGGACCACCTGTGGGAGCTGGGGGAGAAGTCCTTCGGCACACTCTGGCGGGAGGCCCTGGAGGAGGAGAGCGACCTGCTGCTGGGAGACCGGGAGCGGGAGGTGCTCGCCGGGCTGGGGGAGGTGCTGGGCCGCTATGACGCGGCGGGCCAGCGGGAGGCCCTTCAGACCGCCGCAGCCGAGCTGGAGCGGTGCCTGCGCCGGGCGGAGGAGGACCGGGACCGGCTGGGCCGGGTCTACACCGCCCTGGGCCTGGGCTCCGGGGCCATGCTGGTGCTCATACTGTTATAAATCGTCTGCGGGGATGTGGAAAACGTATGGATATCGACCTCATTTTCCGAATTGCGGCCATCGGCATTCTGGTGTCGGTGCTCAACCAGGTGCTCAGCCGCTCCGGCCGGGAGGAGCAGGCCACCATGACCACCCTGGCGGGGTTGGTGGTGGTGCTTATGATGGTGGTCCAGGAGATCAGCGACCTCTTCCATCTGGTCCAGGACCTCTTCGGACTGTGACGGATTATGCCGGATATGCTGAAACTCGCCGTGCTGGGGGTGGCGGCCGCCCTGTGCGCGGTGGTGGTTCGGAAGGGCGCCGCCGAGCTGGGGGTGGTGCTGGCCCTGGCGGCGGGGGCGGTGATTCTCTCCGGGGTCCTGGGGGCCCTGGAGGCCGTCCGGGGACTGCTGGACACCCTCACCGACGCGGCGGGGCTCTCCCCGGCGGTGGTGGCCCCGGTGCTCAAGACGGCGGGGATTGCCGTGCTCACCAGGCTCTCCGCCGAGCTGTGCCGGGACGCCAAGGAGAGCGGCATCGCCGCCTTTGTGGAGACGGCGGGGGGCCTGGCCGCCCTCTATGTGGCCCTGCCCCTGCTGGAGACGGTGCTGCGGATGGTCACCGGCCTGCTGTGAAAAGGAAGGACGGAACGAATGAGACGAATGTGGATGCTCTTACTGTGCCTGTGCCTGACCTGGACCCCGGCGGCGGCCTCCGGGGACGTGCTGGCACAGCAGTCCGGCGCCCTGGGGCTGGACGGGCTCTCCGACGCCGCCGGGGAATACGCACCGGAGGGGGCGGTGGGGGAGGTGGACCTGAACCAGGGGCTCGCCGGCCTGCTGGACACCGGCAGCGCCCAGCTCACCGGCGTGGTGCGCAAGGCGGTGCGGAGCGGGGTGCTGCTCCTCTCGGTGGTCCTCCTGTGCGCCCTGGCCCAGGGGACCTATGAGGCGGCGGGGGCGGCGGGGGGCGCCCTCCAGGCGGTCCCCATGACGGCGGCCCTGGCGGTGACGGCCATCGCCGTGGCCGACGTCCACTCCCTCATCGGCATGGGCGTCCAGGCGCTGGAGCGGATGGAGGCATTTTCCAATATTTTGCTGCCCACCATGGCGGCGGTGACGGCGGCCAGCGGTTACCCGGGGGCAGCGGCGGCCCGGCAGTTCGCCGCCATGCTCTTCTCCGGCGCCCTGCTGCGGCTCATCAACGGACTGCTCCTTCCCCTGGTCTACGGCTACATCGCCGCCTGCGCCGCCCACGCGGCGGTGGGCAACGAGGGGCTCAAGCGCATCGCCGGGACCCTCAAGTGGGCGGTGACCACGGTGCTCACGGTGCTGCTGCTGGCCTATGTGGGATATCTGACGGTCAGCGGCGTGGTGGCGGGCACGGCGGACGCCGTGGCGGTGAAGGCGGCCAAGTTCACCGTCTCCAGCATGGTGCCGGTGGTGGGGGGCATACTCTCCGACGCGGCGGAGACCGTGCTGGCCGGGGCGGGGATTCTCAAAAGCGCGGTGGGGGTGTTCGGGATGCTGGCGGTGCTGTCCATGTGCCTGGCGCCCTTTTTGCAGCTGGGTGTCCACTATCTGGCCTATAAGCTCACCGCCGCCCTGGCGGCCACTGTGGCCGACGGACGGGTGGCGGGACTCATCGACGGCATCGGCGGGGCCTTCGGCCTCATTCTGGGCATGACCGGGGCCTCGGCCCTGCTGCTGCTGGTGTCCATGGTGGCCTCGGTCTCCCTGGCCTCGCCGTCATGATGGAGCTGCTGCGGCAGTGGCTCACCGGGGTCACCTGCGCGGCCATGATCGCCGCCCTGGCCGACAGCCTGACCCCGGCGGGGACCGGGAAGAAAATCGGGCGCATGGCGGGGGGGCTCCTCCTCCTCATCGCCCTGGTCCAGCCGGTGCTGGAGGTAGACTTCAGCGCCCTGGCCTCGGCCAGCGTCCCCCTGGAGCTGGAGGAGAGCGAGCTGGAAAAAACCAACCTGGAGCTGATGAAGACAATCATAGGCCAGGAGACCGGCGCATATATTCTGGACAAGGCGGAGGAGCTGGGCATCTCCTGCCAGAGGGTGACGGTGACCTGCTCGGTGACGGAGGACGGAGTGCCCTACCCCTCGGCGGTGGAGATCGCCGGGGCCCTCACAGAGGAGGAGCGGGAGGCGCTGGGCCGGGTCATCGAGACGGACCTGGCCATCCCGGCAAGCTGCCAAACCTACGAAAGCGGGGGCGAGGAGCCATGAAAGGGACGGAAGGCGCAGTCAACGCGGGGAGAAAGCTGGCCGCAGCGCTGGAGAAGTACAAGTTTGTGCTGCTGGTGCTGCTGGCGGGGGTGCTCCTGCTGGCGCTGCCCCTCCCCGGCGGGGGCGGGACGGAGGCGGCAGGGGAGGAGGCCCCGGCATTGGCCGGGGCGGACTTCGACCTGGAGGACCTGGAGCGGCGGATGGAGGCGGCCCTCTCCCGGGTAGAGGGGGCGGGGGAGGTGTCGGTGGTGCTGACCCTGCGCTCTGGGACCCGGCAGGTGCTGGCCCAGGATATCTCCTCCGCCCGTGCCGGGGAGGAGGAGACGGAGGAGCGGACCACGGTGGTGGTCTCCGCCGGCTCCGGCCGGGAGGAGGCGGTGGCCCTCCAGCAGGTCTACCCCCAGTTCCAGGGGGCCCTGGTGGTGTGTACCGGCGGGGACGACCCGGCGGTGCAGCTCAAGCTGGTGGAGGCGGTGTCCGCCCTCACCGGCCTGGGCAGCGACAAAATTTCGATCTGTAAAGGAAGGTAAGGAGGAGACGCGGGATGAAACTTTGGAAGCGGAACGCGGTGGTGGCGGCAATCGTGCTCTTCGTGTGCGCGGCGGTGTACCTCAACTGGTCCTACAGCCAGGAGGGCATGTCGGCTTCGGAGGACACGGGGAAGGTCCTGGGAGAGGCCGCCCTGGTGGGGGCCCAGACCAGCGACCCCCTGCTGGAGGGCACGCCCTCCCCTACGGCCACCCCGGCGGCGGAGGAGGGGAGCGCCTCCGGGAGCAGCTCCGGCTACTTCGACAGCGCCCGGCTGAACCGGCAGCAGGCCCGGGACAGCGCCCTGTCCCTCCTTCAGGAGGCGGCGGCCGACGCCGCTGCCGGCGAGGAGGCGGTGGCCCAGGCAAACGAGGCCATCCAGACCATGGCGGCCTACACCATCGCCGAGGCCAACATCGAAAACCTGGTCACCGCCAAGGGCTACGCCGACTGTGTGGCGTTTCTCAGCGACGGCAGCATCAGTGTGGTGGTCTCCAACGGCGGCGCCGCCCTCACCGAGACAGACACCGCCAGGATCAGCGAGATTGTCCAGGAGGAGACCGGCCTCTCGGCCAGCCAGATTAAGATCATCGAGGCGAGCTGAGGGGAACCGCAAAACAGGGACGGCGGCCGCCGTCCCTGTTTTTTGATGTTTGGCGCCCGGAGGGTTTAGGGCTTGTTTGAAAATTGGCGATGTGTCCAGCAGCGAGGGATTTTGGGCCGCTGGCAAGCAATTTTGACCCAGGAATCCTGGCGGATTTCAAGGAAAAATTGCGCCGTCCAGGGGACAAAAGACCCGCAGGTTGGGCATGTTGACATTTTTCAAACACGCCCTAGGGGAAACCGGCGGAGAACGCCGCCGGGCCCGCTCGATGACCGCCGGTTTCTGCCCTCTCGCTGTTCTGGCGCTCCGCCCGTTTCCGTTTCAAAATTTGGATTGTAAAGCGGCGTTCATTGTGGTACAATAACCACAAACCGAAAAAGGAGCGTGACCACAGTGAGCGAAGGCAGAGAGTACGTCTCCCGGTCCGACGAGCTGGGGAATATCCATATTTCTGAGGAAGTGCTGGCGGTCATCGCCGCCGCCGCCGCCCTGGAGGTGGAGGGCGTGGGGGGTCTGGCCGCCAACCTGGGCACCGACCTGGCCGAGCTGCTGGGCAAGAAGACCCTGAGCCGGGGCATCCACCTCCATGTGGAGGAGGAGAGCGTCACCGTGGATGTGGCCATCCTGGTGAAGTACGGCTATACCATCCCCGAGGTGGGCCGGGCGGTTCAGGAGGCTGTGGCCAACAGCGTCGAGGCCACCAGCGGTCTCACCGTCGCCGCCGTCAATGTCAGCGTGGGCGGCGTGCTCTTTGAAAAGGAGCCCAAGAAGGCTCCGTAAGAAAGGCGCCTCCAGGGGCATTGGGCGGCTTCGGCGGGCTCAATGCCCTTTTTTGCGCCTTTCCGGGGAAATTGGGGGTTTATTTTCCAGGCGGAACTGTATATAATAAAATGTATATGATTACGCATACGCCAGTTACAAGAGATGTGGGAGGAAGCGACCATGACCAGAAGCAGCGCCCGGGAGATTGCCGTCCATCTGGCCTTCGCCCTGGGCTTTTCCAACCGGACCGCGGACGAGCTGCTGGCGGTCTCCCTGACCCGGGAGAACTTTGAACAGCTCAAAGAGGAGGACCCCCTTTACAACGAGTTCCCCAACGAGAAGCAGCGGCGGTACATAACCGAGCTGGTCAAGGGCGTGGACGCCCATGGTCCCGAGCTGGACGGCTATATCGCCAAGTACGCCGTGGGCTGGTCCTTCTCCCGCATCTCTCGGACGGCCGCCGCCGTGATGCGGGTGGCCATGTATGAAATCCTGTATATGCCGGAGATCCCCGCCGGGGCCGCCATCAACGAGGCGGTGGAGGGGGCCAAGCGGTACGAGACCCCGGAGACTGCGGCCTTCATCAACGGCATCCTGGGCTCCTTCGTCCGGGGGGAGCTCCCTCCGGAGCGGGCCAAGGCCCCCGCACCGGCGGCGGAGGAAGAGGCATGACCGCCCTTCGCTGTCTGGGCCTGGACACCAGCAACTACACCACCTCCGCCGCCCTCTTCGACGGGGCGGAGGTCTGCGGGCTGGGCCGTCTGCTGGAGGTGCCCCCGGGAACTTTGGGCCTGCGGCAGAGCGACGCCCTCTTCCAGCACGTCAAGCGCCTGCCGGAGCTCCTGGACCAGCTCCGGGAGGAGGGACGGCTGGCCGGCCTGGCCGCCGTGGGGGCCAGCGTAAAACCCCGGTGGGTAGAGGGCTCCTACATGCCCTGTTTTCTGGCGGGGGAGTCCTTGGGCCGCTGTCTGGCGGACGCCCTGGGGATCCCCTTTTTCCCCTGCTCCCACCAACAGGGGCACATCGCCGCCGCCGCCTGGTCCGCCGGCCGGCCCGACCTGCTGGACCGGCCCTGCCTGGCCTGGCACCTCTCCGGCGGCACCACGGAGCTGCTCTATGTGACGCCGGAAGGGCGCGGCGTCCGGGCCGAGAAGATCGGCGGCGCCAGCGACCTCTCCGCAGGGAAGCTCATCGACCGCACCGGGAAGCTGCTGGGCCTGGACTTCCCCGCCGGAAAGGCCCTGGACGCCCTGGCCGGGGAGACCGGGCCTGGGGAGGGGTTCCGGGTGAAGACCCAGGGGCTCGCCTTCTCCCTCTCCGGGGTGGAGAACCAGGTCCGGACCCTGGCCGGGCGGGCGGAGCCCGCACAGGTGGCCCGCTTCGCCCTCTCCACTGTGGCCGATGTGGTGCGGCGGGTCACCCAGGCGGCCCTGGAGGAGCGCCCCGGCCTGCCGGTGCTCTGCTCCGGCGGGGTGGCCTCCAACCGGATCCTCCGGGCGGAGCTGACGGCGGCCTGCGGGGCCGTCTTTGCCCCGCCCCAGTACTCTGCCGATAACGCCCTGGGGGTGGCCGTCCTGGCCCACCGGGCCCTGACGGAAGGGAGAGAAGCATGACCCAGAATATCTACACCGTCTCCCAGGTCAACGGCTACATCAAGGAGCTGCTGGACCGGGACGGCTTTCTCGGGGGGCTCTTCGTCCGGGGGGAGCTCTCCAACTATAAAACCTACCCCTCCGGCCACCACTACTTTTCCCTCAAGGACGAGGGCGGGGCCATCCGCTGCGTCATGTTCCGCCGGGAGGCCGCCCGTCTGCGGTTCCGGCCGGAGAACGGCAGGAAGGTCATCGCCTTCGGCCGGGTGTCGGCCTTCCCCCGGGACGGGCAGTACCAGCTCTACTGTTCGGAGCTCTCCCCCGACGGGGTGGGGGACCTCTACGCTGCCTTCGAGCAGCTCAAGGAGAAGCTCTACCGGGAGGGGCTCTTCGATCCGGCCCACAAAAAGCCCCTGCCCCGCTATCCCAGGCGGATCGCCCTGGTGACCTCCTCCGCCGGGGCGGCGGTGCGGGACATGCTGCGGATTCTGGGGGCCCGGTATCCCCTGGCGGAGGTGGTCCTGCTGCCGGTGCGGGTCCAGGGGGCGGAGGCCCCGGCGGAGATCGCCGCCGCCATCCGCTGCGCCAGCGCCCACCGGGTGGCCGACCTCCTCATCACCGGCCGGGGGGGCGGCTCCATGGAGGACCTGTGGTGTTTCAACGACGAGAGGGTGGCCCGGGCCATCTACGACTGCGAGATCCCGGTGATCTCCGCCGTGGGACATGAGCCAGACGTCACCATCGCCGACTTTGTGGCCGACCTCCGGGCGGCCACCCCCTCCAACGCCGCCGAGCTGGCGGCGCCCGACCAGAAGGAGCTCCGCGCCAGTCTGGCCAATTACGCCGGCAGGCTCTCCGCGCTGATGGAGGGCCGGCTGGACCGGACCCGGCGGGAGCTGGACCGATTGGGGCGCAGCCGGGTCCTCCAGGACCCCATGAACTACCTGGCCGACCGGCGGATGCTCCTGGACTATGAGGGCCGGCGGCTCTCCCACGCCCTTACCAGAAGCCTGGCGGGGGAGCGGGAGCGCTTCGCCCGGCTGGCCGCCGCCCTGGACGCCCTGAGCCCCCTGAAGGTGCTGGGGCGGGGCTACGCCGTGGCCCGCACGCCGGAGGGGGATGTGGTCTCCTCGGTGCGGGGGGTGGACCCCGGGGATCTTCTGGCGGTGCGCCTCGCCGACGGCAGCCTGGACTGCCGGGTGGAGGGAAAGAAAACACTGCGGGCCCGGACCTCCGGGACCCAGGGAGGAAAAGACGATGGAGAAAAAGACCTTTGAGCAGGCCATGGCCCGTCTGGAGGAGATCGTGGCCCTGCTGGAGAAGGGGGAGGCCCCCCTGGAGGAGTCCCTGGCCCTCTTTGAGGAGGGGACCGGCCTGATGAAGCAGTGCTCCGCGCTGCTGGACAAGGCGGAGCAGAAGGTGACCAGGCTCACCGCCGGCGCCGACGGGCAGCCGGTGGAGGAGCCGCTGGACGGGGAGGGGTGAGCCGTGGAGGGACAACTGCGCCTGCGGGAGGACCAGGCCCTCATCGAAGAGCGGCTGGCGGCCAGCTTCCGGGACCGGGAGCCCATGGCCGACCTCTATGACGCCATGGAGTACAGCCTTTTGGGGGGCGGCAAGCGCATCCGGCCGGTGCTCACCCTGGAGGCCTGCCGCATGTGCGGCGGGACGCCGGAGCAGGCCCTGCCCTTCGCCTGCGCGGTGGAGATGGTCCACACTTACTCCCTCATCCACGACGACCTGCCCTGCATGGACGATGACGACCTGCGCCGGGGCAAGCCCACCAATCACAAAATTTTCGGGGATGCCACGGCGGTGCTGGCCGGGGACGGCCTGCTCACCGCCGCCTTCGAGACCGCCCTGGAGGGGAGCGGCGGCCTGCCCCCGGAGCGGGTGCTGGCCGCTGCGGCCTGCCTGGCCCGGGCGGCGGGGGCCCGGGGAATGGTGGGGGGACAGGCCCTGGACATGGCCGCCCAGGGGCGGGCGGTGAGCCGCTCTGAGGTGGAGTACCTCCAGCGGTGCAAGACCGGGGCCCTCCTCAGCGCCGCCGCCGAGATGGGCTGTATCGCCGCCGGGGGCGGGGAGGAGGCCCGGGCCGCCGTCCGGCGCTACGCCCAGAAGCTGGGCCTGGCCTTCCAGGTTCGGGACGATATGCTGGATGTGGAGGGGGACCAGGCTACCCTGGGCAAGCCCGTGGGCTCCGATCGGGCCAACGAGAAGACCACCTTTGTGACCCTGCTGGGAATGGACGCCTGCCGGGAGCTGGTGGAGAAGCTCACCGGGGAGGCGGTGGAGGCCCTGGCCCCCTTCGGGCCGGAGGCCGGCTTCCTGCGGTGGCTGGCCGTCTCCCTGGCGGGACGGGAGTGCTGAGGGCCTATGGACAATTTCCCCAACTACCACCTGGGAAACCTGATTTTGGTTCTCTCCGCCGCGGCCTGGGCGGTGGCACAGGTGCTGAAGGTCATCGGGGTCCTGGTGCAGAAGCACCGGCTGGACTTTCGGAGCATCCTCAGCAGCGGCGGAATGCCCAGCTCCCACTCGGCCTTTGTCTGCGCCTGCGCCGCCGCCACAGGGAACCTGTACGGCTGGTCCTCGGCCCTCTTTGCCGTTGCGTCGGTGCTGGCCATCGTGGTGATGTACGACGCCTCCCACGTCCGCAAGGCCGCCGGGGAACAGGCCAAAATTCTCAACTATATGATGGAGCACTGGACGGAAATGAAGCCGGAGCTCTTCGGCAAGGAGCTCAAGGAGCTGCTGGGCCACACCCCCTTCCAGGTCTTCGCCGGGGCGGTGCTGGGGGCGGCCATCGGCTATTTCGGCTCCTGGCTGTTTCACTAAAGGCCCCTGCGGGGGTGGGAGGTGTGCGCTTGACAGGATTTGAAGAGACGCCCGATCTGCGGGCCATCAGCGATGGGGAGGCGGAGGCCCTGTGCACCCGCCTGCGGGCCCGGCTGCTGGACGTGGTCTCCCGGACCGGAGGCCATCTGGCCTCCAACCTGGGGGCGGTGGAGATCACCGTGGCCCTCCACCGTGTCTTTGACACCGGGCGGGACCGGCTGGTCTTTGACGTGGGGCACCAGTGCTATATCCACAAGCTCCTAACCGGCCGGGACGGGGCCATGGAGACCCTGCGGAGCTTCGGGGGCCTCTCCGGCTTCCCCAAGCCCCGGGAGAGCATCCACGACGCCTTCATCGCCGGACATGCCTCCAACGCGGTGTCGGTGGCCCTGGGCATGGCCCGGGCCAGGACCCAGCTGGGGGAGGACTACAGCGTCATCGCCCTGTTGGGGGACGGGGCCCTCACCGGAGGGCTGGCCTACGAGGGCCTGTCCAACGCCGGCCAGAGCGGGGAGCCCCTTCTGGTCATTCTCAACGACAACGGTATGTCCATTACGGAGAATGTGGGGGGCGTGGCCAGGTACCTGGCCCACCAGCGCCTCAAGCCCCAGTACCTCCGCTTCAAAAAGGGCTACCGGCGGCTGATGTCCGCCCTGCCCGGCGGGCAGCATGTCTACCGCCTTACCCACAAAGTCAAGACGGCGGTGAAGGAGACCCTGCTCCCATGCAGTTTCTTCGAGGACATGGGCTTTACCTACTTAGGGCCGGTGGACGGCCACGACGTCCGGGGCCTCACCCGGCTGCTGCGCTACGCCAGGGAGCTCAGGTCCCCGGTGCTCCTCCACATCCGCACGGTAAAGGGCAGAGGCTATCCTCCCGCCGAGAAGAACCCAGACGCCTACCACGGGGTGGGGCGGTTCTGCGTCCAGGACGGAAAGCCCCTCCAGTCCTCCGGCCCCTCCTTCTCCGCCGTTTTCGGCGAGACCCTGTGCGCACTGGCCCAGGAGGACCGCCGGGTCTGCGCCATCACCGCCGCCATGCGGGACGGCACCGGCCTGGGAGCCTTTGCGGAGCGGTTCCCCGGCCGCTTCTTTGACGTGGGCATCGCCGAGGGCCACGCCGTGGCCATGGCTGCGGGGATGGCCAAGCAGGGGAGCCTGCCGGTCTTTGCCGTCTACTCCTCCTTTCTCCAGCGGGGATACGACATGCTCCTCCACGACGTGGGCATCCTGGGGCTCCATGTGGTGCTGGGGGTGGACCGGGCCGGACTGGTGGGGGAGGACGGGGAGACCCATCACGGGATCTTCGACGTGGCCTACCTCTCCACCGTGCCGGGGCTGACCCTCTACGCCCCGGCCAGCTTTGCCGAGCTGCGCGTCATGCTGCGCCGGGCGGTGCTGGAGGACCGGGGGCCTGTGGCCATCCGCTACCCCCGAGGGGGCGAAGGGGCCTACCAGGCCGACGGCGGCCCCGCCTCCGCCGCCGTCCTGCGGGAGGGCCGGGACCTGACCATCGTGACCTACGGCGTGACGGTGAATCAGGTGCTGGAGGCTGTCCAGGCCCTGGAGGCCAGGGGCTGCCGCCCGGAGGTCCTCAAGCTCAACCGGCTCGCCCCCCTGGACATTGGGCCGGTGGCGGATTCGGTGGGGAAGACCGGGCGGCTGCTGGTGGCGGAGGAGTGCGCCGCCATCGGCTCTGCGGGGGAGCGGCTGTGCGCCGGCCTGGCTCAGAAGGGGATTTCCCTCCGGGCGGTGCGGCTGTGCAGCGCCGGGGAGGGGTACCTCCCCCAGGGCGCCGTCACCGAGCTGCGGCGGCTGTGCGGTCTGGACCATGCCTCCCTGGAGCGGGCGGCGTTGGAGGTGTGGAAGCGTGGGTAAAAAACGATTGGACGTTCTCCTGTGCGAGCGGGGCCTGGCGGAGAGCCGCCAGCGGGCCCAGGCCGATATCATGGGGGGCTGCGTCTTTGTGGAGGGCCGCCCCGCCCTGAAGGCGGGGCAGGGCGTGGACGAGGAGGCCCGGATTGAGGTCCGGGGCCAGGCCATCCCCTATGTGAGCCGGGGGGGCCTGAAGCTGGCCAAGGCCATGGAGGTCTTCAGCCTGGACCTCACCGGTCTGGTGTGCGCCGACATCGGAGCCTCCACCGGGGGCTTTACCGACTGTATGCTCCAGCAGGGGGCGGAGAAGGTCTACGCCGTGGACACCGGCTACGGCAAGCTGGCCTGGAAGCTCCGCACCGACCCCCGGGTGGTCCCTCTGGAGCGGACCAACGCCCGCTATCTCACCCGGGAGCAGATCCCCGAAGCCCTGGACTTCGCCAGCGTGGATGTCTCCTTCATCTCCCTGCGGCTCATCCTGCCCGCCCTCCGGGGCCTGCTGAAGGACAGCGGCCGGGCGGTCTGTCTGGTAAAACCCCAGTTCGAGGCCGGCCGGGAGAAGGTGGGCAAGAAGGGGGTGGTCCGGGCCCCCAAGGTCCATTTGGAGGTGCTGGAGGGCTTCCTGACCCACGCCGCCCAGGGGGACTTCACGGTGGCGGGCTTGGACTTCTCCCCCATCCGGGGGCCCGAGGGGAACATCGAGTACCTGGGCCTTCTCTCCGCCGGGGCAGGAGAGCCCTATGCCGGGGACCTGGCCGGACTAGTGGACCGGTCCCACCGGGAGCTGGGGGGGGGGGAGCGGCCATGAAGGTGGTGCTCAGCCCCAACCCCTACCGGGACCGGGGGCTCAAGACGGCCCTGCGGGCCCGGGAGGTCCTGGCCCGCTGCGGCATCGAAACCGCCCTGTGCCTTCCCTTCTCCCTGGACCAGGGGGCCAGGATGGACCTCCCCAAGGGCCAGGACTACCGAAACATGCAGGAGGAGCTGAAAACAGCGGATTTCCTGCTCTGCTTCGGGGGAGACGGCACCATCCTCCACGCCGCCAAGGACGCCCTGACCCGCGACATCCCCGTGCTGGGGGTGAACATGGGCAGCGTGGGCTTCATGGCCGAGCTGGAGCACGGGGAGCTGGACCAGCTGGCCCGGCTGGTGGAGGGGAAATATACCATCGAACACCGCATGATGCTGGATGTGGCGGTGCGCCGGGGCCGGGAGGTCCTCTACCGGGACCTGGCCCTCAACGACGCCGTCGTCACCAAGGGGGCGGTGGCCCGGGTGATTGACCTGAGCGTCCGGGGGGACGGGGTCCACGTCTACGAGTTCTCCGGGGACGGGGTCATTCTGGCCACCCCCACAGGGTCCACGGCCTACTCCATGTCGGCTGGGGGCCCCATTGTGGAGCCCACGGCGGAGAACATCCTGGTGACCCCCATCTGCGCCCACTCCCTCCATGCCAAGCCCCTGGTGATGGGCCGGGACCGGGTGGTCTCGGTGCGCATTGGGCGGCAGTCCCGGAAGACGGCCTACCTCTCGGCGGACGGAGGCCGGGCCTTCCGGCTCAGCGGGGGAGACGTGGTAGAGGTCCGGCGCTCCCGGCGGGTGACCCGGCTGGTGCGGCTCATGGACCACAGCTTCTACGAGATCATCAACCAAAAGTTGGGAAGGACGTGACGGGAAATGAAGAGCAAGCGGCAGGCGGAAATTCTCCGCATCATCGAGGAGGTGGACGTGGAGACTCAGGACCAGCTCCTCTCAGAGCTGCGGGCGCGGGGCGTTACCTCCACCCAGGCCACCATTTCCCGGGACATCAAAGAGCTCCATCTGGTGAAGGAGCTCACCGGCTACGGCGCCTACCGGTACGCCGTCTCCGGCCGGAAGAACAGCCTCAACTTCGCCGGACGCCTGCGGACCATCTTCAAGGAGGGGGTCACCTCCTTCGACCGGGCCCAGAACATCGTGGTGCTCAAAACCATGCCGGGGCTGGCCTCGGCGGCCTGCGCCGCCATTGACGGGATGGAGATCGCCGGCCTGGTGGGGAGCCTGGCGGGGGACGACACCGCCCTCCTCATTATGCGGGATAACGAGCAGGCGGCGGCCTTCTGCGACGAAATTCACACGATGCTCCAGTAAAAGGAAGGTGGACCCATGCTCGTTCTGCTCCACATTGAAAATATCGCGGTCATCGAGTCGGCGGACATCCAGTTCGACCGGGGCTTCAACGCCCTCACCGGGGAGACCGGCGCCGGCAAGTCCATTGTGGTGGACGCCATCGGCGCCGTGCTGGGAGAGCGGACCTCCCGGGACCTCATCCGCACCGGGGCCAGGTCCGCCCTGGTGAGCGCCGAGTTCACCGCGCTGCCCGCCCTGCCCTGGTTTGCCGGGAACGGCCTGGGCCCCGACGGGGAGGGGAGCCTGCTCCTCCAGCGGGAGATTCAGGCCGACGGGAAGAACGTCTGCCGCCTCAACGGCCGGCCCCTGACGGTCTCCCAGCTCCGGTCCCTGGGGCGGCAGCTTTTGAACATCCACGGCCAGCACGACGGCCAGCAGCTCTTGGACCCCGCCTGCCACCTGGACTACCTGGACCGCTTCGGCGGCGCCGGGGAGGCCCTCTCCGCCTTCCAGAGGGCCTATGAGGCCATGAGCGCCATTCGCCGGGAGATGGCCGCCCTCCAGATGGACGAGGCCGAGAAGGCCCGGCGGGCGGACAGCCTCGCCTTCCAGATCGGGGAGCTGGAGCGGGCCGAGCTCCAGCCCGGGGAGGAGGAGGCCCTTCTGGAGCGCCGGAATGTGCTGCGCAACGCTGAAAAGCTCCTCAGCGCGGTGGAGGGGGCCCGGCTGGCCCTCTCCGGGGACGAGGACAGCCCCGGGGCGGCCGCCCTGCTCTCCGAGGCCGAGGGGGCCATCCATGGGGTGCGGAACGTCAGCGGGGAGGTCTCCGACCTGGCGGAGCGGCTCACTGAGCTCCGCTGCGCCGCCGACGATGCCGCCGAGCAGGTCCGGGACCTCCTGGACGGCCTGGACATGGAGCCCGGAGCCCTGGACGAGGTGGAGGGCCGCCTGGACGTGATCTACCGCCTGCGGAAGAAGTACGGCGACACCGTGGAGGACATGCTCGCCTATCTGGAGCGGTGCCGGACGGAGCTGGAGGAGCTCCAGTGCTCCAGTGACGCCCTGGCCCGGCTGGAGAAGAAGCTGGCTGCCGCCCGGAAGGAGGCCCGGGCCCTGGGGGAGGTCCTCTCCCAGGCCCGCCGGGCTGCGGCGGAGGAGCTGGAGGGGCGCATCCAGGAGGAGCTGCGGCAGCTGGACATGCCTAAGGTCCGCTTCCAGGTGGAGTTCGCCCCCAAGGAGGGGGAGGAGGCCATGGACGCCACCGGCATGGACCAGGTGCAGTTTCTCATGTCGGCCAACGTGGGGGAGGACCTGAAGCCCATCCAGAAGATCGCCTCCGGGGGCGAGCTCTCCCGCATCATGCTGGCCCTCAAGAACGTCCTGGCGGAGAACGATGACGTCACCACCCTGGTCTTTGACGAGGTGGACACCGGCGTCAGCGGCCGGGCGGCCCAGAAGGTGGCAGAGAAAATGGCCCAGGTGGCCCGGCGCAAGCAGGTCCTCTGCGTCACCCATCTGCCCCAGATTGCCGCCATGGCCGACGTCCACTTCTCGGTGGAGAAGGGGGAGCGGGAGGGCCGGACCTTCACAGCGGTGGAGCGCCTCTCCCGCCGGCGCCGCCAGGAGGAGCTGGCCCGGCTCACCGGGGGCGGGAGCCTCACCCCCGCCCAGCTGGCCGGGGCCGGGGAGCTTCTGGAGGCCGCCGAGGCCTATAAGCGGGGGCTCTCATGAGTCGGCCCCCAGAGGAACAGGTCCGGGCCTCCTTCCAGCTCAGCCGGGGGGAGTATGTCCGGGCGGTTCGCTGCTATCTGCGCAAAAGCCATCTGGTGAGCTGGGTCCAGGTGCTGGTGCTGGCCCTGGCCCTGGGGCTATCCGCCGTGATGACCGTCCTCATGGAGCGGGTGAGCTTTCTCAACACTCTGATTCTGGTGCTCTCGGTCATGGTGGCCCTCTACGGGGTCTGGCTGTACGGCATCCAGCCGGGGCGAATCTTCGACCGCCGGCCGGAGCTGGGGAAGCCGGTCTCCTTCCTCTTCACCCGGGAGGACATCGCGCGGCAGGACGCCAACACCGCCGTCCTGCTGGACTGGAAGCTGAAAAAGCTCTGGCGGGGGCGGGAGTTCTACTACCTCTTTGGGGAGGAGGAGGGCTATCTGATTCTCCCCCTCCGGGCCTTCCAGAGCGAGGAGGACCGGCGGCACTTCGAGGCCCTGGCCAGGGCCGCCTGCCCGGAGCTGCGGTTTCGGGTGTGGCGGGGCCCGGCAGGGGGGAGGGTCTGACCGTGCGCTGCTATGCCGCCCCCATGGAGGGGATCACCGGCCAGGTGTTCCGCTCGATCCACCACCGCTTTTTCCCGGGGGTGGACAAGTATTTCATGCCCTTTCTCTCCCCGGGGAAGGAGCACCACTTTCAGAAGCGGGACCTCCGGGAGCTCGCCCCGGAGCAGAACGCTGGGCTGTGCGCCGTCCCTCAGCTCCTGACCCGGAGTGCGGAGGACTTCCTGTGGTGCGCCCGCGCCCTGGGGGACCTGGGCTACCGGGAGGTCAACCTGAACCTGGGCTGTCCCTCGGGGACGGTGAGCGCCAAGGGGAAGGGGGCCGGTCTCCTCCGGGACCTGGGGGAGCTGGAGCGGTTCCTGGACGCCGTCTTTGCCGGGGCTGAGGTGTCTGTCTCGGTGAAGACCCGAATCGGCTGGCGGGACCCGGCGGAGTTCGGCCCCCTGCTGGCCCTCCTGGGCCGCTACCCCATGGCGGAGCTCACCGTCCACCTTCGGGTCCGGGAGGCGTTTTACCGGGGCGGCGTCCACCTGGAGGCATTCCAGCAGGCGGCGGAGGCCCTGGCGCTGCCCCTGTGCTACAACGGGGACCTGGCGGCGGTGGGAGAGATCGCCGCCCTGAAGAAGCGCTTCCCCAGCCTGGAGGCGGTGATGGCCGGCCGGGGCCTGGCGGGGGACCCAGCCCTCTTCCGAAAGGCCCAGGGGGGCCCTGCCGCCGGGCGGCAGGAGCTCCGGGAGTACCACCAGACCCTGTATGAGGGCTATGCCGGGGCCTTCCAGAACCGCCGGGCCGCCATGATGCGGATGAAGGAGCTGTGGTCCTACCTCATCTTCCTCTTTGCGGGCGGGGAGCGCCACGCCAAGGCCCTGCGGAAGGCGGCCGACCCGGCGGCCTTTCTGGCGGCGGCAGAGGCCGTCTTTCGAGACCTCCCCCTTCGGGAGGACTCCGCCGGGGGCTGGCGGGACCGGCCCCTCTTTGGATGAATGCATCCACCAAAAGCCGGACGAAAGGATGGAAGCAATAGGAAGGAAGAAGTGCTGCGCTGTCTCCTGACCCGCCGGAGCGGAAGCAGGGCCGGGTGGTGCGCGTGTGACAAAAAACCGCAGACGCCGAACTGGCGTCTGCGGTTTTTCTCAGGCCCCTCAGCGAAAGAACGCGTGGGCTCCAATGGTGGTGACATAGGTGCGGTTGCGCTGGGCCCAGCTATTGGGGGTGACGCTGGGGTTGACGAAGTACAGGCTCTCCCCTCCCACACGGATGCCCTCCAGCACCAGCTTGGCGGCGATGACGCTCTCAGCGTTGGGCTCCCGGTGGATGGTGCCGTTCTGGGCAGGGCTGAACTGGTTGGGGGCGAAGATGACGTCATAGATGGTGTCGGGGAACAGGGGGCTTTCCACCCGGTTCATGATGACGGTCCCCACCGCCAGCTTTCCGTCCAGGGGCTGGTTGCCGCTCTCCACGCTGATGATCCGGGAGAGCCAGTAGACGGAGTCGCTGTCATAGAAGGTATCCCCCGACTCGATGGCCCCGCTGCCGGCGTGGAACTCCAGTTCCCCGGTGTCCTGGTGCCACTCCACCCAGGCGCCCATGGCCTGGGCGATGATCCGGGCGGGGACCAGGACCTGTCCGCCGCCGGACAAGACCTGATGATAGATATAGAGATAGCGGCCATTGGCCTCCAGATACTGGTCCCCCACCCGGACCCGGATGGTGAGGCCGTCAGCGGTGACCACCGCGTACTCCCCCTCCCAGGTGATGGCGGCGTCGGGCCGCAGGGCCTGCACCGCGTTGGTCAGAGACACATAGTAGACATTGTTGCAGGCCGTCATGGCGGGGTCCGCATAGGGTACCCCGTCCAGCAGGAAGTAGGGGCCGGTGATCCCGGCGGCCGCCTCCGCAGTTTCAGTGGACACATCCGCCTCCAGAGCTTCGGCGGGCTCAGCCGTCTCTGTGGACACAGGAGCCGCTTCGGAGCCCTCCTCCGCAGTGAGCTCGATGACTGCTTCCGCCTCAGCCGTCCCGGCGTCTTCCGCAGTCTCTTCCGCCGCCAGGGCCATGGTACTCAGGGAACCGAACAGGGTCAGACAAAGCATGAGACTCAAAAGGTGCTTGTGCATGTCGCGTGTTTCCTCCTTATGAAGTTTGTTTCTCATTGTCTTTGTTTGTAACCAGATTGTAACCGATTTGAATGTACTTTGCAAGACTATTTTTCCAAACGGTTTCATTTATGTTCCATTCGGAGCGGTTTATGCTCTGGGTTCCCACTGGGACAGGGGACACTCTGCACAATTTCCGGCGCAGATTTTCGCTGACAACAGCCGGGTATTTTGTCAATCTTGGAAAAAATATCGTAGCCTGAATCAGAAAATGGACGCCGCGTTCTGCGCAGCGTCCATTTTCTTTGTGCATATCGACGATTTAGGCTCCTGGGGCCGTTTCCACCTTTTTTGGGGGTGGCTCTCCACAGAAAACACCGCCCATTTCACTCCGTTTGGAGCGGAAGAGGCGGTGCTGCCGGCGGGTCATCCGGCGGTGCTGCGGCCGGGCAGGAGGGAGAGGAGCCCCCCCGCCACGGCCCCCAGAGCGGCGGGGAGCAGCCAGCCCAGGCCCTGGGCGGCCAGGGGCAGGCGGTAGAGCAGCTCCCGCAGGGCGGCGGGCAGCAGGCCCAGGTCCCCCAGGGTGAAGAGGAGGCTGGCCGCGACGGTGAGGAGCACCGCCGCCGGGTAGAGGTACCGCAGAGAGCCGATCCACCGCTGGAGGAAGGAGAGGAGGATCAGCACGATGGCCGCCGGATAGATGATGTTGAGGACCGGCACCGAAACCTGCAAAATAAGGTCCAGCCCGGCGTTGGCGATGACCATGCTCACCACGGCAAAGAGCACCGCCCAGGCCCGGTAGGGCAGGCGGGGAAAGAGCTTGGCAAAATACTCCCCGCAGGAGCTGATGAGGCCCACGCAGACGTTGAAGCAGGCCACCACAAAGATGGCCGCCAACAGAATACTGCCCGGCAGTCCGAAGAGGGCGGTAATCAGTTGGGACAGGACCTCCGCGCCGTTGGCGGCCCCGGGGAAGGCCCCGCCGGACAGGGCGCCCATGTGGGCCAGCATGGAGTAGACCGCCAGCAGCAGGGCTCCTGCCATCCAGCCGGCCCGGACGGTGCAGCCCACCACAGTCCTGTCCTCCTCCACGCCCCTGGCCCGGATGTTCAGGGCGATGACAATGCCGAAGGCCAGGGCCGCGATGGTGTCCATGGTCTGATAGCCGTCCAGAAAGCCCTGGGCCGTCGGATGGGCGGCGTAGTCGGGGCTCTGGGGCGGGCCGTAGCCCTCCAGGGGGTTCAGCAGGCACCCCGCGAAGGACACCACGATCAGCAGGAGCAGCAGGGGGCACAGGAGCTTCCCCAGCCGGTCCGTAAGCTTTTCCGGCCGCAGGGCCAGGGCCAGGGCCCCGGCGAAGAAGGCCAGGGAGTAGAGGAGCTGGAGCAGGGCCGTAGGGGCCTCCGGCCCGGCGAAGGGGGGGACCGCCATCTCGAAGGAGGTGCTGGCCGTCCTGGGAATGGCCAGGCAGGGCCCGATGGATAGGTAGGCCGCCACGGCGAAGACCTTGGAGAAGAGGGGGTGGACCCGGTTTCCCAGGGCGTCCAGCCCCCCGGCCCGGGCCACCGCCACCACCCCCAGCACCGGCAGGCCCACCGCGCTGAGGGCCATGCCCGCCATGGCCAGCCAGGTGAGAGTTCCAGCCTGGGACCCCACCTCCGGGGGAAAGATCAGGTTCCCCGCCCCGAAGAACAGAGAGAACAGGGTGAAGCCGACGAGGAGCTGGTCCTTTTTGCCGATCTGGTTCATATTTGGCCCTCCGTTCTGTCTTTTTCCGGCGGGGGAGCCACAGCCCTCTCCGCCAGGACCATCATAACATAAAAAGCGGCGGTGTCCAAGAGGACCCGCCGCTTTTTATGTAGCTCAACGATTGCGCTTAGCCCTGGGAAATGGCGCCGGTGGGGCAGGTGTCAGCGCAGGAACCGCAGTCGATGCAGGTATTGGCATCGATGACATACTGGCTGTCGCCCTGAGAAATCGCGCCCATGGGGCAGGAGTCGGCGCAGGAGCCGCAGCTCACGCAAGCGTCGCTGATAACATAGGCCATTGGGAACACCTCCAATTTCAATGTACCCCCATTCTATCACAGATTTCAAAAAAAGCAATCCTTATTTCTTCAAAATTCCCACACCAATTTTCTTTCCGCTTGTCTAACTTTTCCACACCTGGGCAAAATAGACCTGCATGGTTCAGATTGTCGGGAGGTGCGTACCATTGCGGGAACAAAAACAGCGCTATGACGCCGAGTTTGCCGGGGCCCTGGCCCCGGAGCTGGAGGGGGCCCCACACAGCCGGGCCCACGCCCGGCGGCAGCCGCCGCCGACGCAGGAACGAGAGGAGCGAGGTGAGACGTCATCCAGGAAGTCCGATTCACCCCAGGGGCCCAGTCGGCCCTGAAGCTGGCCCATACCGCCGCGGCGGAGCTGGGCCACAGCTATGTGGGAACCGAGCATCTGCTGCTGGGCCTGGCCCGGGAGGGCCAGGGAGCGGCCTGCCGGGTGCTGCGAAACGCCGGGGCGGACTCGGAGTGCCTTCGGACCGCAGTGGTCCGCCAGGTGGGGACGGGGTCCGCCGGCCGGCGGCCCTGTCAGGGCCTGACCCCCCGCTGCCGCCGGGCGGTGGAGCTGGCCGCCGGCGAGGGGGGCCGGCTGGGGGCCCGGCACATCGGCACCGAGCACCTGCTGCTGGGCCTCCTGGGGGCCGGCGAGGGGGCCGGCCTCCAGGTCCTGGCCGGCGCGGGGGTGGACCCCGCCCATCTCCGGGCCGCCCTCTTGGGGGCCATGGGGGGCGCTCCGCCGGGCCCCGCCCGGACCGGCAGGGCGCCAAAGCAGCCCTATACAGAACGGGGAGATGCAAAGGTGTTGGAACAATTCGCAAAAGACTTGACCCGGCAGGCCGCCGCCGGCCTCCTGGACCCGGTGGTGGGCCGGGAGGAGGAGCTCCGCCGGGTGATTCAGATCCTCTCCCGGCGGCAGAAGAACAACCCGGCCCTCATCGGAGAGCCCGGCGTGGGTAAAACCGCCATCGCCGAGGGCCTGGCCCGGCGCATCGCCGCCGGACAGGCGCCCGAGGACCTGCGGGGCAAGCGCCTGCTGGCTCTGGACCTGTCCTCCATGGTGGCGGGGACCAAGTACCGGGGGGAGTTCGAGGAGCGGGTGAAGGCCCTCCTGGCTGAGGTCCGGCGCGCCGGGGATGTGATCCTCTTTCTGGACGAGCTCCACACCATCGTGGGGGCGGGGAGCGCCGAGGGGGCTATTGACGCGGCCAACATCCTCAAGCCTGCCCTGAGCCGGGGAGATCTCCAGGTGGTGGGGGCCACCACACTGGCCGAGTACCGGAAGTATATTGAAAAGGACGCCGCCCTGGAGCGCCGCTTCCAGCCTGTGCTGGTGAAGGAGCCCGCCCCCGCCGCCGCCCTGGAGATTCTCCGGGGCCTGCGGGAGCGGTACGAGGACCATCACCACCTGCGCATCACCGACGGGGCCCTGGAGGCAGCGGTGCGGCTCTCCGCCCGGTATCTGCCCGACCGCTTCCTGCCCGACAAGGCGGTGGACCTCATCGACGAGGCCGCCGCCCGAGTCCGCCTGGGAGAGCTGGAGACGCCCCCCGCGCTCCAAAGCCTGGAGCACAAGGCCCGGCAGGCCGCCCTAGAAAAGGAGGCCGCCATCCGGGGTCAAAACTTCGAGCGGGCGGCCATGCTCCGGGACGCGGAGCGGGACTTTCGCAGCGAGCTCACCGCCCAGCGCCGTGCCTGGCGGCTGGACCAGGCCCCCCAGAGCGTGGAGGCGGAGGATGTGGCCGCAGTGGTGGCCGACGCCACCGGCATCCCAGTGACCGCCCTCACTCGGGCGGAGTCGGAGCGGCTGCTGGCCCTGGAGGCAGAGCTCCACCGCCGGGTGGTGGGACAGGACGACGCCGTGAAGGCGGTGGCCAAGGCCGTCCGCCGGGGGCGGGTAGGACTCAAGGAGCCAGACCGTCCCATCGGCTCCTTCCTCTTCCTGGGCCCCACCGGGGTGGGCAAGACGGAACTGTGCAAGGCCCTGGCCGCAGCCCTCTTCGGCACCGAGGAGGCCCTGCTGCGCTTCGACATGTCCGAGTATATGGAAAAGCACACCGTCTCCCGGCTCCTGGGCTCCCCGCCGGGGTATGTGGGCCACGAGGAGGGGGGACAGCTCACCGAGCGGGTCCGCCGCCGGCCCTATTCTGTGGTCCTCTTTGACGAAATCGAGAAAGCCCACCCCGATGTGTGGGGCATCCTCCTCCAGATTATGGAGGACGGCGTCCTCACCGACGCCCAGGGGCACAAGACGGACTTTCGGAACACCGTGGTGGTGATGACCTCCAATGTGGGGGCCGCCCGGCTCACCAGCCGGAGCGCCCCTCTGGGCTTCGTCTCTCAGGAGACTGGGGAGACCCACTCCGCCGGGGCGGCGCGGGAGGGGGTGCTGGAGGACCTGAAAAAGGTCTTCCGGCCCGAGTTCCTCAACCGCATCGACGAGACCATCGTTTTCCGGCAGCTCACCCGGCCGGAGCTGCGGCGGGTGGCCCAGCGGCTCCTGGACCGGCTCCGTCCCCGGTTGGAGGCCCGGGAGGTGGCCCTCCAGGTCAGTGAAAAGGCCCTGGATCTGCTGGCCGAGGCGGGCTTTGACCCGGCCTACGGCGCCCGGCCCCTGCGCCGGACCATCCGGGCCCAGGTGGAGGACCCCCTGGCGGAGCTCCTGCTCTGCGGCGCCCTGGAGCCCGGCGGCACCGCCGTGATCCTGGCCGACGGGAGCCAGATCAAAATTATTTCTGCGCCGGGGGAACAAATCCCGGCGGCCGCCGTCCAAGGAGGGTGTGACACAAATAGAAAAGGAGAATCCAACCCATGAAACGAATTTTGACCTTGTCCCTGGCCGCTGTCCTTCTCGTCTCCGCCCTGACGGGCTGCTCCGGCGGCGGAGGCCAGGAGAGCCAGGCCGTCATGACCCCGGAGGAGTACACCGCCGCCTACCAGGCCGCCATTGAGGGGGCCCGGGACGCGGAGATGAACGAAGCTGTGCCCGTCATCACCTCCGCCGATGACGACATGGCCGCCCTCATTCTGCCCATGCTGGGCATCACCGAAGAGAACGCCGCCGCCTTCGCCGTGGCCGTCTCGCCCATGAACATCCGGGCCTATGGCATCGCCGCCGTCCTCCCCGCCGACGGCACGAGCGAGGAGGTTCAGGCGGGCCTCCAGGGCTTCATCGACCAGCAGAAGCAGAGCTTTGAGCAGTACCTGGCCGACCAGTATGAAATTGCCAATGCCGCCCGGCTGGAGACCCTGGACGACGGCACCATCCTCCTGGTGATGTGCGAGGACCAGGACACCGTCTTCGACGCCATTCAGTCCGCCCTGAGCGCCTGAGGCGCCCTGTTAAAAACAGCATTCCCGGAAAAGGCGCGTCCCCCCGGCGCCGCACAGCGGCGCCGGGGGGACGCTTTTCTTCCCCGCACAGCAGGGAAGGGCCCGGCGGCGCAATACGCGCCGCCGGGCCCTGATTCTGTCGGGGGAAATGCTTAGTAGTTCTCGGCCTTAATCTCGAAGTAGGCCTGGGGATGGGCGCAGACGGGGCAGACCTCGGGGGCCTCCACGCCGTACTCCAGATGGCCGCAGTTGCGGCAGTACCACACTTTGACCTCGCTGCGCTTGAAGACCTCGCTGTTGGAGAGGTTCTCAGCCAGCTTCACATAGCGCTCCTCGTGGCTCTTCTCAATTTTGGCCACGGCGGCGAAGGCGTCGGCAAGGGCGTGGAAGCCCTCCTCCCGGGCGGTCTCGGACATCTCCTTGTACATCTCGGTCCACTCTTCGTGCTCGCCCTCGGCGGCGGCCAGCAGGTTCTCGGCGGTGGTGGCAATGCCGCCCAGGGCCTTGAACCACAGCTTGGCGTGCTCCTTCTCGTTGCCGGCGGTCTCCTCAAAGATGGCGGCGATCTGCTCGTAGCCCTCCTTGCGGGCCTTGCTGGCGAAGTAAGTATACTTGTTGCGGGCCATGGACTCCCCGGCGAAGGCTTTCCAAAGATTAGCCTCGGTCTTACTGCCCTTCAGTTCCATTGAAATACACGTCCTTTCTAAAAATGAAAATCGGCTGGGAAGGGAGCCCCTTACTCCTGGGCCTTCCAGAATCCGTGGAGGTTGCAGTACTCATAGGCGGTGACGGGGTCGGCGCCGCCGGTCTTCAGAACGGGCTCGTCGCCGGGCTTGGGGAGCTGGAAGGTGACCTTGTTGCCGGACACGGCGGCGATGAGCTGGATGTAATGCTCCTCCAGCATGGGGTGGATGGTGGAGCCCACCTGGATGGTGACGTGATTGCCATCCCGGGTGATCTGGGGGACGTGCTTCTCCAGGGCGGCGTCAGTGGTGTTGGGGACCAGCTCCTCCATCTTCTGACCACAGCACATCAGGGGGACCCCCTTGTCCACCAGCTTGAAGGCGATGTTGCCGCAGTGGGCGCAGCGGTAAAGTTTCAGTTCCATGTCATATGACCTCCTAAAAATTTTTGGATCTTCGCTTGACTCTTTGTTCACAATATCATATTTTTGGTGGAAAATCAATGCTTTTGTGTGCAGTGGACACAGGTTCCGGTGAAGATCAGCTCGTGGCGCTCCACCTGGTGGCCGCTGCACCGCTCGGCAGCCTGGTCCAGGCCGCCGTCATAGGGCAGCTCCCCCAGGTCGTAGACGCCGCCGCATACCTTGCACCGAAAATGGGGGTGGGGATGGGTGCGGGCGTCATACCGCTCCACAGGGAACGGCATCCGAACAATGACCCCGTCCTCCGCCAGCAGGTTCAGGTTCCGGTAGACCGTCCCCAGGCTCAGACTGGGATTTTCCGGCTTGAGCCATTGGTAGAGCATCTCTGCTGTGGGGTGCGCATCCGTCTCCAGCAGCTTCTGATAGATCAGCTCCCTCTGCCGGGAATAACGCTTGCCGGTCATAGTCCACCTCGCCATAAATAGGAATAATTCTCGTTACTGTTTGTAGTATAACAGGAATCATTCCTGTTTGCAAGTCTTTTTTTCAAACTTACAAAAAATTTTTCCGCGGGTAATGCCACGGGGAACAGGCATACTAACCCTCGGATGGGAACCTGAACGCAGTATCATTTGTCATGAGGGAGGAACGGATATGAAAGGAAGGTATCTCACCCTGCTCTGTGCCCTGACGCTGGCAGGCGCCCTGACGGGCTGCTCCAGAAGCAACGCCCCCGACGTGACGGCCAAGCCCTCGGCCAGCGCCGCCCCGCCGGAGACCGTGCGCCCGGTGGAGACCGCCCGGCCCTCCGCCACGCTGGAGCCCACGCACTCGGTCTCTCCCATGGAGTCGGACGGGGTCATGCCCACCGACAATTACCATGCCGGTGAGGACGGACAGGTGGAGGGTGACAGTCAGAACGGGAACTCCGTTGGCGACGATGTCAAGGACGCGGTGGACGATGCCGGCAACGCAGTCAAGGATGCAGCCAGGGGTACTGGACGGGCCATAGAGGAGATCGGCGACGATCTTACCGGCCGGCGGTGAGGCCACTCTGGACGGGGGCGGGTGAATCCCGCTCCCGTTTTCCTTTTGCAGTGGGACGACCAGAAAATTTATAAGTTTTTTTGTTTTCCCCTTGACGTGTGGTGAAAAAACAGTTATAATAATCCACGTTGTCCAGTGGAGAGATGGCTGAGCTGGTCGAAGGCGCACGATTGGAAATCGTGTAGGCGTTAATAGCGTCTCGAGGGTTCGAATCCCTCTCTCTCCGCCAATAGAAAAGCCTAGAGCCGCAACGGTTCTAGGCTTTTTCTTTTGCTGTTTGAGGGCAAATACCCTTTAATTTACCCTCTACAGGTTTAGAATGTCCTTGATGTAGGACTCCATGCAGGCGGCGCTTTCCTTCTTCATCTGGTCAGTGACGTGCCCGTATACGTCCAGGGGGCAAAAGACCCGCCGGTTGGGCATGTTGACATTTTTCAAACAAGCCCTAGCTCCGCGCCCTTACCGTTACCCTCTCCAAAGGGATTGATACCGGGAATCCCGCCACCAGCACCTACGCGGAAGCGACTACCACCGAGATAAACGGCGCGATTACCGCCACGTCCTATCATTCCTGGACAGTGACCGTTACCGCCGGGAATGGCGGCGCCGTCAGCGGCGGCGGGACGTTTGAGGACGGCGCCCTCGTGACTGTGACAGCCGCCCCCAACAGCAGCTGCCGCTTTGTTCGCTGGACGGAAAACGGCGCGGAGGTCAGCACCAACGCGAACTATCAATTTACCCTTTCCGCAGACCGAAATCTTGTTGCTGTCTTTGAAAGAACAAGCACAGGCGGCAGGGGTGGCAGCTCCGGCGGCGGTTCCGCCTCCCAGCCCACCTACCGGCCCAGCGTGGAGACGTCCCAGGGCGGCGGCGTCAGCCTCTCCCCCGCCAGGCCGGCGCGGGGCGGCACCGTTACCATCACCCCGGAGCCCGAGGCGGGCTATGTGGTGGACGAAATCACCGTCACCGGCCCGGGGGGGCCGTCCGGTGGAGGTCACCGGCAACGGCGACGGCACCTGGTCCTTTACCCAGCCCGGCGGCAATGTGACCGTCTCCCTCACCTTCCGGGAGGTCCCGGAGCCAGAACCGGAACCGGAGCCCCAGCCGGAACCCGGCCCCCTGCCCTTCCTGGACGTTCCGGAGGGGGCCTGGTATGCCGGGGCAGTCCGCTGGGCGGCCGGCGCGGGCATCGCCGGGGGCTACGGCAACGGCCTGTTTGGCTCCAACGACTTCATCATCCGGGCCCAGGTGGCGGTGATGCTCATGCGGTTCTGCCAGCAGTATATAGACCCCTGAGTTCACCCAGCGGTCGCGGTAAGGGCCGGAGGCTTGCCTCCGGCCCTTTTTCCGCTTCCCAGTCCGCCCCTCCTGTGGTACAATGGGACTGCATCCAAATCAAACACCCCGGAGGGACCCCCATGAAGCACAAGAAACGCTGGATTTTTCTGGCGGCGGCCTGCGCCGCCGCCGCCGTCACCGCCGCCGGCCTGGACCAGGAGCTGGTCACCCGCACCTACACCCTCTCCACCGAAAAGCTCTCCCGGCCCGTCCGGCTGGCCCTGCTCACCGACCTCCACGCCTGCACCTACGGTCCGGGCCAGCGGGAGCTGCTGGACGCCGTGGAGGCCGCCCACCCCGACCTGGTGCTGCTGGGGGGCGACATTCTGGACGACGACCCCGCCCTGGACCCGGAAAACGCCTGGGCGGTGCTCCGGGCCCTGGGGACGGCCTACCCCACCTTTTATGTCACCGGAAACCACGAGTTCTGGAGCGGCCGGGCGGAGGTCTGGAAGGGGCGGATCGCCGCCCTGGGCGTCACCGTGCTGGCGGGAGACTGCGCCACGGTGGTCTTTCAGGGCCAGCCCCTGAACCTCTGCGGGGTGGACGACCCGGCGGTGGGGGAGGAGGCCTGGCAGGCGCAGCTCCTGCGTGCGGCGGAGGCTGCCGATCCCGCCTACTTCACCCTTCTCCTCTCCCACCGGCCGGAGCGGGCGGAGGACTACCGGGGCTTCGACCTGGTGCTGGCCGGCCACGCCCACGGGGGGCAGTGGCGACTCCCCGGCCTCCTCAACGGCCTCTTTGCCCCCGACCAGGGGCCCCTGCCGGCCTTCGCCGGGGGCCTCTACCAAATGGGGGAGACCACCCTGGCGGTGAGCCGGGGCCTCGCCCGGGAGTCCACCCGGGTCCCTCGGCTCTTTAACCCGCCGGAGCTGGTCGTCCTGGACGTGGTTCCCGCCCGGTAGGCCGGGCGGCTTGGGCCAAATGCACAGATTTTTCCCGGCGGGAAAATGGCCCTTGCCACCGCTGGATTTTTGGGATAAAATTGATGGGATAAACATCTGGAGAAAGGCGGGATACGAGACGATGAAAGCAACTCTCATTCTGGAAAACGGCAGCGTCTTCCAGGGGCAGAGCATTGGCGCGCCGGAGGAGCGCGTCTGCGAGATGGTCTTCAACACCTCCATGGTGGGGTATCAGGAGATTCTGACCGACCCCTCCTACGCCGGGCAGGGCATTGTCATGTCCTATCCGCTCATCGGCAATTACGGCGTCAACCAGGAGGACAACGAGTCCTGCCGCCCCTGGGCCGAGGCCTTTGTGGTGCGCCACCTGTCCCGCCGAGGCAGCAATTTCCGCTGTGAGGGGGACCTGGACGACTACCTGAAGCAAAACGGCATCACGGGCATTCAGGGGGTGGACACCCGGGCCCTGACCCGTATCCTCCGCAGCCAGGGCACCATGAACGGCATGATCACCTGTACGGAGGATTTTTCTATGGAGGAGGCCCTGGAGCGCATCCGGGCCTACCGGGTCCAGGGCACCGTGGAGCGGGTGAGCCGGAAGGAGGTCCAGATCTACCCTGCCCGGACCCGCCGGAAGCTCCGGGTGGCCCTGATGGACTTCGGGGTGAAGGAGAACATGATCCGCTGCCTCCAGGAGCGGGGCTGTGAGGTGACGGTTTTCCCCGCCCACACCACCTGCCACGAGATTCTGGCCGGGAACTTCGACGGGGTGATGCTCTCCAACGGCCCCGGCGACCCCGCCGACAACAAGGCCATCATCGCCGAGATCCGGGACCTCTACGCCTCCGGCCTGCCCATCTTCGCCGTCTGCCTGGGCCACCAGCTCATGGCCCTGGCCACCGGGGCCTCCACCCAGAAGATGACCTTCGGCCACCGGGGGGCCAACCACCCGGTAAAGGACCTGGACGCCGGGCGGGTATTCATCACCTCCCAGAACCACGGCTATGTGGTCCGCGCCGAGAGCGTGGACCCGGCGGTGGCCCAGGTCTCCCACGTCAACGTCAACGAGGGGAGCGTGGAGGGCCTGCGCTACGCCAACGGCAACGTCTACACCGTCCAGTTCCACCCAGAGGCCAGCCCCGGCCCCCAGGACACGGAATACCTCTTCGACCGCTTTGTCCGTCGCATGGAAGGAGGAGCCTGGTAATGCCCAAAAATCCGAACATCAAAAAGGTGCTGGTGCTGGGCTCCGGCCCTATTGTCATCGGCCAGGCCGCAGAGTTCGACTACGCCGGCACCCAGGCCTGCCGGGCCCTCAAGGAGGAGGGGGTGGAGGTGGTGCTGGTGAACTCCAACCCCGCCACCATCATGACCGACAAGGACATCGCCGACCACGTCTATATCGAGCCCTTGAACATCGCCTCCATCACTCAGGTCATCCAGATGGAGCGGCCCGACTCCATCCTGCCCACCCTGGGGGGCCAGACCGGCCTGAACCTGGCCATGAA
>NZ_CALXGA010000009.1 GCF_944387725.1 uncultured Intestinimonas sp. | reverse complement strand
AAAATCATGGGGTAACTGCCTCCATTTGCACCCGGAATCCACCAAATACAGCACAGCGTTTGTCAATTCCCGCTTGCGCCATCTGCAATTTCGCATTTCCGTGTAGAGCGGCGCGATCTCCGCCCGCTGTTCATCCGTCAAGTCGCTCGGGTACGCCTTGCGTTTCTTTTCTTTTTTCATATCCGCATTCTACTACTTTTTCCCCATTTGTGAATACGGTTTCTTATTTGCGCTTCGTTTTGCTCATCGCTGCTATAACATCTTGACACCGTCCAGACCAGGCGGCGGGACTTGCATCCGAAAGAGATTTCCGTTACAATAATCCATACCAAACAAAGCCGTGAGTCTGGAAAGCCAAGGCGTTCCAGGCCCATCGGGTTTGTACAGGCGCAAGGTGTTTGGAACCTTCTGTCCAAAACCATTGTACCTCCTGCGGCAAGGTCGATTGCCGTCAGGCGTCTACCCACAAAAGCGTGCCGCCCTTTGGAAGGGCGGCGAAAATTGACAAGTGAGGTGCTCTATGAACCAAAAAGAACTCGGCGAGCTGCGCCGGCGCTTCCGCCCGGAGCGGAGCGCCGTCAGCCGCGTTTACGGCTGTTACGTCAACAGCGCTAGGGAGATCATCTCCGATCTGGACGAATCCCTGGGAACCATGCCCCAGGAGGAGGCTGAGAAATATCTGGGCCTTTTGAAGAAGGCCCTGTCCGGCACGCTGGGCCGGAATTTGATCGACATCGTCTTCACCACCCAGCAGGTGATGGACAGCCCGGAGCACCAGATCCTCACCGGCCTCCGGGACAGCGCCCTGAAGGACGGCGCCCTCCGCCGGACCTTCTACCAGAAAGTCATCGACGCCCTGGACATGGGGGATCGCAACTACCTGATCCTCCTGGCCTATGACGCCTATGACGTGCCCTACCGCTCCCGGGACGGCGGGGACCAGGCCGACGCCTCCGACCAGGTGTTTTCTTATGTGGTCTGCTGCGTCTGCCCGGTGAAGGAGGGCAAGCCGGAGCTGGGCTACTTCCCCGGCGAAAACGAGTTCCATAGCTGTTCCGCCGGACAGGTGGTCTCCCCGCCGGAGCTGGGCTTCCTCTTTCCCGCCTTCGACGACCGGGCCGCCAACCTCTATAACGCCCTCTTCTATGCCCGGAAGCCGGAGGAGCTCCACCAGGAGTTCATCGACGCCGTCTTCCATACCGAGCCCCCCATGTCCGCCGCCGAGCAGAAGGAGGCCTTCCAGACTGCCCTCACGGAGGCATTGGGAGACGCCTGCGGCATGGAGGTGGTTCAGGGCCTCCACGAACAGCTCCGGGACCGGATGGAGCGGCACAAGGAGAGCAAAGACCCGGAGCCCCTGGCCATCACCGCGAAGGAGATCGGCGGCATCCTCCTGGACTGCGGTGTGGAGGAGGACAAGGTGGCTGCCTTCCAGGAGAAATGCGGCCGGGAGTTTGGCGCCGCCGCCCTGAATCCGGCCAACCTCATCGACAGCAAGCGCTTCCAGGTTAAGACGGCGGAGGCCGATGTCCAGGTGGACCCGGAGCACAGCTACCTGGTGGAGATGCGGGTTATCGACGGCCGGAAGTACCTTCTGATTCCCGCCGACGGCGGGGTGGAGATCAACGGACTCCCCCTGGGCGGAGCGGCGGCTCCCGTCCGAGAGCCCTGATCTGCCGCCGGGCGGCGCGGGGGTCTGTGGCCGCTGCGCCGCCGCTGGAGACCTTTGGGAGCCTCTCCCAGCCAGTAAGGGCGCTCTGTTCCCCGGCAGGGGACAGGGCGCCCTTGTATTCGGCGGGTTCCGAGTCCGAACACTGTATTTTATCATTATGTAAACTAATTTGCGCGGTCAGCGGCGTACAGAGCCCCGTTTACAGGGCTGTGGAAAATCGGTGGAAACGTTGACACTTTTATGCAGCACAAGGGATAGAGCCTTGTGGAAAACCCTGTGGAAAATGTGTATAACTTTTTGTAAATCAACCTCCGGGAAGAGATTATGTCTACCTTCTTGCTTTCAGAAACCTGAAAAAAATATTTGATTTCCGAGTCAATATCCCTCCTGCCCGAACTTTTTTGGAAAGGGAATGATATCCAAAAGAATTTTTCTCCGCAGGCGGAGGCCGGACTGGTTTTGATATACAAAACGTAATACATCCCGCCACCCTTGGAAGCAGGGAAGGGGAGGGGGGACGCAGGGCTGCCCATGTGGTTCTTCTATAAAGCGGCTCTCGTTTGACCGCCTGCTTCTGCGCGGCGTGTCAAGGAACCGGACGCGCCCCAAAAAAGAATGCCGCCAGCGCGGACAACGTTGGTTTTTCTGCTTGTCATTGGGGTGGAAATCAGCTATACTGGAAGAGAACTGAGGCTGCGGCGGCAAATCAGAAATGAAGATTGGAGATGACGGCATGGAACTGAAAAATTTTGACGCCATTCTGGAACGCGTCCCCAAGATGTCCCGGCCCATGCGGGTGATCCTGGCCGGCTCCGACAACGAGAACATGCTCCAGGGCCTGTTCACCGCCCAGGAGAAGGGGCTGGCCCAGCCTGTGCTGGTGGGCGACCGGGCCCGGACCGTCACGGTGCTGGAGAAGCTGGGCCTGGAGAAGGAGCCCTACACCATGGTAGACACCCCGCCGGGGCACAACATCACCCAGGCCGCCATTGACATCATCAACTCCGGCGACGGCGACGTGCTCATGCGGGGCAACCTCCCCACCCGGGACTTCCTGATGCCGGTGCTGGACGGCAAAAACGGCCTGCGGACCGACCGGCTCATGAGCCATGTGTCCCTGTGCTCCCTGCCGGAGTACCCCAAGCTCCTGGCCCTGAGCGACATGACGGTCATCATCAAGCCCAACATGACCCAGAAGAAGGCCATCATCCGCAACACCGCCGACGCCCTGAAGGCCTTCGGCTACGAGGACCCCAAGCTGGCCCTGCTGGCCCTGGTGGAGCATGTGACCTTTCACATGCCCGACACCGTGGAGGCCCAGCGTCTGGTGGCTGAGCAGAAATCCCGGCCCTTCGCCGGCTGCGAGCTGTGGGGCCCCATCGCCTACGACCTCATCCTCAGCAAGGAGGCCGCCCGGCTGAAAAACTACGACTGCCCCTGGAGCGGCGGGGGATTTGACGGCATTATCGCCCCGGACCTCTCCACCGCCAACACCCTGGTAAAAAGCTGGCTTATCCACGCCCACGCCGTAACCTGCGGCGCGGTGGTGGGGGCCAAGGTGCCCATCGCCCTCACCAGCCGCAGCGCCGCCGCCCAGGAGACCTATCTCTCCCTGGTCTTCTGCGCCGTGCTGGACCACTGGCGGAAGCAGAACGGGGACTGAGGCGGTTAGGGCTTGTTTGAAAATTGTCAACATGCCCAACCGGCGGGTCTTTTGTCCCCTGGACGGCGCAATTTTTCCTTGAAATCCGCCAGGATTCCTGCGAAAAAATTGCTTGTCAGCGGCCCAAAATCCCTCGCTGCTGGACACATCGCCATTTTTCAAACAAGCCCTAGGGCTTGTTTAAACCTCGTCCATATGCCCAATCGTCGGGCCTTTTGCCCCTTGGACGGCGCGACGCGCCCTGGAAATCCGGCAGGATTCCTGCGGCCCCCATTGTGGGGGTTCAAACAAACCCAAAGCGGTGTCCCCGGCGCATGGGGCACTGGCGTCTGGCCGGCTTCGAGGAACCGACGCCGGCAAATCCTCAGACAGAGAATGGAGGAAATACATTGATTGATCAAAAAAAGGTTCTGAGCAGCTGCTCGCTCATCGTCACTGTCGCCATGGTGCTGTACGCGGTGATCTACGCCCTGTCCGGGAGCTGGATGCTGGTTTTCATGCTGCTGGCCATGGGGGCGGTGCTGCTGATCCCCTGCCGCTTCCTGGCCCGGCCGGAAACCATGAAGGCCCTGTGCACCTTTCTGGTGGTCTGGGTTGACTTCATCATCTTTATGACACAGATCTTCTCCCAGGAGCTGGCGCCGGGCGCGGCGCTGTACGTCTGCTCCATTGCCCTCTCGGCCCTCTTTATGTCGCGTCCACTGGTGCGGCTGTGCTGTGCCAGCAGTGCGGTGCTGTTTGTGGCCGAGTGCGTCATCCTCAGCATCCAGAACAACCAGATGGTGGACTCTCCCATGGTCCTGGGAGAGTGCCTGCTGGCCATTTTTGTGGCATATGTGCTGCTGGACCAGGCAGTTAAAAACAGCATCTATTACCTGTCCGAGGCCCACAAAGAGAAGGACGCCTCCGGCCATCTGCTGGCAGAGCTGGATGAGAAGCAGAAGCAAAATGAGCAGGTCCTCCATCGCCAGCATCAGCTGCTGACCCAGATTGCTCAGGTGTCGGAGCAGGTCTCCAACGAGGCCAACAGCCTGGCCGACCAGTCCGACAGCCTGGCCACGGGCTCCACCAGTCAGGCCGCTTCCATCTCCAGTGTATCGACAGCTGTGGAGAATATCTTTCAGCAGATTTCCGACACCGCCAGCCAGGCCTCCGAGGTCCGAAGCGCTTCAGAGACCATGCTCCGCAACGCCGGCGACGGCGACACCCAGATGCAGGTTCTGCTTTCCTCCATCAGCGACATCGAGTCCAGCGTTCAGTCCATCGAGGCCACCATCAACGCCATCCAATCTCTGGCATTCCAGACCAACATCCTCGCCCTGAACGCCGCCGTGGAGGCGGCCCGCGCCGGGACTGCCGGCAAGGGCTTCGCAGTGGTGGCCGATGAGGTCCGCTCCCTGGCCAGCCGCAGCGGCGAGGCTGCACAGCAGATCATCCAGGTCCTGGCCCGCTGCCGCGAGGCTGTCAACCGGGGCAGCAGTGTAGCCGCCGAGACATCCACCGCCATGGAGCGCATCAAAGAGAGCGTGGAGGATGTGGCCGCCCGGGCCGTCCACATCTCCGACCAGACTGACTCACAGCTGCGCGCGGTCAACGGAATCAAGGATGACCTGGAGCAGGTTTCCGGGATTGTGCAGTCCAACGCTGCGGCTTCGCAGGAGTGCTCGGCCATGGTCCGGGAGCTCTCGGCGCAGGCGCAGCGGCTGGACCTGCTGAGTAAAACCTGAAATCTTTCGCCGGCGCTGTCCGCAATTTTCCGGGCGGCAGGATAAGGGGCATTCTCTCTACATAATGATAATGTGCAGGAAAAAGCCAGTGGGCCTAAGTATACAAGGCCCATTGGCTTTGTTCGTGTGCAGGGGGAAGCCCGCCAACCCCCTGTACGTTCTGTGGGGCATGACAGATGACACAACTGGGCCGGACCGCTGCCGCCCGCAGATGGAATCGCCGGCCTGTTTTTGGAGCAAAAAGGGGAGGACGGGAATCCTCCCGCCCTCCCTGTGGAGCAGCACTGTCTTGTTCCGGCCGATTCAGCAGCAGCAGTTGTTGTTATTGCAGCCGCAGTTGTTGTCGTTGCAGCAGCAGTTGTTGTTGCAGCCGCCGAAGCTCCCGCCTCCGCAGCAGCAGCAGAGGATGATGATGATCAGCAGAATCCAAAGGCATCCGCCGCCGCCAAAGCCGCCGAAGCCACAGCTGTTATTGCACCCCATCATGAAGTACCTCCTGATTGAAAATGGTGGCAGGCTGATTGCCGGCCCCATTTCATCCTATGCGGAGGGGGCGAAGGGGTTCCAGCTGCTTTTCAGGGGAGGCGGGACACCGTCACGGTGGAGCGCACCACCCTGGCCACCGCCCCATCCAGGAGCCCGGCGGCGGTCAGACGGTCCAGAAGGCTCCCGCTGCCGTCCCGGCAGGGGGCGTCCAGGGCGAAGTAGGAGAGGTAGACCACCTGCGCCCTGAGGAAGGGCTCCCCGTTGAGCAGCGCCTCCTCGCCGGGGGTCAGGACCCCCAATTCCACCGCCCGGCTCAGGACGGTGTCCCAGGTAAAGTCCGGGTTTTCCCCGCTGTCCTGGTAGCCCAGGGCCCGGAGGAGGAAGGTCACATACTGCCTGGCGGTGAGGGTGTCATTGGTGCCAAAGATCTGGTTTTCCGCGTCCATCCCCCTGGTGTAGCCCTGCTGGTAGGCGTAGGCCGCATAGGACCGGCACCAGTCGGGCACATCGGTGAAGGGACATGCCGCTGTGGAGGCCAGAGCGGCTTCCTCCTCTCCAATGAGCCGGAGGAAGAGGATCAGGCCCTGGATGCGGGTGGGCGCCGCCTCCAGGTCAAAGCCGGAGCCGTATCCTGTGCCGCTGCCTTGGAAGAGCCCCATAGTCCGCAGCGCGGCAGCCAGGGTGTTGTAGTCGGTGCTGGCGCTTTCGGTGAGGGTGTGGTATCCCTCCAGGGAGAGGACCGCTGTGGGAGAGGTCACCGTCAGGGTGGCCACGGTGTCCTCAGCCACCAGGTAGCGCCGCCCTGCCTCCAGGGCCCCGGTCCCTTTCTCCCAGCCGCTGGTGAGGTCGATGGCCTTGTTTCCGGTGCAGGACAGGCCGGCCGTGCCCGCCAGCAGCAGAAAGCCGGACCCGGCACTCACCTGGATCTGGTCCCCCTCCTTTACCCGAAGGTCGGTGAAGGCGCTGTAGTAGGTCCCGGTCCCGGTCCCGGCGCCGCCCCCTGTCCCCACCCGGGAGGCCAGGGCGCCGTAGGCCGATTTCAGACCGGCGGCGGCCTCCTGGTAGAGGGCGTCGTGGCGCTGCTCGATTCGCTCTACGGCCTTGGTCAGGGTTTGGGTGGTATAGTCTCCGTCCACATAGGACTTGGAGATCAGGGGGTCCGCCGCGCCGCCCCCCGCCGCCAGGGCGGCGGAGCAGCACAGGAGGACCCCGGCGGCGCAGGCCGCCGCCGCGCGTTTGTACTTCATGACAGCCTCCCCGTATCAGCGGTTGGCGGCCTGGTAGACCTCCAAAATGCCCTGGTGGTCCAGGGGGCAGAAGGTTCCGATGGAGCGGCTCCGGCCTCGGGAGCAGCCCAGGGCCAGGGCCTCCAGCTCGGCCTGGGGCAGGAGGCCAATCTCGGAGCCTCCCAGGGTCACCGGCAGGCCCAGACGGCGAAAGAAGTCCTCTGCCGCCCCGATGCAGGCCAGGGAGGCAGCCTCCGGTGCCCCCTCGGTGACCCCGAAGACGGTCCGGCCCAGCCGGGCGAAGCGCTCCGGGTCGGTGGGCCGCACCCGCCGGGCCCAGGCCGGCCACATGATGGTGAGGCTGGCCCCGTGGGCGATGCCGTACCGGCCGGAGAGCTCGTGGCCCAGCTGGTGGACGGAGAAGTCCTTGCCCCGTCCCAGTCCGGTGAGGTCGTTGTGGGAGAGGCTCCCGCACCACATGAGCTCCGACCGGGCCTCGTAGTCGCCGGGCCGCTCCAGGGCCGCAGGGGAGAAGCGGATGACCGTGCGGAGAATGGCCTCGGCCAGGGCGTCGGTGGTCTCGTTACCCGGCACGTTGGAGAAGTAGCGGTCCAGGGTGTGCATCAGGATGTCGGCCGCCCCACAGGCCGTCTGCCAGGCCGGGAGGGTGCAGGTGAGCTCCGGGTTCATGATGGCGAAGCGGGGGCGGTTCAGGGGGGTGTTGCGCCCCCGCTTCTCCCGGGCGGCCTCGTTGGTGATGACGGCGGAGTCGCTGGTCTCACTGCCGGCGGCGGCGATGGTGAGCACGCTCCCCATAGGAACTGTGTCCGCCGGGTCCCGCCGGGCGGTGAAGAAGTCCCACACCCGGCCCTCTGGGTCCCGGAGGCCCAGGCCCACGGCCTTGGCGGTGTCCAGGACGCTGCCGCCCCCCACGGCCAGCAGGAAGTCCACCCCCCGGTCCCGGTATTCCGCGATGGTCTCCTCCACAAAGGCCAGGGCGGGGTTGGGGTGGATGCCCCCCTTGAGGAAATAGGTGAGCCCCGCCTCCTCCAGAGAGCGGGTCACCCGGTCCAGAAGGCCGCTGCGCTGGGCGCTGCCACCGCCGTAGAGCACCAGCACCCGGCGGCCGCCCTCCGCCCGGACCGCCGCTCCCGCCTGGGACTCCGTCCCCCGGCCGAAGAGAATTTTGGTGGGTACATAATAGGTAAAGCTCTGCATAGGACAGTCCTTCCTCCCATATCATATTGAGAAAAGTATATCAAATCGGAGCCCGGCTTGCAATCCCCTCTGCCGCCGGCAACAGCACAGAGCGTTCCGGTCTGCCGCCGGGCCGGAACACAGATCAAGAAGGAGGCATTTGAATGGAAGCACAGGGAACCATCTCCATCCGGGCCTTTACCTCCCGGGCGCAGATTCCCATTCCGGGGGCGGCCGCCGCCGTGACCCGCCCTGCCGGACAAGGGCGGCACCAGCTGGTGGCCCTTCGGATCACCGATGAAAACGGCCTCACTGAGCCTGTTCCCCTCCCAGCGCCCCTCCTCTCCCAGAGTGACCAGCCGGGGGGCGCACAGCCCTTTGCCGTCTGTGACGTGTGGGTGGAGCACCCAGACTACCGGCTCCTCCATGTGGAGAACGTGCAGCTCTTTCCGGGGGTGGAGACCCGCCAGGACGCCGAGCTGATGCCCCTCCCGGAGTACCCGGAGGAGGGGGACATGACCGTCGTGGTGGACGTGACCCCCCAGCCGCTGTAAAAAGGAGCCAGCTATGCCAGTCATCATCACGCCCTACATCCCCCGGACCATCACCGTCCACCTGGGCGCGCCCAGCCAGAGCGCCGAAAATGTGACGGTGAACTTCCCCGACTACATCAAGAACGTGGCCTCCAGCGAGATCTACCCCACTTGGGAGCCCGCCGCCCTCCGGGCCAACATCCTGGCTCAGATCTCCTTCGCCCTCAACCGGGTCTACACCGAGTTCTACCCCAGCCGGGGCTATGACTTCCAGATCACCTCCACCACCGCCATGGACCAGAAGTTCATCCAGGGCCGGAACATCTTCGAGAACATCTCCCGCCTGGTGGATGAGATTTTTGACGACTACCTCCGCCGCCAGGGCTTCACCGAGCCCCTGTCGGCCAAGTTCTGCAACGGCACCACCACCACCTGCGACGGCCTCTCCCAGTGGGGGAGCCAGGCCCTGGCCCAGGAGGGCCTGGACAGCATGTCCATCCTCCGGCAGTATTACGGCGACGACATCGAACTGGTGGTGAACGCACCGGTGCAGGACCTGCGCTCCTCCTACCCCGGCGTACCCCTGCGGCTGGGCGCCTCCGGGCCAGAGGTGGAGGCCGTCCAGGCCGAGCTCAACCGCATCAGCCAGAACTACCCCGCCATTCCAAAAATCAGCCCGGTGGACGGCATCTTCGGACCCCAGACCCAGCAGGCGGTCCGCCGTTTCCAGGAGATTTTCGGCCTCACCCCAGACGGCATCGTGGGCAAGTCCACCTGGTATAAGCTGGTCTTCCTCTATGTGGGGGTTCTGGACCTCTCCGAGCTGGTGAGCCAGGGCCAGCGGGTCTTCGGCCTCGTGGCCACCCAGTACCCCAGCTCCGACACCCCCACCCGGGAGGAGGTCCTGGCCATCCAGTACTTCCTCTCCGTGTACGCCCAGTTTGACCCCGCCGTCCCCGCCCCCAGGCTGGACGGCATCTACGGGCCAGCAACCCAGAAGGCAGTGCGGGCCTTCCAGAGCGCCCAGGGCCTCCCGGCCACCGGGCGGGTGGACGCTGCCACCTGGAACGCCCTCTACAGCGCCTATGAGGGCATTGATCTCACCGTCCTCTCCAGGGAGGTCCTGTTTCCCGCTGAGCTCCAGGGGCTGGAGAGCGCCCCGGAGATCTTTGAGATGAGCACCCGCCTCACCCAGTTCCAGGGCCGGGAGCTCTCCCTGGGGGACCGGGACAGGGAAGGGGGGGGCCAGTGATGCGCAGGGAAGAGGATTTCCTGGGACTGCCCGTCCGCAGCCTCCAGCTGATGCTGGGAACCCTCTCCCGGCGCACACCGGAGCTGCCCCGGCTGGCGCCGGACGGCATCTTCGGAGAGGCCACCCTGGAGGCGGTGATGCGCTTCCAGCGCACCCAAGGCCTCCCGGTCACCGGGCGGGTGGATGGCCGGACCTGGGAGGCCATCGCCGGGGCCTACCGCAGGGCAATCCTGGACCTGGCCCCGCCCCGGCCGGTCCGGGTGTCCCGGGACCGGGACCTCTCCATTCGGGCGGGGCAGAGCTGCCCCAGCATCTTTCTCATCCAGGCCATGTTCCTGGCTCTGGCCCAGGTGCTGGAGGAGGTGGAGGCCGCCCCGGTGAACGGACGGCACACCGGGGCCTCGGTCCGCAACGCCGCCTGGCTCCAGCGCCGGTCCGGGCTCCCGGAGACCGGGCGGATGGACCGGGACACCTGGAACATGCTCTCCCGGCTCTACGAGCTCTTCCTGGCCCGGGTCCCCGCGGGCGGGGTCTGCCCGCCGGAGTTCCCGGCGGGGCGCGGCCCCTCGCCGGCCCTGGAGCGCTTCCCCTGGGAGCCCCGGGACCGGAGCGTCTGAACAGCAAGCGGCGCACGGACGAAGATCCGTGCGCCGCTATCCGTTCCACACCGCCGTCACAGGAAGGGGTTTCCGTCCTGATCCAGGACCTGCTTGCGGTGACAGCTCACATAGTCCGGGGAGAGGCCGGGACACTCCCGGCGGATGGTCTCCACCAGCAGGGTGGGGTTGAGGCCAGGGTTCTGGGCCCGGAGCACCGTGTCCAGAACGATGGCGTCCCGCCGGCTCTCATAGTCCACCCGGCGGATGAGGGGAATGAGGTCCACCTGGACCTGGCCGCTTTTCGCCTTTTTGGACTTCTTGGACACCACCAGTCTCTCCTGGCCCAGCAGGGCCCGGACAGCGTTCTCCGCCCCCACCGGAGCCCCGGCGTCATACTCCAGGGTGATGATGTAGTTGACCCAGCACAGCTCCTTGAAGGGCCGCCCCCCGCTGTAGCAGCGGGAGACGGTAATGCCCTCCGGCAAAACCCGGGTCAGACGCCCCGGCACCTGGGACAGGTCCGCATCCTCTGGAAGGCCGAACTCCAGAATTTCGCACTGGCTGGAAAAGCCCACCGACAGGGGCAGAGCGATGGAGACATAGGCATGGGGGTTGAAGCCCTCGGTGTGGCGGACATGGAGGTCCGCCCGGAGAAAGGCCCGCTGGAAGGTCCGCATCAGGTCCAGGTGGGAGATATACCGGGCCCGGCCCGTTTTGGCGAATTGGATGCGCGTCTCACTCATCGCAGGACCTTCCCTTCTCCAGCAGGCAGTTTGCTCCACAGCCGGTGCACTGCTTCCGGCAGTCTGGGGTGATGACGGCGGTGTAGGCCAGCTCCCGCTCCCGCCACAAGAAATCGGTCCGCACGCCGGTAGACACCCGGATCCAGGGGAGGACTTCCTCCCGGCTCCGGGCCCGGTTGGCGTAAAAGGCCGGGTCCAGGCCGCAGGACTCGAAGGCCCGCAGCCAGCGCTCCAGGTCGAAATACTCGCTCCAGGCGTCGAACTTGGCCCCCTCCCGCCAGGCCGCCTCCAGTACGCCGGCCAGCCGCCGGTCCCCCCGGGCAAAGACAGCCTCCAGGAAGGAGGTGTCCGGGTCGTGCCAGTGGTAGGAGATGGACTTCTCCCGCAGGTTCTCCCGCAGGAGCTTCACCCGGCGCAGGTACTCCTCCCGGGTCACCTGGGGCTCCCACTGGAAGGCGGTGTGGGGCTTGGGCACGAAACAGGCGGTGGAGACTGTGATGCGGCAGCCCCGGCGCTTGTCCGGGGCGGTCTCCCGCCAGAGCTGGAGCACCTTTCTGGCCAGGTTGGCGATGCCCAGCACGTCCTCGTCGGTCTCGGTGGGCAGGCCCAGCATAAAGTAGAGCTTCACCGCGTTCCACCCGCCCAAAAAGGCGGTGCGGCAGGAGGTCATCAGGTCCTCCTCGGTGACGTTCTTGTTGATGGCGTCCCGGAGGCGCTGGGTGCCGGCCTCTGGGGCGAAGGTGAGGCCCGACTTGCGGACGTGCTGAAGCCGCTGCATCAGGCCCATGGAGAAGTTGTCCGCCCGCAGAGAGGGCAGGGAGAGGGAGACCTTGTTGGGCTCACACCAATCCAGCAGGCCGTCGCAGAGGGCCTCCAGGGGCCGGTAGTCGCTGGTGGACAGGCTGGAGAGGGTGATCTCCTGATAGCCCGAGTTTTTGCACGCGGCGATGCCCTGCTCCACCAGACGCCGGGGGTCCCGGGAGCGGACAGGCCGGTAGGCATATCCCGCCTGACAGAACCGGCAGCCCCGGATACAGCCCCGGAAGACCTCCAGCATTACCCGGTCGTGGACGATTTCGGTGGAGGGCACGATGGTCTTCACCGGGAAATAGGACTTGTCGAAGTCCTGGACGATGCGCTTGGTCACCAGTTCCGGAGCCCCCGGCTCGGGGGTGACGGCGGCCACGGTGCCGTCAGGGTGATAGGTCACCTCATAGAGGGAGGGGACGTAGAGCCCCGGGATGCCGGCCGCCGCCAGCAGCAGGTCCCGGCGGGGCCAGCCCTCCCGGCGGGCCCTCCGGCAGAGCTGGATGAGCTCCACCGTCACCTCCTCCCCCTCGCCCAGGGAGAACAGGTCGATGAAAGGGGCCAGGGGCTCCGGGTTGTAGGCGCAGGTGCCCCCGGCGATGACCAGGGGGTGGCTCTCGTCCCGGTCGGTCGAGCGCAGGGGCAGCCCCGCCAGATCCAGCAGGTTGAGCACATTGCTGTAGGCCATCTCATAGCCTAGGGAGAAGCCCAGAATGTCGAAATCCGACACCGGGTCCCCGCTCTCCAGGCCATAGAGGGGCAGGCCCTCCCGGCGCATCTCGGCCTCCATGTCTCCCCAGGGGGCGAAGACCCGCTCGCACCAGACGCCGGGCAGCTCGTTCATCAGGCCGTAGAGAATCCGCACCCCCAGATTGGACATGCCGATCTCATAGGTGTCCGGGAAGCACAGGGCTACCCTGGTATCCACCTTCTTGCGGTCCTTGACCACCGCGTTGTATTCGCCCCCGGTGTACCGGGCCGGCTTTTCCACCCGGGACAAAATGGCCTCCATCGTCTGGTCCATGCCTAACCTCCGCTCAACGTGCGCCCTTGCGCGCGATGTCTCACATGCGATAAAATAAACAGTATAGCAAATGTATATTTTACCCGCTATGCGCAGGATTGGCAAGTCCAAATTCTCACTTTTCCGCTTTTTCTCCTCCCTCCCATGTATTTTCTGACAACGGACTCAGCCGGACCCGGCACGCGGACCCCGTCAATCCGCCCCCCAGCCCTCTGGATTCTGAAGAAAATCCACCACGACATCCCAGAAGTGTTCCGCTGACAGCGCCCCCTCGTTGCAGGCCCTGACCAGCCGGTCCACCCGCCCGCCGTCGGTGGATAGCCGCTCCGCCCGGTGCCCGCTGGTACAGACGATCCCGAACATCACGGGCTTGGAGGTCTCGTCTACACTGCGGGCAAACTTTACCATTTCCTGTTCCATCCTTTCTCGTCTCTCCTTTACACCTCCCGCCGGAAGGCGGAAGGGCTCCTGTTTTTTGCGTCCTTGTGCTATAATGTAGCTGCCGCATCCGCCCCAGGGCGTCCGGCGTTGGGGCTTCCACGGCGGCATCCCGCGCCGGAGCGGGCCTTCCCGCCCGCGCCGCGCGGGCAATCTGGAGCGGCGGTATGGAAACGATACTCCCCCCTTTCTGCCATGAGCCTACCTCATCTTGTGCCGCCCGATTTTCTGGTGACAATATGATGTATTTTCCCATGGTTGTCAAGGGCAATGAAAAAATTGCCCTCTCCGGCTGTGATTTTTAACCGGATTTGGGCAACGGTTGTCGAAGGAAGGAGTGAATTGGTAAAACATGGCTATTTCAGAAAAACTGCTCTATGTCAAACAGAGGTCCGGCTGGAGCGCCGAGGAGCTCTCCCGGCGCTCCGGGGTTCCCCTGGGGACCCTCAACAAGCTCCTCACGGGCCAGACCCGGCAGCCCTCGGCCGCCGCCCTCTACCGCCTCTGTCAGGTGCTGGACATCTCCATGGACTACCTGCTGGACGACCGCGTCCCGGTCCAGGCCCCCAAGGAGGCCCTGGCCGAGGAGGGCGGCGTCCGCTACCTCTCCCAACGGGAGGCCGAGCTGCTGGATGGCTTTGCGGGCCTCACTGAGCACAGCCAGCAGGTGCTGGAGGCTGTGCTGGGCCTTCTGCTCTACCAGTCGCCAAAGGTCTTTTTTGACGGCCCCTCCAGAAAGCTCCTGTGCTTTCAGTCCGTGGCCCGGGGCCGCCGGGGCTCCTTCGGAGAGGGGTTTTATGTCCGTCCCATCCAGACCCTGCTGGACCCTGTCACCCGGGAGGCCGACTTCACCGTCCTCCTCACCAGCAGGGCCCTCTATCCGGCCTTCGGCCCCGGCACCATCCTGGGGGTCAGCCGGGTCCAGCCGGAGCACAACCAGCTCGGCCTCTTCCTGGTGAACCGGGAGGCATTCATCCGCAAGCTCCGCCGGAGCCGGAACAAAACCAAGCTGGTGGCCGTCAATCTGGACTACAAGGACATCTCCCTGGGGGAGCGGGACGAGCTTAAGTGCCTGGGCACCGTTTTAGGGGCGGTGCGGGACTACCGCTGGCTCTGAGGGTCCGGTTTCCTCTCCGGCCCGCCGGACGGAACTTCTCCTGCGTCCCGGGGCCGGAAAATCCACGCGACTGCTTTGGAAAGGAGGGTCCGCCTTGGACCAATACCTCAGCGCCCTGCGGGACTTTGCCGGCACGCTGGCCGCCCTGCTGGGGGACTATCCCCTGGTGGTGGCCTGGTACACCGCTGTGGTGCGCTTTCTCTTCCCCGTTTTGGCCCTGCTGATTTTGGTTCGGAGCATCCGCTCCCTGCTGACGGTGCCCCATCTGCCGGAGGTCTGGGCCTGTCTCACCCTGCCAAACGGCCTCTCCCAGCCGCTGACCCACTGGGAGAACATCCTGGGCCGGTCCGCCGCCTCTGACGTGGTGCTGGGCTATCCCACCGTCTCCCGGCAGCACGCCGCCCTCATCCGGGCCGAGGGCGACCGCTGGACAGTCTACGATCTGGACTCCAAGGGGGGCGTGGTCCTCAACGGCCGGGTGGTGGAGGGCTCCGCCCCGGTGGCCTACGGCGATGTGCTGAGCCTGGGAGGGGTAGAGACCGTCCTACTCCCGGTTCCGCCGGAGGAGCGGGAGCGCCGCCGCCGGAACCGCCGGGAGCGGGAGCGGCCCGTCTCCCCCTGGACGGGGCTCTTCTTCCTCACCGTCTTCCAGGTCCTCACCGCCGGGCAGCTCCTGGCCGCCGCCGGGACCGGCGCCCCTCTGACCATCCCTGCCGCCTTCTTCTGCCTGACGGCGGTGATGTGGGGCTACTTCCTGGCCATGCGGGCCATCCGGCGGGTGGGCTTTGAGATGGAGACCATCGCCTTCTTCCTCTCCACCCTCTCCCTGGCTGTCACCGCCTCCTCTGCCCCGGAGGACCTCTTCAAGCAGCTCATCGCCCTGCTGCTGGGACTCCTCCTCTTCGTGGTGCTGGGGGTCTTTCTCCGGGACCTGGACCGGGTGAAGGCCATCCGCTGGCTTATGGCCGGCGGGGCCATAGGGCTTTTGGGGATCACCCTGGTGCTGGGGGCCCTGGGCCTGGGCCAGAGCCGCTACGGCGCCATGAACTGGATTATCCTGGGCCCCCTGTCCTTCCAGCCCTCGGAGCTGGCTAAGATCTGCTATATCTTCGCCGGATCAGCCACCCTGGAGCGCCTCTTCCGCAAGCGGAACCTGGGGCTCTTCCTTCTGCTCACCCTGGTGTGCATCGGCTTTCTGGCCCTCATGAGCGACTTCGGCACCGCCGCCATCTTCTTTGTCACCTTCCTGGTCATCGCCTACCTGCGCTCCGGGGACTGGACCACCCTGGCCCTTATCACCGGGGCCTGCGTGGCGGGGGCGGGGGTGGTCTGCTCCATCAAGCCCTATATCCTCCAGCGCTTTGCCACCTGGGGACACGCCTGGGAGCAGGCCAGCTCCGGGGGCTACCAGCAGGTCCGCACCATGTCGGCCGCCGCCTCCGGCGGGCTGGTGGGGGTGGGGGCGGGGGAGGGCTGGCTCCAAAACGTGGCCGCCTCCGACACCGACTTGGTCTTCGGGATGCTCTGCGAGGAGTGGGGGCTGGTTATCGGGGTTCTGGCCGTCCTCTCCATCGTCACCCTGGCGGTCTTCGCCGTCCGGGCCTGCCGGGCGGGGCGGTCCAGCTTTTACACCATCGCCGCCTGCGCCGCAACCTCTCTGCTGGTCTTTCAGACCTGCCTGAACGTCTTCGGCTCGGTGGACCTGCTGCCCCTCACCGGAGTCACCTTTCCCTTTGTCTCCAACGGCGGCTCCTCCATGCTGGCCTCCTGGGGCCTGCTGGCCTTTTTGAAGGCCACCGACACCCGGCCCAACGCCAGCTTTGCCATCCGGCTGCCCTCCTGGCGGGAGCCCCCCGTCTTCCTGGGACAAAACCCGGAACAGGAGGTGGACCTGGATGCTTAGAATCGAACGGCGGGCCTCGGTCTGCCTGCTTCTGGCCGCCGCCCTGGCGCTGGGGCTGGCCGTCTTCTGCTTCCGCTTCTTCCAAAACGGGGGGCGGTGGGTCTCCTTCGCCGCCAACCGGCACCTCTACAACAGCAAGGGGGAGCTCTCCCTGGGCCGGGTGCTGGACCGGGACGGGGATGTCCTCTCCTGGGTGGACGAGGACGGCAGCCGGGTCTGGTATGCCAACCGAACCGTCCGGGAGGCCGCCCTCCATGTGGTGGGGGACGCCCAGGGGAAGATCGGCTCCGGGGCTCTGGTGGCCTTTGCCGACAAGCTCTCAGGCTATAACCTCCTCACCGGGGCCTATAGCCCCCTGGGGGCGGGCAACGACCTCTACCTCACCATCGACGCCCATCTCAACTATGTGGCCTACAACGCCATGAACGGCAAAAAGGGGGCGGTGGGGGTCTACAACTACCGGACGGGGGAACTTCTCTGCCTGCTCTCCACCCCCACCTACGACCCCGCCGACCCGCCGGACATCCAGGAGGACGACCCCAGGTATGAGGGGGTCTACGTCAACCGCTTCCTCTCCGGCCTCTTTACCCCCGGCTCGGTCTTCAAGACGGTGACCCTCTCCGCCGCCATGGAAAACCTCCCCGACCTCTTCCAGCGGACCTTCACCTGCACCGGCTCCTTCCAGGTGGGGGACCAGCTGGTGACCTGTCCCGCCGCCCACGGGGAGATGGATATCTACGGCGCCTACACCCAGTCCTGCAACGGGGTCTTCGCCCAGCTGGCCAACGAGGTGGGGGGCGGGGTCCTCCAGAACTACGCCCGGCAGGCCGGCCTCACCGGCAGCTACCGGGTCAGCGGCCTGCGGACAGCGGCGGGGAGCTTCTCCCTGGACGGCCTCACCCCCGGCCAGCTGGGCTGGGCCGCCGTGGGCCAGGCCGGCGACCTGATGAACCCCTGTGCCCTGATGGTCTACATGGGGGCCATCGCCAGCGGCGGGCGGGCGGCGGCGCCCCAGCTGGTCCTCAAAACCGAGACCCCCCTGGGCTTTCCCCCCTCGTTCTATTTCACCCGCCGGACGGAGCGGCTGATCGACAGCGGCACGGCGGAGATCCTGGCCGATATGATGGCCCGGAATGTGGTCGAGGGCTACGGTACCGGGCGCTTCCCCAACATGGACCTCTGCGCCAAGTCGGGCACCGCCGAGGTGGGGGGCGGCAAGTCCCCCACCGCCTGGTTCTCCGGATTCCTGCGGAATGAGGACGCCCCCTACGCCTTCGTGGTGGTGGTGGAGGAGGGGGGCAGCGGCTCCCAGACGGCGGGGAACGTGGCCGCCGCCGTCCTTAACGCCCTGGTGAATGGGGGCTGACCGGCCCCCAATTTATGTCCTCATCAAAAAGGACCGCGCCCCCTTGCAAAACAGCCGGGGAGAGGATACAATAGGGGAGAGATATTTGAGGCAGCACAGCACAAAGAGCGACAAACGGCTTTGCGCGGTGCCGTCCAAGTCATTTGGAAAAGCGGAAAGGAAGGGTTTTTATGGCGATTCTAGTGTTGGGCGGGGCCGGGTACATCGGCTCCCACACCGTGTACGAGCTCATCGATGCGGGCCGGGAGGTGGTGGTGGCCGACAACCTCCAGACCGGCTTCCGGGCCGCTGTCCACCCCAAGGCGAAATTTTACCAGCTGGACATCCGGGACCGGGGCGCTCTGGACACCCTCTTCCAGGCCGAGGAGATCCAGGGGGTCATCCACTTTGCCGCCTCCTCTCAGGTGGGGGAGAGCATGTCCGACCCTCTGAAATACTATGACAACAACCTCTACGGCACCATGGTGCTCCTCCAGTCCATGGTATGCCATGGGGTGAAGAAGATCGTCTTCTCCTCCACCGCCGCCACCTACGGCGAGCCGGAGCGGGTGCCCATTCTCGAGAGCGACCCCACGCACCCCACCAACTGCTACGGCGAGACCAAGCTGGCCATGGAGCACATGATGGGCTGGGTCTCCCAGGCCCACGGCCTGAAGTATGTGGCCCTGCGGTACTTCAACGCCTGCGGCGCCCACCCCTCCGGGGCCATCGGGGAGGCCCACGACCCAGAGACCCACCTGGTGCCCATCGTCCTCCAGGTGCCCAATGGCAAGCGGGACCACGTCTCCATCTACGGGGAGGACTACGCCACCAAGGACGGCACCTGCGTCCGGGACTACATCCATGTCAGCGACCTGGCCCAGGCCCATATTCTGGCCCTGGACTATCTCCTCAAGGGGGGTGAAAACAACGTCTTTAACCTGGGCAACGGCGTGGGTTTCACGGTGAAGGAGGTCATCGACACCGCCCGGGCCGTCACCGGCCACCCCATCCCCGCCCAGGCGGCCCCCCGCCGGGCCGGAGATCCCGCCCAGCTGGTGGCCTCCTCTCAGAAGGCCAAGGACATTTTGGGATGGAAGCCCCGGTACGACGACCTGGCCACCATTATTTCCACCGCCTGGGCCTGGCACAAGAGCCACCCAAACGGTTTTGAGGAGGGCTGAGCATGGAGCGCGACGCGGCCATTGCCCGGCTGGTCACTTACGCCCGGCGGACGGGACTCATTGAGGAGAGCGAGGCGATTTGGGCGGTAAACACCCTGCTGGAGGCCCTGGGGCTGGACAGCTATTCGGCGCCCCAGGAGCCTGTGGAGGGGGACATCGACCTGCCGGAGGTGCTCAAGGCCCTGATGGACGATGCTCACGCCCGGGGCGTGCTCCGGGAGGACTCCATCGTGTACCGGGACCTCTTCGACACCATGCTCATGGGCCGGCTGACCCCCCGGCCCGCCCAGGTCATCGGGACCTTCCGTGCCCTCTGCGCCGAGAGCCCCCGAAAGGCCACCGACTGGTACTATCAGTTCAGCCAGGACACCAACTACATCCGCCGGGACCGCATCGCCAAGGACCGGAAATGGGTGACCTCCACGGAGTATGGTGATCTGGATATCACCATCAACCTCTCCAAGCCGGAGAAGGACCCCAAGGCCATCGCCGCCGCCCGGAGCCTGCCGGCGGCGGACTACCCCCGGTGCCAGCTCTGCGCCGAGAACGAGGGCTATGCCGGGCGGGTGAACCACCCCGCCCGGGGGAACCACCGCATCGTCCCCATCACCATCCACGGCTCCCCCTGGTTTTTGCAGTACTCCCCCTATGTCTACTACAACGAGCACTGCATCTGCCTCAACAGCCGGCATGTGCCCATGAAGATCGACCGGGACTGCTTCGCCAAGCTCCTGGACTTTGTCCGGCAGTTCCCCCACTACTTTGTGGGCTCCAACGCCGACCTGCCCATTGTGGGGGGATCCATTCTGGCCCACGACCACTTCCAGGGAGGGCACTATACCTTTGCCATGGAGAAGGCCCCGGTGGAGACTCCGGTGACCTTCCCCGGCTATGTGGATGTGCGAGCCGGAATCGTCAAGTGGCCCATGTCGGTGGTCCGCCTCACCGCCGCAGACCCGGATCGGCTCATCAACCTGGCCGGCCGCATCCTCACAAGCTGGCGGGGCTACACCGACGAGGCGGCCTTCCTCCTGGCCGAGACCAATGGAGAGCCCCACAACACCATTACCCCCATCGCCCGGCGGCGGGGGGAGGACTACGAGCTGGACCTGGTGCTCCGCAACAACATCACCACCCCGGAGCACCCCCTGGGGGTCTACCACCCCCACGCCGAGCTCCACCACATCAAGAAGGAGAACATCGGCCTCATCGAGGTCATGGGTCTGGCGGTCCTTCCCGCCCGGCTGAAGGAGGAGCTCGCTGCGGTAGCCGGCGCCCTGGTGTCCGGAGACGATCTCCGGGTCAGCCCCCTCACCGAGAAGCACGCCGGCTGGGCCGAGGGCTTCCGGGACAAGTACGCCATCACCCCGGACAACGCCCTGGAGATTGTGGAGCGGGAGACCGGCCTAGTCTTTGCCCAGGTCCTGGAGCAGGCCGGTGTCTACAAGCGCACCGAGGAGGGCAAGGCGGCCTTTCTGCGGTTCCTGGACCAAGTCTGAGACACAGCCCGCCCGGGCCGTGCCCTTTGGGGGCGCGGCCCGGGCTTTTTCGCCGGGGAGAGGGCGCGGCATCACTCCTGCGGCTTGTCCGGCCCGGCGGGAGGACCGGGCAGGGGAGGGATATGTACCACCGCCCGGCGGGCGATGGGGGGGCGGGTCCTTACACGGGGGCCGCCGTATTGCAGCACTGGAAGCCGGCGTCGATGCTGTGGGCGATAAACCGTGCCTTGAAGCGCCGCCGGTCACAGGTGGACAGGGGGGAGCCGCCGGAGACGTCCAGGTCCTCCGGGACCACGAACTTGATGCACCGCACCTGGATATCCCGGCAGTGGGGGCCGCTGTGGGCGGGGATGGTCATGGTCTTCATGCCCCGGGGGTACTCGCTGCCCTGGGAGTCCACCTCGGTGAGAATGGCGGCCAGGGCGGTCCGCTTTCCAGGGCAGATGTTCTTCAGGGTCACGCTCAGCTGGAGGATGCGGCCCTGGGACTCCTGATAGACGTCCCCAGATCCACCAGAACGGTGTCGGCGCAGCCCTCGGCCTCCAGGTCCACGGGGATGGGACAGGGCTCGGTGTAGACCACCCCGCCGCAGTCCACCGTCACCGAGGGGTCGGGGAAGGCGGCCTGGTTCCCCTCCGCATCGGAATAGGTGATGGACTGGTTCACCGGCTTGACCCCGGAGCTCTGGGCCACATGCCGGATGTCAAAGGACAGGGTGGCGCTCTCGCTGGCCGTCACCCCCAGCTCGGAGATGGTCCACCGCAGGGAGCGGCTGTCCAGCTGGGTGGCCGTCCCCTTGCTGGGGGTCAGGATGTTGGCGAGGACGAAGTCGGGCTGGAGCCGCTCGTCGATGACGATGTCGGTGGCCCCCGCTTTGGAGATGTTGGCGGCCAGGGCGGCAAAGAGGGCCTCCAGGTCTGCCGCGTCCGGTGTCACGGCCACATGGGAGGCGTCGGGGTCGGTGGCCCACTCGTTCAGGGCGCTCACGTCCAGGCCGTCCGCCCCCACCAGGCCAATGCAGTAGATAACGATGCCCTGGGCCCGGGCCGCGGCGGCCACAGGGGCGGGAGGCGCACCGGTGGTGGTGTTGCCGTCGGTGAACATGACCATGACCTTAGCGTTGGCCGAGGCCGGGTCAAAGAGCTGGGCGGCGGTGGAGAAGGCGTCGGCGTGGTTGGTGTTCCCGCCGGCGGTGAGCCCGTCCACGGCGGCTTTCAGGCCGGCCACCGAGGTGATAAGCTGGGTGTCATCCGCGGCGTTTCCGGCAAAGCTGACAATGCCGATGCGGCTGCCGGAGCCAATCTGGCCGCTGGGCGCACCGCCGGTGGCCTCGGCGATGATGTCGATGAACTGCTTGGCCCCAGCCTTCATGCTGGCCAAGGGCGCTCCGGCCATGCTGCCGGAGCGGTCCAGAATCAGCACGATGTCGGTGGGGTTGGTGAGGATATCCGGCGTGGCCGTCAGGGCCAGGGTCACCCGCAGGGTCCCGTCGCAGCCGATGCGGTCTGTGCTGAGAACCTTATTAGAATTTGTAACACCCATTCGTGTTACCTCCTTTCGGGGGAAGGACCCCCCAGGGCATCCTATGCGCGGGCGGCGGGATTCGACACAGCTTCCCCTTTTCAGAACATCTGAAGCCACTGTGGGTTCATGGGAACCTCAGGTTTTGGGCCGGTGTGCTCAGACAAATGCCGTCTCCGCCCCGGTCCGGCGGCAGCCCTCGGGGGCGTAGCGCCAGTGGGCCAGGCGGCCGCCGGTGATGAAATAGGTCAGGGGCGGCGGGCCCGGATCCGGGGGCAGGCGGTCGATGACCAGCAGCTTGATCTTCATCCGTTCGGGCAGAATGGCCTTGAGGAAGACCGAGACCCGGTCCCCTTCCCGGAGGTCCTCCCGGGGCTCGGCCAGGCCGGAGAGGTTGGGGAAGAGCTCCACAAAGGCCCCGTACTCCTTGATGCCCCGGACCCAGCCCACCGCCGTCATCCCGGGGGAGATCCGCCGGGCGTTTTCCTCCCAGGTGCCCAGCAGCTCCCGGTGGGTGAGCCGCACGCGGCCCGCCGCCGGGTCGGTGTCCAGCACGGCGGCGAAGATCTCCTGCCCCGGAGTGAAGCGGCAGGCCGGATGGGGAATGCGGGAGACCGAAATGTGCTCGATGCCGATCATGGACGCCAGGCCGCAGCCCATGTCCACGAAGGCCCCAAAGGGCTCTAAGTGGGTGACGGTGCAGGGAATGACCATCCCCGGCCGGAGCCGGGCCATCAGTGCATCCCGGGCCAGGATCTGGGCCCGGCGGCGGGAGAGGCGGACGCGGGGGCCCTCCGGCCCCTCCTCCGCCTCCTCCACCAGGAAGCACACCGGCTTGCCCACCCGGGAGAGGATGGCGATGTCCCGGACGGTCCCCTCAGCCACCCCCAGGGCGGCCTCCTCCCGGGGGATCACCCCTGTGAAGGGGCCCAGGGAGACCGTCAGGTGGTGCTCCGGGCTGCAGGAGAGGGCCTGACCCTCCAAGATGACGCCCCGGTCCCGGGCGGAGCGCAGAGCCTCCAGACTGGCGCAGGCCCCACGGTTTTCCGGCGTGTTCAGGCGCCGGCCCTCGGGGAGAAAGCGGCTGAGCATCCCGCATCATTCCTTTCCGTCGCTGTGTTTTTTCTGGATAGGTCACTATATGCGGCGGGAAACCGGGAATTGACAGGGAGGGCTTGGGAACTTATAATGATATCCGTTCGGTTCCCGAACCAAGGGGAACCCATGCGGAGACGGGAGGCGGTCAGAGATGGATGTGCGTCTGGACGATGTGCTGGAGATGAAGAAGGCCCACCCCTGCGGGAGCAAGCGGTGGCTTGTGCTCCGGGTGGGCATGGACTTCCGCCTTCGGTGCCAGGGCTGCGGCCATGAGGTCATGCTGCCCCGGAGCAAGGCGGAAAAGAGCATCCGCAAGATCTTTCGGGAGGGAGAGGAAGCCACATGAAAAAGCATTGGAGCCGGCGCATCCGGGACATGGTCCCTTATGTACCCGGGGAGCAGCCCCGGGACCGGCAGTTCATCAAGCTCAACACCAACGAGAACCCCTATCCACCCTCTCCAAAGGCCCTGGAGGCCCTTCGGGCCGCCGCCGGGGACAGCCTGCGGCTCTACCCAGACCCGGAGTGCATCGAGCTGCGCACCGCCGCCGCCGCCGTCCATGGCCTCTCCCCGGAGCAGGTCTTTCCCGGCAACGGTTCCGACGAGGTGCTGGCCTTCTGCTTCCAGGCCTTCTTCGACCCGGACCGGCCGGTGCGCTTTGCCGACATCACCTACACCTTCTATGCCGTCTATGCCCGCTATTTCGGCCTGCCGGTGGAGCTGGTCCCCTTGGCGGAGGACTTTACCCTGCCGGTGGAGGATTTTCTCCCTCCTGGCTGCGGCGGGGTGGTGGTGGCCAACCCCAACGCCCCCACCGGTCTGGCGGTGGAGCTGGCCGGCATCCGGCGCATCCTAGAGGCCCACCGGGACCAGGTGGTGCTGGTGGACGAGGCATACATCGACTTCGGCGGCGCTTCAGCCGACGCCCTGGTGGGGGAGTACGACAATCTGGTGGTGGTGCGCACCCTGTCCAAGGGCCACGCCCTGGCGGGACTCCGGGTGGGCTATGCCTTGGCCTGTCCCGAACTCATCGCCGCCCTGCGGTGCGTCCGGGACTCCATCAACTCCTACACCGTGGACCGGGCCGCCCAGGCTGCGGCGGCGGCCTCCATCGCGGACACGGCCTACTTCCAGGAGCGGACCGCCCAGGTGGTTCGGACACGGGACCAGACGGCCCTGGCTCTGCGGGATATGGGCTTTACCGTCACCGACTCCCAGGCCAACTTCCTCTTTGTCCGCCACCCGGAGGTCCCGGCCAAGGTATTGCTGGACGGTCTGCGGGAGCGGGGCATTCTGGTGCGATGGTTCGACCGGCCCCGCATTCGGGACTGCCTGCGGATTACAGTGGGCGCCGACGGGGAGATGTCCGCCCTGACGGCCGCCCTGAAAGAACTCACGGAGGTTTGACATGCGATACGAAGGCGATATCTACCGGCCCCCCGGGGAGTGGAAGAGCTACCTGCTCCAGGCCACGGTGGGCTGCTCCAACAACACCTGCACCTTCTGCAATATGTACCGGGACAAGAAGTTCCACATCCGGCCCATGGAGGACATCCTGGAGGACATCCGCATGGCCAAGGCCTATTACGGCGACGTGCGGCGGGTCTTCCTCTGCGACGGGGACGCCATCATTATGAAGACCCAGGACCTGCTGACCATCCTGGACGCCCTCTACGCCGCCTTTCCCTCCCTGGAAAAGGTCACCACCTACGCCGGCCCCAGGAGCACCCTCACCAAGTCCCCGGAGGACTTAAAACTCCTGCGGGAGCACGGCCTGGCCCGGGCCTATCTGGGGGTGGAGACCGGCTGTGACGCCCTCTTGAAGAAGGTGAAGAAGGGGGTGGACGCCCAGCAGATGCTGGAGGCCGGCCTCCGGCTCCGGGAGGCGGGCATGGACCTGTGGGTGATGATCCTCCTGGGCCTGGCGGGCCGGGGGGAGGAGGCGGAAGAGCGCCACATCCTGGATACCGCCGCTATGATGAACCAGATGAAGCCCCGACACCTCTCCGCCCTGACCCTGAGCCTCTATCCGGGCACCGAGCTCTATGAGGACTGCCAGGCGGGCAGATTCCAGCCCGTGACCCCCATGGACACCCTCAGGGAGGCCCGGCTCCTCATCGAAAAGCTGGAGGTGGACCCCCTCCACTTCACCTGCGACCACGCCTCCAACTATGTGCCTTTGAAGGGAAGCCTACCGGAGGACCGGGAGCGGTTCCTGGCCCAGCTGGACCGGGCCCTGGAGAGCGGCGCGGGGATGCGCCCCGAGTGGACCCGGGGGTTCTGACCGGCGGAAAAACATAGAGGGCGTTGCTCTGGCCCATCTCCGGGAGAAGAGAAGTCTGCCGCTCATCCACCACAGCGTTGACCGCGTCCATTTGGAAGGCTTGGTGGAGTACTCGTACTCCACCAAGCCAGAGACCTGCATTTGCCTTCCGGCGGAATTTCCGCATCACTTCGTTATCGTCCTTGGTGGACGACTGCCTGCCGGCGTCCTCTGCCTTGTTTCGCAAAAATTCCGCTCGAAATCCAATCTCCAATTTCTAACTGGGTGAAGTACCAGTTTCACGGCAATCACGCCTTATTGTACAGGATATAGATGGCCAGCAGCGGCCCTTGGCCCAGGTTTTCTTCCGGGAATTCCTTCTGTAGGCGCTGGTATTCCGCCAGCAGCAGAGGAAGGGTATCCTCTTGTTTTTGGATCCCAAACACCAGGCAGGTCATACTTTGTGCATAAGGGTCCCGAATTTTCGGGTACAGGGTCTTCAGCTGCTCCACATAGGACTGTTCCGCATGGGCCAGGATATATACTGCGGTCTCGATAAACATATCCTGCATACTGGTACAAAATCTGTGCAGCATGGGCGGGATGACGATCTGCTGCATAGTCAGCGCCCGCTTACATAGCATGTGACGGTTTACGATATCGTAGTCGCTCCGCATAAACCGAACAAAGTCCTCGCCGGTCTCAAGATGGGGGATTTCCTCCCGCTCCCGATTGATTTTATCCAAGCGCTGGGCATCCATTTTCTTTCTTGCCAAATCAAACACTTCATTCTCCAGATCCTCATCAAACCCGGCAGTTATGGAAAAATAGGCAATATTGGCAGCGGATAATTGGTCGAGCGGATTCTTTTTGAAAAAACCCTTAGGAAGCTGATTGTATTCCATTTCTTTCCCCTCACTCTAATTTTAATAATATGGTTATCCCTTTGCATCAGCGAATTGCAACTCCTTGCAGCAGAAGGCGTTGGAGCTAATTTATCTATGGTGATATCGCCCTGGAAATACGCAAACTTTACTCTGTTGTATTCGGAATGATTCTTTTTTCTTTGACTCACAGCTATATCAAGAAATTTCAAGCCGGTCGAAAGGGATAACCATATTTTAATAATTTTAATTCAACGCCATGGTCCCGCAGGATGGAGTAGGCGTTGGCCATGGCGGCATCGTCGGCAACGCTGTCACGGGAGATGATGATTTTAGCCGGGGCATATTCCGTCATCTGCTCTATGTCCTCCGGCTGCACATCCCCGGCCAGATAGGCCAGCAGCAGGTAGCCGTCGCCCACGGCATATTTTACCACAGGATAAAGGTCACTGTGGACGTTTCTTTTCGGTGATCAACTTGATTTTACAATCAACTTTTATTTTACAACAAACATTTCCTTTTATCCACCTTTTTTGCAGGGACGGTCAAAAAGGGTATCATATCTGGGAATTTACAGCAATCCTTCTGCTTTTGCGCGGATTGCGTAAAATATTTGGAATGGGTCTGGCTCTTCCGCTATGGTTTCGTTCATCAAAGCCAATCTCCGCTGACCAACCCTTCTATCTAAATACAGCAAACTATTTTTTGCAAGGGCATAATGCCAAGTGAAAAGGTTTTAGATTTTCCAGTGGATTGTAACACTCTCACTGGTAGCGTCAATCTGTGATATGAGTATATCAACCGCCTTGCGCTTATCGTCAAAGCTCACGGACTCCCAGTCATCAAAGACAATGCAGATATTGAGCATCGCCCGGCCCATTGGCGTGGAAGTGTCAAACTTTTCTGTGCAGGACACAAACTCCACATTGTACTGCTTGAACAGTTCCATGAGCTTTGCGAAGTCCACGATGGAACGGCTAATCCGATCCAGCTTGTAGACGATCACCCGCTTAATCAAGCCCAGCTTGATGTCCTGCAGAAGCCGCTGGAAGTCGGGGCGCTCAATGTTCTTGCCAGAGTAGCCCTTGTCTTTGTATTCCTTACCCTCACCGCCTTTAAGCTCATAGCGGCAAAATTCAAATTGACGTTCAATGCTGATTCTGTCCTTTTTGTCAATCGACTGCCGCCCGTAAATTGCATCTATTCTACTATCCATAATTAGGGCTTGTTTGAAACATGTCAACATGCCCAACCGGCGGGTCTTTTGCCCCCTGGACGGCGCAATTTTTCCTTGAAATCCGCCAGGATTCCTGCGAAAAAATTGCTTGCCAGCGGCCCAAAACCCCTCGCTGCTGGACACATCGCCAATTTTCAAACAAGCCCTAAGTACATGAAACCTTAAAATAGAATTTTTTTGCTTTTTATTTCCCTGTCTACTTGACGGGGTGCAGTCCAAAGTGTCCAGAAGTCCAGGCGCAAGCGCCTGTTGTCTGCGTCCCGGAGCTATCGCTCCTGGGCCTTATTTTCCCGCCCGTCCGTATGGCCGAGCAGATGGTCAATGTTCGCCTTGACCGCAACAGCCTGCCACATATCCGCCTGGGCCTTGCGGTATTCAGCATAGAGAGCCTTTTTCTTTTCGGAGCGCTCCCGGCGCTCCTTTTTCAGCGTGTCCATTTTCGGGAGTTACGCGCCACCCAGGAGATCGCTCATAGTACCCTGTCCCGGGCAAGAGGGGCATCCGAGGAGCCGCTGTATCCGAGCTGGTGCTGGAGGATGTGCGCTTACCCAAGACGGCCATCCTGGGCCATCTTGGCGAGGGCTTCAAGATCGCCATGATGGGCCTGGACGGGGGCCGGATCGGCATCGCGGCTCAGGCCTGCGGGGCCGGCGCGGAGGCGGTGAAGTACTCCGGGGAGCGGGTGCGGTTCGGCAAGCCCATCAACGCCAACCAGGGGCTCCAGTGGTACCTGGTGGACATGGATATCCGGGCCGGCGCGGCCTGGCTGCTGACCCTCCGGGCCGCCGGCCTGCGGCAGGAGGGGAAGCCCTGCACCACTGAGGCCGCCATGGCCAAGTGGTACGCCGGCGAGGCCGCCTGATTCTGCTGCGATCTGGCCCTCCAGATTCACGGCGGCTACGGCGACATGAAGGACTACGCCATCGAGCGCATGTACCGGGACGCCCGGATTCTCCGCATCTACGAGGGCGCCTCCGAGGTCCAGAAGATGGTCATCTCCCGGAATCTGCTCAAGGGGTAAGGCTGCGGGAACCAGCCGCTTTGCCTTTGATTCTGCGGGCATGATTTCGGAACAGAAGGACAGTCGAGAAAATCGGCTGTCCTTTTTTATACCCACAGGCGGAGCGCGGCGGCACGAAAGCGAGGGGAGAAATTTTTCTGTACCTGCGATATTTTTCTGCCCTCCTGCCATACTAAGGCCATCAAGGAAAAAGCAGGGGTGGAGCATGGAACGATTTGCGGTCAAGCCCAAAATTTATTTCGGGCCGGAGCCCATGAAGGCCCTGGACGCCCTGGCGGGGAAGCGGGTGCTGGTGGTCACCGACGCCTTTCTGGCCTCCTCCGGACTCCTGGACCGGGTGAAGGCCCGGCTCACCGGGCCGGTGGAGGTTTTCGACCGGGTGGAGCCAGACCCGTCCCTCCGGCTGGTGGCGGAGGGGGTGGCCGCCCTCCGGGCCTTCCGGCCCGACGCGGTGGTGGCCTTTGGCGGCGGCTCCCCCATGGACTGCGCCAAGGCCATGTGTTGGTGCGGGAAGGAGCGCCCGCCCCTCTGGTGCATCCCCACCACGGCGGGCACCGGCAGCGAGGTCACCTCCTTCGCCGTCCTCACCGACACCGACCGGGGGGTGAAAATCCCCCTGGTGGATGACGGCCTGCTGGCGGAGGCCGCAGTTCTGGACCCCGGCCTCCTGGACGGGGTGCCCCCCCAGGTCACCGCCGACACCGGCATGGACGTCCTCACCCACGCCGCCGAGGCCGCCGTGGCCCGGGGGGCCAGTCCCTTCTCCGGGGCCCTGGCGGAACGGGCCTTCGCCCTGGCCGATCAGCGCCTCCCCGCCGCCTACACCGGGGACCGGACTGCCAAGGGGGACATGCTCTACGCCTCCTGTATGGCGGGTATGGCCTTCAACGCCGCCGGGCTGGGGGTGTGTCACGCCCTGGCCCACGCTCTGGGCGGACGGTTCCACCTTCCACATGGGCGGCTCAACGCCCTGCTGCTGCCCCAGGTAATTCTCTTCAACGCCCAGGACCCCCGGGCGGCGGAGGGATACAGCCGGCTGGCCAGGCTCTGCGGCCTGGCTGGGAATCCCCGGGCGCTGGCCGCTGCCCTGACCCGGCTGCGGACCCGGCTGAAGATCGCCCCCCGGCTCCCGGTATCCGCCGGAGACCTCCGGGAGGCCCTGCCCGGCCTTATCCAGGCCGCCCTGGCCGACGCCTGCATCCCCGCCAACCCCCGGGAGGTCCGGGCAGGGGACCTCCAGGCCATGCTGCTGGAAATCGGGGGCGGGGCATGACAGAGACACGAAAATCAGCCGGCATCGACATTGGAACATCCTCCCCACAGGCTGGCAGGCAGCCCGTGGGGAGCCCGATGGATTTTGAAGTACTCGGGGCAAGTGAATTGCCCCTGCGGAAAATCTCCGCTTTGCTCCGATTTTACGCTCTGGCGAGCGCCCCGCGTTGCGGGGCCCCGGTGGTGGAGGTGCCGATATGACAGAAACCCTAAAATCGGTAGGCATCGACATCGGCACCTCCACCACGCAATTTGTGGTGTCCGATCTGACGCTGGAGAATCGGGCCAACCCTTTTTCGGTGCCCCAGGTGGCCATCACCAACCGAGCAGTCACTTACCGCAGCGGTATTCACTTCACTCCCCTGCGCTCCGACACCGTCATCGACGCTGCCGGCGTCCGGGACATCGTAGCGGAGGAGTATGAAAAGGCGGGGCTCCGCCGGGAGGAGGTCCAGACCGGGGCGGTCATCATCACCGGAGAGACCGCCCGGAAGGAGAACGCCCGGGAGGTACTGGCCGCCCTGTCAGACTTCGCCGGGGACTTTGTGGTGGCCACCGCCGGCCCCGATTTGGAGTCCATCCTGGCCGCACGGGGGGCGGGGGCCGACCAGATCTCCAGGGAGCGCCGCTGCCGGCTGCTCCACCTGGACATCGGCGGGGGAACCTCCAACCTGGCCCTTTTTGAAAACGGGGAACTCCGGGACACCGGCTGCCTCAACATCGGCGGGCGGCTCTTGAAGCTGGACCCGGCGGGCCGAATCATTTACTGCTCCCCGGCCCTGGAGGAGTGGACCGGGGGCGGAGCGGTGCCGGCGCCCGCCCTGGGGGACCACCCCGGCCCGGAGGACCTCCAGCCCCTGCTGGAGGCCATGGGGACGGGACTGGAGGGGGCCATCCCGCCAGGGGTGCGGGTGCTCTCCTTTTCCGGGGGCGTGGCCGACTGTATGTGGGACCCGCCGGCGGACTGGCGGGCCTTTGGCGACATCGGGCCCCTGCTGGGCCCCGCCCTCCGGCGGCGGCTGGAGGCCCGGGGCTTCGACCTCCTCCGGGGGGCGGAGACCATCCGGGCCACTGTCATCGGGGCGGGGGCCCACTCGGTGGAGGTCTCAGGCTCCACCATCTACTACCAGGGGGTGGACTTCCCCCTGAAGAACCTGCCGGTGCTCTGGCTGGAGGATCGGGACGCGGCCCTGCCGCCGGAGGCTCTGGGGGAGGCCATCCGCCGAAAACTCGCCTGGTACGCCGACCAGGAGGGCCTCTCCCAGGTGGCCCTGGCCCTGGCGGGGGAGCCCTCGCCTCCCTACCGCCGGGTGACCCAGCTGGCCGAAGGCATCCGGGCGGGGCTGGCCCCTCTGGTCCAGCGGGGCTTTCTCCCCGTGGTGGTGGTGGAGCGGGATTTGGCCAAGGTCCTGGGCCAGGCCATGGGCGGGACGGGTCCCCTGCTGTGCCTGGACGGGGTTTCCGTCCGGGACGGGGACTACATCGACATCGGCGCTCCCGTGGCGGGAGGCGCCGTCCTGCCGGTGGTAGTGAAGACCCTGGCCTTTCAACAAAGCCCCGGACAGTCCGCCGGGGTGCGATAGGAGGAACACTGATGATCTTAAAGACCAAGCTGCTGGGCCATGTCTACGACTTCCACACGGTCCGGGAGGTCATGGCCAAGGCCAATGAGGAGAAGTCCGGCGACCGCCTGGCGGGCATCGCCGCTGAGAACGCCGAAGAGCGGGTGGCCGCCAAGGTGGTGCTGGCCAACCTGACCCTGGCCGACCTGCGGAACCATCCCGCCGTCCCCTATGAGGACGACGAGGTCACCCGGATCATCCAGGACGGGGTCAACGAGAAAATCTATGGGGAGATTCAAAACTGGACCGTCTCCGAGCTGCGGGAGTGGCTCCTGGACGACAGGAACGACGGCGCCGCCGTTCGGCGGCTCTCCCGGGGCCTCACCAGCGAGATGGTGGCGGCAGCTGCCAAGCTCATGAGCAACTTGGACCTCATCTACGCCGCCAAGAAGCTCCGGGTCACCGCCACCTGCAACACCACCATCGGGGAGCCGGGGACCCTCTCGGCCCGGCTCCAGCCCAACCACCCCACCGACGACCCAGATGGCATCATGGCCTCCCTGCTGGAGGGCCTCACCTTCGGGGTGGGGGACGCGGTGCTGGGCCTCAACCCGGTGGACGACTCGGTGGAGAGCGTCACCCGGGTGCTGGAGCGGTTCCAGGCCATCAAGACCCGCTGGGAGATTCCCACCCAGACCTGCGTTCTGGCCCATGTCACCACCCAGATGGAGTGCATCCGCCGGGGGGCCCCCGCCGACCTGATCTTCCAGTCCATCGCCGGCAGCCAGAAGGGCAACGAGGCCTTTGGCTTCACCGCCGAGACCATTGCCGAGGCCCGGGAGCTGGCCCTCCGGGAGGGCACCGCCACCGGCCCCAACGTCCTCTACTTCGAGACTGGCCAGGGCTCCGAGCTCTCCAGCGAGGCCCACAATGGCTGGGACCAGGTGACCATGGAGGCCCGGTGCTACGGCTTTGCCCGGCATTTTCAGCCCTTCCTGGTGAACACGGTGGTGGGGTTCATCGGCCCGGAGTACCTCTATAACTCCAAGCAGGTCATCCGGGCGGGGCTGGAGGACCACTTCATGGGCAAGCTCACCGGTATCCCCATGGGCTGTGACGCCTGCTACACCAACCACATGAAGGCCGATCAGAACGACATCGAGGACCTGGCTGTCCTCCTCACCGCCGCCGGGTGCAACTACTTTATGGGCATCCCCCACGGGGACGACGTGATGCTCAACTACCAGACCACCGGCTACCACGAGACGGCCGCCCTCCGGGAGCTCTTCGGCCTGACGGCCATTCGGCCCTTCCAGGAGTGGCTGGAGAGGATGGGCTTTGTGGAGAACGGGAAGCTCACCCCCCTGGCGGGGGACGGATCCGTTCTGCTGGGGTAGGTAGGGCCCCCGGCGGGGCCGGCAAGCCCGGGCCCGCCGGGGAGAGGACGAACAACGGAATGAATGAGCCCTGCCCGAAGGGCGGGGCAAAGGAATGGAGTTTGAAACGGGCCCCCGGCGGGGCCGGCAAGCCCGGGCCCGCCGGGGAGAGGACGAACAACGGAATGAATGAGCCCTGCCCGAAGGGCGGGGCGAAGGAATGGAGTTTGTGAGGACGACATGAACGAGAAAGAACTGCGCGCTCTGGTGGAGCGAATGGTGGCCGAACGCATGGGGCAGGCCCCCACCCCCCAGGTGAAGGCGGCGGACTACCGCCCCATGGAGCCCGGCCCGGAGGGGGACGGGGGGGAGCTCCCCGACATTGCCCAGGTGGATTTGCGGGCGCTCTACCTGGTCCCCAATCCCCGCAACGGCCCCGCCTTCCTGGACCTGAAGCGCAAAACCCCCGCCAGATTGGGGGTGTACCGGGCCGGGGCCCGGTACAAGACCCAGACCATGCTGCGGATGCGCTGCGACCACGCGGCGGCCCAGGACTCGGTCTTCTCCCATGTCAGCGAGGATTTTATCCAGCGGGGCGGTTATGTCGCGGTCCAGACCCTGTGTCGGGACAAGGACGAATATCTGACCCGCCCCGACAAGGGCCGCCGCTTTGACGAGGCCGCTCAGGCCGTCATCCGGGAGGCCCTGGGCCAGAAGCCCAAGGTGGCCCTGGTGGTGGGGGACGGCCTCTCCTCCGCCGCCATCGAGGCCAACGCCGCCGACTGTATGGAGGCCATCCAGGCCGGACTGAAGAGCTACGGCATTGCGGCCGGGCCCATTCTCTTTGTAAAGTACTGCCGGGTGGGGGCCTCCGACCACATCGGGGCGCTCACCGGGGCCGAGGTGGTCTGTATGCTGGTGGGGGAGCGCCCCGGCCTGGTCACCGCCGAGTCCATGTCGGCCTATCTGACCTACGGGGCCCGCATCGGCATCCCCGAGTCCAAGCGGACGGTGATCTCCAACATCCACCGGCAGGGGACAACTGCGGTAGAAGCAGGGGCTCACATTGCGGAATTGGTGAAAACCATGCTGGAAAGGAAGGCCAGCGGGATCGAGCTGGCAAGGGGGGCGGGGGCATGACGGGAGACCTCATCAAGTGCCATGTCCTCTCCACCCATACCATCGCCAACGTGTCGGAGTCCCTGGCGGAGAAGCTGGGGCTCCCGGAGGGACACCGATCCATCGGCCTCATCACCGCCGACAGCGATGATGTGACCTACTGCGCCCTGGATGAGGCCACCAAGGCCGCCGCCGTAGAGGTAGTCTATGGCCGGAGCCTCTACGCCGGGGCGGCCAACGCCAGCACCAAGCTGGCGGGGGAGGTCATCGGCATCCTGGCCGGGCCCAGCCCCTCGGAGGTCAAGAGCGGCCTCAAGGCGGCGGTGGCCTTTCTGGACAGCGGGGTGGGCTTCCGCTCGGCCAATGCGGACGACTCCATCGTCTACTTTGCCCACACCGTTTCCCGGACGGGGACCTACCTCTCCAAAACCGCCGGGGTGCGGGAGGGGGAGGCCCTGGCCTACCTCATCGCCCCGCCCCTGGAGTCCATGGTGGGCCTGGACGAGGCCATGAAGGCCGCCGACGTGCGCATGGCCGCCCTCTTCGAGCCCCCCAGCGAGACCAACTTCGGCGGCGGCCTCCTCACCGGCACCCAGAGCGCCTGCAAAGCCGCGTGCGAAGCCTTTGCCCAGGCGGTGCTGGGCATTGCGTCCAGTCCACGGGAAGAATAGGAGGAACCACATGCAAATCGACAAAGACCTGCGCTCGGTGCAGGAGGTCCGGGATTTGGTCCACCGGGCCCGGGAGGCCCAGCGGGTCCTCGCCCGCATGAACCAGGAGGAGCTGGACCGAATCACGGCGGCCATCTCCCGGGCTGCGGCGGCGGAGGCCGGACGGCTGGCCGGCCTGGCGGTGGAGGAGACGGGCTTTGGCATCCGGGCCGACAAGGAGCTCAAAAACCGCTTTGCCGCCACCACCCTCTACGACGCCATCAAGGACCAGAAGACCCACGGCATCCTGGCCCAGGACCGGGAGAGGAAGACCATCGACATCGGGGTGCCTGTGGGACTGGTGGCGGGACTGGTGCCCTCCACCAACCCCACCTCCACCGTCATCTATAAGGCTATGATCTGCATGAAGGCGGGCAACCCCATCATCTTTTCCCCACATCCCAGCGCGGCGGGGTGCATCGCCGAGACGGTGCAGGTGGTGGAGCGGGCAGCCCGGGAGGCCGGGGCCCCGGAGGGGGCCATCGCCAGCCTCCCCACCCCCACCATGGAGGCCACCAGCGCCCTGATGAAGCATGACCACACCCGGCTCATCCTGGCCACCGGCGGCGGGGCCATGGTGAAGGCGGCCTACTCCTCCGGCACCCCTGCCATCGGTGTGGGGGCTGGCAACGGTCCGGCCTATATCCACAAGAGCGCCGACGTCCGTCTGGCGGTGAAGCGCATCCTGGACTCCAAGACCTTCGACAACGGCACCATCTGCGCCAGCGAGCAGTCCGTTGTGGTCACCCGGGCCCAGGAGGAGGCCGTCACCGGAGAGCTCCGGCGTCAGGGGGCCTATCTCCTCAGCGACGAGGAGCACAAGCGGCTGTCCAAATTTATCCTCCGGCCCAACGGCACCATGAACCCCGCCATTGTGGGCAAGAGCGTGGAGACGGTGGCCAAGCTGGCCGGACTCACCCAGGTGCCCGCCAGCGCCCGGGTGCTGGTGGCCCGGGAGACAGGGGTGGGCCCCGGCTACCCCTACTCCAACGAGAAGCTGGGCCTCATCCTGGCCTTCTATGTGGAGCCCGACGAGGAGGCCGTCCTCCGGAGGTGCGTGGAGATTCTGGAGTGGGAGGGGGCAGGCCACACCTTTTCCATCCACTGTGAGGACGAGGCCGTGGTGAAGCGCTTCGCCCAAGCCGTCCCCGCCAGCCGGGTGCTGGTGAACACCCCCTCCGCCCTGGGGGGCATCGGGGCCACCACCTGCCTTTTCCCCGCCCTGACCCTGGGCTGCGGGGCGGTGGGGGGCTCCTCCTCCTCCAACAACATCGGCCCCCTGGACCTCATCAACATCAAGCGGGTGGCCTGGGGGGTTCGGGAGCTGGAGGAGATCAGGGGCGGCGGATCTGCCCCCTGGCAGGGCGAGGGCGCCCCCCAGGTGGACGACGCCCTCCTCCGGGAGCTGGTGGACCAGATCGTCAGGAGGCTGACCTGAGATGGGCAGGAAGCGCCGTGACGCCATTCCGTCGGAGCGGGCGGCCCTGGCCCCGGAGGGCCTTGCCCCAGCCGCCGCAGCGGACAACGCCCTGAACGAGGTCCAGGCCGAGGGGACCATGCGCAACCCCTACACCAACCTGATCCAGCAGATGGGGCGGTTCACCGCCGACATGGAGGCCGCCTCCGCCGACGTGCCGCCCCCCTCCGGGGACGAGGTCAAGCCCTTCTCGGCCTCCAAGCGCATCTCGGCCGCCGGGGGCCCCACCGCCTGGGACCCGCCGGCAGCGGAGGGCGCCGGGGACCAGGGGGCGAAGGATGGCTCGAATGCCTCGGACGCCCTGGATGCCCCCGAACAGCCCCCCGGCCCGGCGGCGGAGCCGCCCCCCAAGCAGAAGAAGCCACCCGCCGCCGGGCGGGGCCGGAAGAAGCCCGTCCAGGAGGACATGGCCTCCCTGGCCGCCGCCGTCCTGGGGGGCGGGGGAGGAGGTCCCGCCGCCGTCCCCGAACGGGCGGACCGGGAAACGAAGCAGACAACGGCCCTCCCCAACCGGGAGGCCCATACGGAAAGGAGCACGCAGAACATGGCAAACACAAACGCCCTGGGCATGGTAGAGACAAGAGGACTGGTGGGGGCCATTGAGGCCGCCGACGCCATGGTGAAGGCCGCCAACGTCCAGTTGGTGGGTAAGGAGCAGGTGGGCGGCGGCCTGGTGACCGTCATGGTCCGGGGGGACGTGGGGGCGGTGAAGGCCGCCACCGACGCCGGAGCCGCCGCCGCCGAGAAGGTGGGGGAGCTCATCTCGGTCCACGTCATCCCCCGCCCCCACGCCGAGGTGGACGGCATCCTGCCCCACAAGGCCGGGGAATTTGACCACGAGGGCTAAGGGATGGCCCTCCTGACCGAGGAGCGGGTCCGGCGGATGTCGGACAACGGGACCCGGGGGCCGGTGGTAGTGCGCCGGGAGGACGTCCTCACACCCTCGGCCCGGTCCTGGCTCCGGGAGCACCGGGTGGAGGTGGTCTACCCCCAGGGGGAGACCGGGCGGGAAGCGGGGGCCCCCGCCAGCCCCAAATACCGCACCCTCTTCGGGGCTTCTCTGGAGGAGAAGCCGGAGCACATGACCCACCTGCGGGGCAATCTCCTGGTCTTCAAGGACCACCCCCGCATTGCCTTCCGGGGTATGATCGACCTATTAGAGGGGGAGATCGCCCTGTGCCAGCAGGCCTGCGTCCGGGCGGGGGTCCCCGCCCTGGCGGAGGAGCTGGAGGAGGTGCTGGACTTCGTCCGGCGGTTCATCCGCTTCGACGTGCTGGAGGAGCCCGTGGGGGAGGTGCGGCTGTGCGGCCTGGGGCCCGGGGAGCTGCGGGAGCGCTCCCACTACCCGGAGAAATACTACGGCCAGGGCCACTTCCTCCTCCACTACACCGACTCCCCCGCTCTTCTGGCGGTGAACAAGGTGCGGACCGTGGTGCGCCAGACCGAGCTGGCGGCCTACCGGGCCTTCCGGGACGAGAACGGGGCGGTGACCCGGGAGGACATCCTCCTGGGTCTCAACCGCCTGTCCTCCCTGATGTGGATTTTCATGATCCGCCTCAAGGCCGGGGCTTACGGTCCCCCGGCGGGGGGCGCACAGTGAGAAAGGAGGTCCTCCCATGGACCTGGAGGAGCGGGACGGGGCCCTGGTCATCACCCGCCTGCCGGTGGAGCAGATGGGGGCCCTGGCCCTGGGTCTAGCCCTGACGGACCAGGAGGAGCAGGTGCTCCGGGCCCTCCTGGAGGGGCGGAAGGTGAAGGCCCTGGAGACCGGCCTGGAGTACAAGGAGTACCGAAAGACGGCCCCCCTGGGGGTCTACCAAAAATTCACCTCCCTGGAACGGGAGCTGCGGGAGATGGGTGTCTGTGTGGTTAGGAACCGTCATTGGTAATGTGTGGTGCACGAAAAAGGACCCGGCCCTGACGGGGCAGACCTTCCTGCTGGTGGCCCCGGAGGGGCACCAGGGGCCCGCCTTGGTCTGTTCCGACCTGGCGGGGGCGGGGCCGGGGGACCGGGTCCTCATCACCCGGGGCGGCGGGGCCCGGGTGGCCGCCGGAGCGGCCGTCCCGGTGGACGCCGCCGTGGTGGGCATTGTGGACCGGGTGGAGGCGTGAAAGGAGTGCGGATATGGCAGTGGTAAACAAGGCCGCCCTGGAGGCTCTGGTGCGGCAGGTGCTGCTGGAGAAGCTGGGGGAGGCTCCGGCGGGAAAGCCGGCGGTGCGGACCGGAGGGGTCCGAGCGGTGCCGGCGCCGCAGATCGAGGTCACGGAGGCCGACCGGCTGGACACCGGCCGCAGCGGGGACCGGGTCTGGACGAAGGACCTCTTTTCCCTGGCCGAGGCCCCCCGGCTGGGCTGCGGCCTCATGGTGATGGAGGACACCACCTTCCCCTGGACGCTGACCTACGACGAGATGGACTATATTGTCGAGGGCCGGCTGGATGTGCTCACCGGCGGGGAGACCGTCTCCGCCGGGCCGGGGGAGATCCTCCACATCCCCAGGGGCAGCGAGATACAGTTCTCCGTCCAGGGGCGGGCGCGGTTTTTGTACTTTGTCTACCCCGCCGACTGGCAGAAATAGGACGGCTTCAAAGGGCGTCAAAAGAAAGCAATCGTGTTTTGGGGAAACGGCATGGCCTTTGGGGGTCATGCCGTTTCCCTATTTCAAGTTATTGAAAGCAAGCAAATTTCCCCGCCTCCAGCTTTCTCATCACATCTATGCGTTCCGCCCTGGCCTTTTTCATAAAAGCCTCCTCAACTCCATATTCGCCATGTTATCATGGATGCTGTATGGCTCCGTGAGAAAACCTTTTTGATACAAAATACCTGTTACGGCAGCGCTTCAAATGGCCGCGTCGTCACTGTTGATGTAAATGGCGGAAAGGAGCGCATAGGCCCTCCGGTCCGGCTTGCAGCCTGACAGCATCGCCACATATGACACCTGCCCCGGCGCTTTCTCTATATTTTCTTGTATGACATCCAAATAGCGTGCGTCGCCTAGGGCTTGTTTGAAAATTGGCGATGTGTCCAGCAGGGAGGGATTTTGGACCGCTGGCAAGCAATTTTTTCGCAGGAATCCTGGCGGATTTCAAGGAAAAATTGCGCCGTCCAGGGGGCAAAAGACCCGCCGGTTGGGCATGTTGACATGTTTCAAACAAGCCCTAATTTCTGGTACAGCACGAACGCGATGGCCGCGCTGTTGCTGCTGGGAATCCTGCTGTTCCGCAGCGCGTGTTTCAGCGCTGTGAGTCCGTCATACATCCGCAGCTTTGGTAAAAACCGCGCCAGGCCGGCATTCCCTGATGGAAGCGATTCCATATCACGGTCTCTACATGGGCTCTTTCGCAACGGTATATTTCTTCCATCATTTTGGGGTAATTGCCATCCATCTTTTTTGAGCCAGCCGCATTGATTTGCTCCATCAAATAATGATAGGCTTTCCTGTGTTTCATCCTCACCTCTTGATATTCGCCTCTGGGCTGGCGGTTTTCCGCCTGCTGGCCGGAGAAGGCGTTCCAGCCGGATCGAGCGGTGGGAGTATGAAGGAGGCTGTCATATAATGTTTGTGTATAATCTGAAAAATAAATTGGATGAAATCGGTGTCCCTCCAGATTTATATTCCATTCTGACTGGGGGACTGCTCAATGAGAGATTATGTATCGTGAGAGAGGGGCTGTGGCAGGTATATTACAGTGAACATGGTAAAAAAGCCGGACAAAAGTTTTTTGAAGCGGAAGAAGAAGCGTGTGAATATTTTTGTGACAAGATGAAGCGATATGCGGACGCAAATCGCAATCACAAATGGAATCTTTCCAGGCAGCAGTGGGGGAAAGGCCGGTAGTCAGACCGCAAGGACGGCATCCAGGAAGGCCGTAAAGCGGCCCGGCGGCGTGCGCGTACTCACACCGCCGGGCCGCTGGATATCCTGCGGCGCGGGGGCCGGGGAACGCCGGTTCAGGCGCAGAAGCGATGGCTGCCGATAACCTTGATGAGGGGCCGGGACCAGATCCAGCCGCTGGTGGCGGTGCTGGGGTTGAAGTAGTAGATGGCCCCGCCGCTGGGGTCGGCGCCGTTGAGGGCGTCCTGGGCGGCCCGGACGGCCGACTCTGCCACAGGCTGGTCGATCTGCCCGTCCACCATACAGGTAAAGGCCCCGGGCTGGTAGACCACCCCGGCGATGGTGTTGGGGAAGGAGGGGTGGCTCACCCGGTTGAGGATCACCGCCCCCACGGCCACCTGGCCGCTGTAGGGCTCTCCCCGGGCCTCCGCTGAGATGACCCGGGCCAGCAGGGCCACGTTGTTGTCCTGGGTGGGGGAGGCGCTCTCCCCGCTGCCGCCGCTCATGCCCAGGGCCGCCAGGGTGGCGGGCCCCACAATGCCGTCTGCGGTCAGGCCGTTTTTCTCCTGAAAGAACCGGACCGCCGCCTCCGTCTTGGAACCGAATATGCCGTCCACCGGCCCGTCGAAATAGCCCCAGCGTACCAGCTTCTCCTGAATGGTCCGCACTGCCTGGCCGGAGGAGCCCTGGCGGTAGGCGGCCGCCTGGGCTGACTGGGCCAGCAGAATCACCGCGATGTTGAGCAGAAAGACCAGCGCCAAGGCCCATAGGAGCCGTTTTTTGCTTGTTTCCACGTTTCCGCCTCCCGGAAAAGGTTCTGCCCCTAGTGTACGGAAGAGCGGGAAGGCTTATGCCAGGCGAATAATGGCAGGAAAAGCGGGCCATACTGGAAGGGAAGAACTGGAAAAACCAGAGGAGGGGCACACATGGTAAAAGGTGTCAGCAAACGGGTGATCCTGGTGAAGGAGCCAGACCCGAAATATTTTGAGGAGGCCATCTTCGTCCTGCGGGAGGAGGCCTTCGGCCAGGGGGTCAGCGCCGAGCAGGTCCTGCGGGAGGCCAGGCAGGCGGCCAAGAGCTACCTTCGGGGCAGTACCAGGCCGGGAAAGTGGTTCCGGCAGATTCCGGCCCCGGCCTACGCCGCCGCCGGGGCGCTGGCGGCCACCGCAGCCTGGAGCCTGGCCCTTTTCCTCTGACCGGGCCCTCCGGCCCGGAACAGGGCGGGAGGAGCGGATTTTCCGCCTCTTTTCCGGTCATTGACATTCCTGATGGCATCCCCTATAATGACAATAGATAACCGAACCGTGTTATGTGGCATTAGGGCTTGTTTGAAAATTGGCGATGTGTCCAGCAGCGAGGGATTTTGGGCCGCTGGCAAGCAATTTTTTTGCAGGAATCCTGGCGGATTTCAAGGAAAAATTGCGCCGTCCAGGGGGCAAAAGACCCGCTGATTGGGCATGTTGACATTTTTCAAACAAGCCCTAGGATACGTCAGGGCTCCGGCCCTGTCAAGGGAGGAGATGGGTCGGATGGCCCCCCGAAAGATTGCCCTGCTCACCGATTCCTGCGCAGACCTTGCCCCCAAGCTGGCGGAGGAGCACCACATCCATGTGGTCCCCCTGCGGATTCGCTGTGCCGACGGGGAGTACCGGGACGGCGTGGACATCACCGCCGCCGACGTCTACCAGCGGCTCCGGGCTGGGGAGCTGCCCAAGACCTCCCTGCCCACCGGGGAGGACATCGAGGCCCTGTTCGACCGCCTGGCGGCGGAGGGCTACGACGGGGTCATCGCCGTGATGCTCTCCGGGGGCCTGTCAGGGACCTACAATCTCACCCGCCTCCTGGCCCAGGAGCGCCGGGACCTGGAGATTGCGGTCTACGACTCGGCCAGCGGCTCCCTGGGGGTGGGCATGACCATGCTCCAGCTGGCCGAGGACCTGCGAAATGGGGCCTCCTGGCGGGAGCTCACCAAAAAGCGGGTACCCCAGCTCATCGGGAATACCTACCCCTTCTTCTCGGTGGACACCCTGGAGTATCTCCAAAAAGGGGGGCGCATCGGCAGGGTCGCGGCCCTGGCGGGGACCGCGCTCCAGATCAAGCCCCTCATCAGCTTTGCCCCGGACGGGCAGCTCCAGTCGGTGGCCAAGGTCCGGGGCCGCCGGCAGGTCCAGGACAAGCTCATCGACCTGACGGTGAAGGCCTGCGGGAGCCACCGGAGATACAATCTGGCGGTGGCCAACGGAGGCGCGCCGGAGGAGATGGCCGTCCTCAAGGGGAAGCTGGTCCAGGCCCTGCCCAACTACGACCACCTCCTGGAGGGGGAGCTGGACGGCACCCTCAGCGTCTACATCGGCGACGGCGTTCTGGGCGCCGGAGTTCAGGTGCTGGACTGAAAAAGGGCACGGCTCCATTCGGAGGACCGCCGGGCGGCGGAAGGGACGCCGAAGGGGAGGGGACCGATAGGCGTCTATGCCATTTGTCAAATCAGGGAAGTTTGCGTTTGAAATTCACAAGGATGGGTACTGGCTGGCAAGTGAGGACCGGAACGACAGCGCCTTGGGCTCACCGCCCATCCAGGACGACAATGCACACAGGCGCTCAGCCTGCCTGGGAGCAAATGCGGGATTCTGACCGGATGGAGCACTATTATGACGGCTTGAAGTTTCGGGTCTCCCGCATCACTGACGACAAGATTGTGCTGAATTTCTGCATATGCCGCCCCCAATAGAGGTTTGCCCTGTTCGCGCTGAATTTTACAGGATGCAAAATTTGAGTGAAGCCCCAGGCATTAGGGCTTGTTTGAAAATTGGCAATGTGCCCAGCGGCGAGGGATTTGGGCCGCTGGCAAGCAATTTTTTCGCAGGAATCCTGGCGGATTGCAAGGAAAAATTGCGCCGTCCAGGGGGCAAAAGACCCGCCGGTTGGACATGTTGACATTTTTCAAACAAGCCCTAGAAACTTTCTGCCGCAAAATCCGCCCAGCGGGCCAGAGAGGCGGCGCCGGTCAGGTCAGCACTGTCCGCATAGGCTTCCACGGTGACAGTGTATGCACTGCTTCCGCTGATATAGGCCGTGCCGTCCGTCCCTACGATGGAAACCGGATTGCCCTGCCCATCCACGATAGTCCCCACACAGGACAAGCTGGTCAGCGCGCTGTCGCCGGTCACCACCCAGGTGCTGTCCGCGCTGAGATACAGGTTGGCGTAACCGCCGCCGCCGTTCCCGGCATTGGACTCATCCTGGACAAAGGCCCCGGTGAGGGTGCTCCCGTCGGTGAGGTAGAGGTCCAGCTGGCTGATGGAGTCCCAGATCACATCGCCCTCCAGCACCTGATCCAGAGCGGTAAAGTGGCAGTCCGCCCCATTGGCCCCGGCGGCGCCCCAGCCCCGCTGGCTGCCGTTTCCCGTACATTTCAGCAGAAATTCACTGTCCGCCGCATGGGTGATTTCCACCCCGGAGAGGACAAAGGTGGACTCGGTGTTGGTGGTATAGAACATCCCGCCGTTTTGGGCGGTGAGGGAGCCGCCCACCATCTCAAAGGTGCTGTTGCCCACCTCTGAATCCCCGGACATGCTCTGGTACAAAATCACATTCCAGGTGCAGTCGTTCTGGCTGAGGTCGCCCATATTGCCTGTGAGAGTACAGTCGAACAGGCGGATGGTGTTCAGCCCCTCGATACAGATGGCCTCGGGGCCGTTGGCGGTGAGCTGGGCGTTGTGGACCGTGATATCCGCAGTGCTGTAGACCGCTGGGGAGCCCGTACCATTGGAGGTATAGCTGCCCCCGTCCACCACCATGACGCCGCTGCCCCGGTCAGAGCGGATTGCCGCTGAGGATTCGCCCTGGGTCTCCACCGTCAGATCCCAGGCATAGAGGGCGCCCCCTCCGGCCACATGGATGCCGCCGGAGGTGTCCTGTTGGGTGGAGATGGTGGTATCGGACACATAGGCCGTGCCGCCGCCGTAGGCAAAGACACCAGCCCCGCCCGGGGCGTTGCTGGTAATGGTGCTGTCCGCAATGGACAGCACGCCGCCGGTCACCAGAGCGGCCGTGCCCACGCCATAAAAGCTGGAAGCATCCCCGCCGGAGCTGTTCTCCGAAATTCGGGAGATGGTTACATCCTCCAGGGAGACAGTAATCCCCTCTGTCCCCACCAGAACCGCGTTTTCATCCACGCCGGTGGAGGACAGCGCCTCCCCGGTCACCTCCGTATCGGCGGTGTATGCGTTGGCGGCGTCGTACGCCTCCGGGGCTGAGGATGTGCCGCCCCCCATGCCTCCGCCGGACAGGGTGATGGTCTCGGCTATGCCGTCACGGCCCACAACGGCGGTGACTTCGTTGTTTAAGGAGACATCCTCATAAGAGGAGGCCTGCTGCCCCGGCCCGCCCATGGCCGGGGAGCCGCCGCTGTTGTCCGGCCCGGCCGGAGGCTCTCCCACATCTTCGGGGGCCGCGCCGCCGGCGTCCGGCTCGGCCGGAGCGCCGCCCATCTCCGGCGGGGTTCCGCCCCCAAGGCCACCCGGCTGTCCGGCCATGCCGCCAAAACCCACAAATTCCGTGTCTTCGGTGTAAGGAATCCGAATCTCTCCCTCCTCTGTGGCCAGGGTGAGGTGGTCAAGCCCCATCTCCGTCACAGTCCCGGTATAGGTCTCGCCCGCCTCAGCCGTTGCTGTGGTATCTTCTTCCCCAGTGCCGGTGCAGGCTGCCAGGGATACAACCAGCGCAGCCGTAGTCAACAGGCCCAATAAACGCTTCATTGTTTTTGTCCTCCATATTCTGGTTTAGCTGTTCATGCGCCGCTGCCCCCGTTGAACAGCGGCGCGAGCACGTCGGCGTAAGTCTCATAGAGCTCCAGCAGATAGGCGTCCCAGTGTCGGGCGTCCTGTTCCCGGTCGCCGAACGCATAGTCCTCCTGGCCGTAGTCGATGACGTCAAAGCCGCGCATAGCCTTGCTGGCCCCGCTGGTGCGGTAGGCGGCGATGTCCGCCAGGGTGAAGGACGCCGCGCCGCTGCTGTCCAGCGTGACCCAAGCGGTGATGTCCCTCCCCGCAGCCTCAGACGCGGTGCCATTGGCGGTCTGCGGTTCGGCCTCCGGCTTTACAATGGCCGTTTCGCCGACCACATATGCGCCGTACATCTGATCCACATTCAGGCTGAAGAAATCCCCCAGAATCTCGGAGGGTACATGTCCGCCGTTCCACTGCCATTCGATGTCGGCGTCCACTCCGGCACTGAGCCACGCCAGCTGCAAATCGAGGGAACTGAACAGGGACATGCCCCCCTCGGACGCGCCCATGACGATTCTCGTCCAGGTGGGGTCGTCAGTCTCCCCGTCGCCGATATCGTTCAGCGGATTGTAGAGGGCGACGATGTTGTTGCCGTACCGGTCGCCGGCTTCGACGCCCGTGATGTCCGCCTGATAGGCCGCAACCATCTCTTCGTAAGTCTTATCATTGGCGGAGTCCATGCTGCCCGTGTTGGACTGGGTGGCGCCGCTGTCCGGCGCTCCCACAATCAGCTCCGTACTCCCGCCGGGCTGTCCGCCGCCGGGCATCCCGCCCATGCCGCCGCTGCCGTCGGCATACCGGCCCTCCAGAACGGCTTGGACCTTGTCGGCGCTGGTCATGGCGCCGACTTCCGCCTCGGTGAGGGCGCTGCCGTCTTCATCAAACCACGTTCAGTCCTCCGCATGATTTAGGTTGTCCAGGTACCACTGGAGATTTTCGGTGAACTCGGCCAGGTAGAGGTCCAGATGTGCGGCGTAATACCCGTTGATCTCCGGGTGGGCCTCCGGGTCGTATGCAATGGCGTCATCCAGGCCGCCGTCGCCGTTCAGATCAAAGCCCACATCGCTCTCTAAGACGGAGAGGTACTGAGCGTTGATATAGTCCATATAAGCTGCGGACAGATACTCCGCCAGCTGCGCCTGGAAGGGGGGGCTGAAGGAGTAGCCGGTGTCCAGATAATACTCAAAGGCCAGGGCCATGTCTGCCTCGTACAGCGGAGTGATGGCGCTGCACGCAATGCAGCCCCAGTTGCAGTCTGAGAGGTCGTAGTCCGTCCCGTCGATGGTAACAGTGGTGGTATAGGCGCCGTCCTCATACTGATAGATCCCCACCGCGCCCGCTTCGATGAGATAATCGTAGTAATCGGAGTGGCTGCCTGTGGCTGTCAGCATGACCGCGTAGGCGCCGCCGCCCGAGCCGCCGGTGGACACAAAGTAATCTACATTGCCCGGCAGGTTGCCCAGCAAAATGTTGTATTTCACATAGTGGGTGGCCGCTTTCTGGTCCACCAGGCAGGAGGGGGCGCCGCCGGTATAGTAAGGGTTCCCCTCCTCGTCGGTAGTGGTGTCCTGCTTGCACCGGTTGCCGCAGTGTTTTCTTCCTGGGCTTGGCCGCAGGCGCAGAGGCCGGCAGCCAAAGAACACACCAGAAATGCGGAAATCATTTTTTACCTGGCAACATCGGTATCCTCCTGTCCATAAAACGTTTTCAGACTGCGGCAAAGCGGTCCTGCGCCAGATCCCCCTTTGGCAATGTGTACTGAACAGAGCCGAAAGCCTTGGCTTTCGGCTCTGTTCAGTACACATTAAAATAGAGATAAGAAAAAATAAGGAGGCGTTCTCTATGAGCAAGGTCCTGATTGTCTACTACTCCCGCAAGGGGGAGAACTATGTGAACGGCAGCATTCAGGACCTGCCCAAGGGAAACACAGAGGTGGTGGCCGAGAAGATCGCCGGCCTCACCGGCGGAGACCTGTTTCAGGTGGAGACCGTCCAGCCCTACCCCGCAGATTACTAGGGCTTGTTTGAAAAATAAAAGTTGCACAAAAGGAGCAAATATGCGAAACTAAAAGGTATGAAACGCTATGA
>NZ_CALXGA010000008.1 GCF_944387725.1 uncultured Intestinimonas sp. | reverse complement strand
CAGGACTATCCCCCCGCCCTGGTGAGCCTGGGCCTGTGCTATGAGCAGGGCCGGGGGGTGGAGCAGAACCGGCCCAGAGCGGTGAAGCTCTACCTCCAGGCCGGCAGGGGGGGCAGCGCCGCCGGATACTGCAACGCCGGGTACTGCTACCTCCGGGGCATCGGCGTTCAGGAGGACCCGGACATGGCCGTGAGCCTCCTCCAAAAGGCCGCCGACCAGGGCTATCCCCGGGCCCTGGATCTGCTGGGGGACTGCTATGAGCGGGGCGTGGGGGCGCCCCGGGACGGCCAAAAGGCGGCGGAGCTCTACCGCCGGGCGGCGGAGCAGGACTATCCCCCCGCCCTGGTGAGCCTGGGCCTGTGCTATGAGCAGGGCACGGGGGTCCCCAAGGACGAGGCCCAGGCCCTGGCATACTACCGAAAGGCCGGGGAGCTGGGCGACTCCGTCGGGGCCTGCAACGCCGGGTACTGCCTCCTCTACGGCATCGGCGGCCCCGAAGACCCCCAGGAGGCCGTGGTCTGGCTCCGAAAGGCGGCTGGGCAGGACTCCCCCCGGGCCATGAATCTGCTGGGCTTCTGCTACCGGGACGGCGAGGGGGTGGAGCGCTCCCCCGCCCAGGCGGTGGAGTGGTTCCGAAAGGCGGCCGAGGGGGGATATGCCCCCGCCCTGACCAGCCTGGGCCTGTGCTATGAGCAGGGCGTGGGGGTTCCGGCGGACGGGGCCAGGGCTCTGGCCTGTTATCAGGAGGCCGGAGAGAAGGAACACGCCGTGGGGGCCTGCAACGCCGGATACTGTTACCTCACCGGCATCGGGACGCCTGTGGACGAACGGGCGGCGGTGGAGTGGTTCCAGAAGGCGGCGGACCTGGGCAGCGCCCGGGCCCTGGATCTGCTGGGAGAGTGCTGGCTCCGGGGCTGGGGGGTGGAGCCGGACCCCCAGCGGGCTGTGGACTGCTTCCGCCGGGCGGCGGCCCAGGGCTTCCTCACCGCCATGGTGGACCTGGGGTTGTGCTATGAGCGGGGGATCGGGGTCTTCCAGAACGAGACCCAGGCCCTGTCCCTCTACCGGCAGGCCGGAGAACAGGGGGATCAGGAGGGGGCCTGCAACGCCGGGGTCTGCTTCCTGGATGGCATCGGAACCCACCCAGACCCAGAGGAGGCCGTCTCCTGGTTCCAGAAGGCGGCGGACCTGGACAGCCCCCGGGCCCTGCGCCTTTTGGGCGGCTGCTACCAGGATGGAAAGGGGGTCCCCCAGGACGAGGCCAGGGCGGCGGCCCTCTTCCAGCAGGCGGTGGACCGGGGGGATATCAAGTCCATGGTGAGCCTGGGCATCTGCTATGAGCGGGGCCGGGGCGTGCCCAAGGACGAGGCTAAGGCCCTCTCCCTCTACCGCCGGGCGGGGGAGCAGGAAAATGCCACAGGAGCCTATAATGCCGCCCTCTGTTATCTGGAGGGTACCGGCGCCCCTGTGGACCTGGAGCAGGCGGCGGCCTGGTTCCAAAAGGCGGCGGACCTGGGCGACACCACTGCCCTGGTGAGCCTGGGCGTCTGTTATGAGCGGGGCCGGGGTGTGCCCAAGGACCCGACAAAGGCTCTGTCCCTCTACCGGCAGGCCGGAGAGCAGGGGGAGGAGGACGGGGCCTATAACGCCGGGCTCTGCTACCTCCGGGGCGCCGGCACCCCTGTGGACCGGAAGCAGGCGGCGTTCTGGCTCCAAAAGGCGGCGGACCTGGGCAGCGCCCGGGCCCTGGACCTGTTGGGGGACTGCTATAAACAGGGCTTGGGGGTTCCCCAGGACGCCCAAAAGGCGGTGGCGCTCTACCGCCAGGCGGCGGCGCAGAACTTTCCCCCCGCCCTGGTGAGCCTGGGCCTGTGCTACGAAGAGGGGACGGGGGTCCCCAAGGACGAGGTCCTGGCCCTGTCCCTCTACCGGCAGGCCGGAGCGCTGGGGGATCCTGCCGGGGCCTGCAACGCCGGAATCTGCTTATTCAACAGCATTGGCGCCCCCGCAGACCCGGAGGAGGCCGTCTCCTGGTTCCAGAAGGCGGCGGACCTGGGCAGCGCCCGGGCCCTGCGCCTTCTGGGCGACTGCTACCGGGATGGGAGGGGGGTGCCCCAGGACGAGGCCCGGGCGGCGGCGCTCTACCAGCAGTCGGTGGACCATGGCTATGCCAAGGCCATGGTGGAGCTGGGCCTGTGCTATGAGCAGGGCCGGGGCGTGCCCCAGGACCCGGTCAGGGCCCTGTCCCTCTACCGGCAGGCCGGGGAGCGGGGAAATCCCCCAGGGGCCTACAACGCTGCCCTCTGTTATCTGGAGGGCACCGGCACCCCTGTGGACCTGGAGCGGGCGGCGGCCTGGTTCCAAAAGGCGGTGGATCTGGGTCACATCAGGGCCCTGGTGAGCCTGGGCATCTGTTATGAGCGGGGCCGGGGCGTACCCCAGGACCCGGCCAAGGCCCTGCCCCTCTACCGGCAGGCTGGAGAGCGGGGGGAGGAGACTGGGGCCTATAACGCCGGACGCTGCTACCTCCGGGGCATTGGCGTCCCAACGGACCCGGGACAGGCGGTGTACTGGCTCCAAAAGGCGGCGGAGCAGGACTATCCCCAGGCCCTAGACCTGTTGGGTGACTGCTATGAGCAGGGCGCTGGGGTTCCTCAGGACGCCCCAAGGGCGGTGGAGCTCTACCGCCGGGCGGCGGAGCAGAACTACCCCCACGCCCTGGTGAGCCTGGGGCTGTGCTACGAACGGGGAACGGGGATCTCCCAAGACGAGGCCCAAGCGCTGTCCCTCTACCGGCAGGCCGGAGATCTGGGGTCCCCCGCCGGGGCCTGCAACGCCGGAATCTGCTTGCTCAATGGCATTGGCGCCCCCGCAGACCCGAAACAAGCGGCGGCCTGGTTCCAGAAGGCGGCCGACCTGGGCGATACCCGGGCTCCGCGCCTTCTGGGCGACTGCTACCGGGATGGGAGAGGGGTCCCCCAGGACGAGGCCCGGGCGGCGGCGCTCTACCAGCAGTCGGCGGAGCGGGGCGATGCCAAGGCCCTGATGGAGCTAAGCGTATGCTATGAGCAGGGCCGGGGCGTGCCCCAGGACCCGGTCAGGGCCCTGGAGCTCTCCCGCAAAGCCACGGCCTTCGCAGCCCTGAAGAAGCTGGGGGCCAGCCCGGCCCGGGAGAAAAAGAAGGGGGGCTTCTTCTGGCGGCTGTTTGGGCGCTGACGCGCCGGCTTCACAGCGCTCCGCCCTGAAACGCTCCCTCGACAGCCATCTTCCCCGGAACACGTTTGAGAGGGTGAAAAAGAGCGGGCCCCCTGTCTGGCGACAGGGGGCCCGCTGGGTTTGCCGGGGAGGGTCAGAGATGGACCGTCAGGGTCATGCTGCGGCGGAGAGACGCGCCGGGGGGCAGGAGGACCGCCCCCGGCCGGGCGGCCAGGTCGTGGCCGGGGCCGGGATAGCCCGTCCAGGGCTCAATGCACACAAAGCCCGGAATTCCCGGCTGGCTCCACAGCAGCAGATAGGGTGCGCCCTCCAGGTCCACCTGGAGATACCGGCCGGTATCCCGCTCCTCCAGCCGGACCCAGGCCGATCCCAGGTCCCGGAAGCAGAGGCTGTCCTGGTCAAAGAGGCCGGGGGTCAGTGGGAGGCGGTCGGTGCCGCCTGGGGCCTCCGGGCGCTGGAAGCGGATGGCATAGTCCCCCAGGCCCCGGGCCGGGTCCAGGGGACAGCGGAAGCCCGGATGGAAGCCCACCTGTACCGGCATGGGCCGGGGGCTCCGGTTGACGGCGGTACAGGTGGTGGTGAGGCGGCGGCCCTCCAGGGTGTGGAGGGTCTCGAAGGTGAAGGCCCAGGGCCAGCGGAGGCCGTCCCCCGGCCAGTCCAGCCGGAAGCGGAGCCATTGGGCTCCCCGGTCCGCCAGGGTGTGCTCCAGGTCTCGGACAAAGCCGTGGGACCCGGCCTCGTAGCGGACCCCTTCCTCCTGGAACCAGCCCCCCTCCACCCGGCCGCACCAGGGGAAGCAGACCGGGGCCCGGCGGGGCCAGATCCCGGCCTTTCCGTCCCAGAGGCAGGGGACGGAGGGCGCCCCCAAGGTGTGGATGTCTTGAAGCTCGGCCCCAAAGGTGCTGACCGTCACCGACAAGAGGCCGTTTTCCATGTTGTACAGCATAGGCCGCTACCGCAGGGAGACGAAGCGGCTGTCGTAGTCCCCCACCAGGGGGAGGCAGTAGTCCCGGAATTCAGGGCGGATGCTGGCTCCGTCAGAGCCGATCCACGCCAGGGGGAAGGTCTTCTCGGCGTTGGCCACCTGCTCCAGGGGGATGAGGCAGAGCTCGGAGCGGTATTCCGGCGTCCGGGTGGTCTGGAAGCCCACCATGAAGCCGGTCTTGCCCTCCACTGCGTATCGAACAGCCGCCGCGCCGGCCTCCTGAGCCTCCCGGCGGTCCACCTCCGACGTGAGGGCCACGCTGACCCGGCCCAGGAGCCCCGGCTTCTCGGAGCGGGACTTGAGTCCGGTCTCGGCCAGAATCATATCGCTGAGGGTCTGGGCGGCTCCGCCGGGGACCTTGTGGCCGAAGCCGTCCACCAGGCCGGAGTCGGCCACCGGGGTCCCGTCGGCGTAGTGGATGCCCTCGGAGACGGTGACCAGCAGACCCCGGCCCCTGGCGAACTTCTCCTGGACCGCCTGGAGGAAGGTTCCCTTGTCAAAGGCCGTCTCGGGGAGGTAGACCAGGTGCTCGCAGGGCATTAAACCGGCGTAGAGGGCGGAGGCGGCGGTGATCCAGCCGGCATTCCGGCCCATGAGCTCCATGACGACCACATGGATGGGCAGGGCGGCGGCGTCCTGGGCCAGCTCCAGGGCGGAGACAGCGGCATACCGGGCGGCGCTGCCGAAGCCCGGGCAGTGGTCGGTGACAGCCAGGTCGTTGTCGATGGTCTTGGGGATGCCCATGACCCGCAGCTCGTAGCCGGACTGGCTGGCCAGCTGGAAGACCTTGTGGCAGGTGTCCATGGAGTCGTTGCCGCCGTTATAGAAGAAGTAGCGGATGTTGAACTTTTGGAAGCACTCCAGCACGGCGGGGTAGTCGGCGCCGGTGAGCTTCCGGCGGCAGGAGCCCAGGGCGGAGGCGGGGGTTTTGGCCAAAAGCTCCAGGTCGCCGTCGGGGACCGCCCTCAGGTCGATGAGGTCCCCGGCCAGGAGGCCCTCGGCCCCGAAGCGGGCGCCGTAGATGGCCTCGATCTCGCCGTGGGCCTTGGCCTCCCGCACCGCCCCCAGCAGGGAGCTGTTGATGACGGGGGTGGGGCCGCCGCCGTGGGCGATGAGCATATTTCCTTTCAGCATGATTTCCCCTCCTTACACGCCGCTCAGGTCGTCGCCAGCCATGCAGAGATGGACCGCCCCCAGCTGGAAGGTCCTGGGGAGGGCCAGGATGCGGGGGTTGGGGCCCACAAATTTCCGCTTGGCGTCCTCCAGAGCCTCCTCGAAGGTGGCCCGGGTCTTGAGGCCCATGCTCCGGGCGATGCCCGGCTCCTGGGCCCCCACGATGTAGATGGCCGCCGTGTTCCTCTCCGCGATGTGGCCGCAGCTCATCATGGAAAAGCCGTGGAAGGGGTGGAAGGCGTTGCAGAAGCGGTACTTGCGGATGTACGCCTCATTGGTGGCGAAGTACTCCCCGTAGCGGTCCATGTCGGGGAGGACCTGCATATAGTCGTGCTGGAACATCTCATAGAGCTCCCGGAGATAGGGCCAGCGCTCGTCGTGGAAATAGCCGTTGCAGATGGAGGAGCAGAGGATGACGCAGTTGTCCTTCATCACCCGCTTGTGCCGGATGACCTGGGCGGAGAGGGCCTGCATCATCTGGATGGGGTTGGTGCCCATGCCGTTGCCGTAGTGGAAGTCCTGGGGCATCCCGAAGACCATCACGTCGTACTTCTCTTTGGCGTAGGGCACATAGGTCCGCTTGTTGGCCACCTGCCAGGAGACGGGCTGCATCTCCCTGGCCCAGCCCGAAAAGATGGCGATCTGCCGGGAGTAGGTGTCCAGTACCGCGTCGCAGCAGAAGAAGGGGCGGCCCATCTTCTCCTCCATGTGCATCCCGATCTCGTCGAACTTGGTCCGCATGAGGCTGTGGCCGGACACCGGGGTGAAGTCGGCCCGGTGCATCACCTGGGGGACGTGGTGACTGGCGATGCTCCGCCAGTGGGTGATGCCGGTGGCGCAGTGCTTATAGCCCCCGGAGTAGCCCCCGTAGGGGTTCCCCTGGGTGTGGCCGATGAGGATGGGGATGTCGCAGTCATAGACGTACTTGTTCATCAGCACCGGGTCGCCCCGCCGGGTGGCGCCCAGATCCACCATATGCTCATAGTCCTCGCTGTCGTGGCTGGCGATCTGGCCCGTCCAGTAGAAGGCGTTGAAGAGCTCCTCCCCCAGAATCTTTTTCATCTCCGGCACGGTGGCCCGGGGGTGCAGGCCGTTGGAGAAGAGGAGCAGGATGTCCTTCTGCTCCACCCCGGCGGCGTAGAGCTCGTCCAGGCAGGCCCGGATGCTCACCCGCCGGTGGGCGGTGGGCTGGGTGCCCCCCTTCACAATGTCCGGGATGACGAAGACCACCCGCTTCCCGGGGCCCGCCAGCTCCCGCAGGGACCTCATGCCGATGGGATTGCGAAGGCTCTCCAGGGTGGCGGCGTACAGGCTGTCCCAGTCCTGGGGCAGGCAGGGGGGGTCGGGCACCGTCTCCCCGGGGATAAAGACGTCGGTGCTGTCGGGCAGCTCCGCGCTCATCCGGCCGTGGCCGTATTCAAATTCCAGCTTCATGCTTGCTCCTCACTTCCCCAAATAGGTCTTGATGATCTCCAGGTACTCCTCCGGGTAAAAGCCGATCTCCCCCTGGAACCGGGTCAGGGCGATGAGCCCCCCGTCGATCTCGGCGATGGAGGCGAGCATCTCGGCGTTGTCCACCTTCAGCCCGCCGCCGTATACCACGTCCAGGCCCCCGGTCCGCTCCTTGACAAACCGGGCGATCTTAGTGATGTAGTCCTTCCCCGCCGGGGTCTTGCCGGGACCGATGGACCAGATGGGCTCATAGGCGACGACCACCTTGGAGGGGTCCACCCCCTCCAGGCCCAGGTCCAGCTGCTCCCCCAGCACCTCCTGCCAGCGGTCCTGCTCCTCGCTCTTCTCCCCGATGCAGTAGAGCACGGAGAGACCCTGGGCCGCCGCCGTCTTCACCTCCTGGTTGAGCAGGCGGTTGACGGCGGCGGAGTCGGCGACCCCGGCCTCGGCCAGAATACCGGCCTTGTCGTTGCGCTCCTCACAGTGGCCGATGAGGGCGGCGGTGCAGCCCATGGCCTTCACGATAGAGGCCGGGCGGCTGGTGGTGAGGGCCCCGAAGTTGCCCCCCACGGCGGTGTCCACCCGGTAGACCCCCTGGCTGCCCACCTGGACGGGGCTGTCCGGGCACAGGGCCCCCACCGCCCCCAGGATGTGCGCCTCCGGGAAGTACTGGACAAACTCCGCCTCCGCCGGGTCGTAGCCCTTCAGGCCCTCCTGGGTGCGGGTGACGATATAGCGCCCCCACTCCCCCACCGGGGCGATGCGGTTGACGCCGCCGTACTCTACCGGCACGTCAAACCGCTTTAGGTTCAAGTACAGGTGCTTCATCCCGTCTCCTCCTCACTGTTTGTAGAAGGCAATCATGTCCTCCAGGGACTTCTGCTCCACCAGGGGGGCCCGGCCGTAGGAGCCGAAGTGAACGATGAGGGAGCCCACAGCCTCCTTCACACCGGCCTCCACCCGGCCCATGAGCAGGGCCACATCGTCGTCAGGGAGGGTCCCGGTGAGGACCGTGTCCATGATGGGCGGGAAGAAGACCCGGGGATCAAAGGCGGACTTTTTCTCCTCCAGCAGGGCGTACACCCCGCCGATGGAGGGGCTCTTCCGGAGCTCCGGCCGCTGGGCGAAGAGCTCCTTCATGTTCCGGGTCACCGCCAGGCGGATGTCGGTGTCCACATTGATCTTGCGGATGCCGCAGGGGATGGCCGCCATCAGCTCGTCCACGTTGATGCCGTAGGCGTTCTGGATGTCGCCTCCCAGGCCGTTGATCTCCCGGACGATGTACTGGGGTACAGTGGAGGAGCCGTGGGAGACCAGGGCGCAGAAGATCCCCAGGCGGTTGATGCACTCCTTGATGGCGATGGGGATCTCCCGGCGGAGCTTGGCGTTTTTGCCCTTGTTGGCCCCGTGCTGGGTGCCGTAGGAGATGGCCAGGGCGTCCCCCGGTCTCCTGGATGAACTTCACGGCGTCCAGGGGGTTGGTGTAGGTGGAGCTGGCGGCGAAGACGTGGTCCTCCTGTCCCCCCAGGACCCCCAGCTCTCCCTCTACGCTGACCCCCCGGGCGTGGGCGTACTTCACCACCTCCCGGGTGAGCTCGATGTTCTGCTCCAGGGGCAGGGAGGAGCCATCGATCATCACGGAGGTGTAGCCCCCCTCAATGGCGGCCGCACAGGAGTCAAAGTCCTTGCCGTGGTCCAGGTGGAGGACGATGGGGATGGGGGAGTGCTCACCGTACTTCTTTACAGCGGCGGCGATATTCCGGGCCCCCTTCTTCTTGTCCTCCAGGGTGCCGTTCTGGAAGTCCACCCGGCCACCCATAAAGGCGTTGGCCAGGTCGGCCCCCTGAAGGATGGCGGGGGAGCGGAAGGTCTCATGCATCTCGATGACGGCCTTGGCCTGGGCCACGGCGTTGACGTTGAAGGCCCCCTGGGCGTAGTTGTGGGCCTCGGCGGCCTCCATCAGGGGTCTGAGCGGTACCAAAGGCATAATGATATCCTCCTTGCTTCATGTTGCGGCGGCGTAGACGCGCTCGCCCGCCGACCAGGTTTCCAGTACGTCCAGTTCCGGGGAGAGGACCACAAAGTCGGCGTCCTTTCCTGCGGCGATCTCGCCCCGGCGGTGGTCCTCGCCGATGAGCCGGGCGGGATTGATGGTGAGCAGCTTCAGCACGTTTTCCGGCCCCGCCCCGGTGAAGCGGGCCAGGTTCTTCACCGCCTGGGCCAGGGTGAGGGTGCTGCCTGCCCGGATGTCGGTGCCGGTGATTTTGGCGTCGCCGCCAGTGACGGTGACGGGGTTGACCCCCAGCATATACGCCCCGTCGGGTAGGCCGGCGGCCTGCATGGAGTCGGTGACGGCCACCACCTTGTCCCAGCCCTTGCAGGAGAGGAGCATCCGCACTGTGCCGGGGTGGAGGTGCCGGCCGTCGCAGATGGCCTCGCAGTAGACGGGCCTTTCCAGCACCGCCCCCATGACGGCGGGCCGGTGCTGGTGGAAGAGGCTCATGACGTTGAAGGTGTGGGTGCAGGCGGCCACGCCCCCCTCGATGGCGTCGATGGCCGTCTCGTAGTCGGCGTCGGTGTGGCCCATGGCCAGGACGCACTGGCCTCGCAGGGCCCGGATCATCTCCGGGACCCCCCGCACCTCCGGGGCCACGGTCATGTAGCGGATGCGGCCGCCAGCGCGTTCCTGATAGCGCTGGAAGAGTCCGGCGTCCCCCTCCCGCAGGAGCTCCGGGGGCATGGCCCCCTTGTACTTCAGGCAGAGGAAGGGGCCCTCCAGGTGGATGCCCAGGCACTTGGCCCCCGGTGCGGGGCGGTCCATCAAGGCGCAGACGCGGTCGATGGCCCGACAGGTGGCCTCCTCGGTGTCGGTGAGGATGGAGGCCAGGAAGCCGGTGACCCCCTGGCTGGCGAAGAAGGCGGAGAGCCTGGACAGGTCCTCACAGCCGGCGGCGTTGATGTCCACGCCGGCGCCGCCGTGGGTGTGAACGTCCAGAAAACCGGGGGCGAGGAGGTTCCCGCCCAGGTCCGCCACCCGGCAGCCCGCCCGGTCCAGGTTCTCCCCCACGGCGGCAATGCGCCCCTCCCGGACCAGGACCTCACAGGCCGCCAGCCTGCCGCCGGTGAGGACCCGTCCGTTGGTAAACAGCGTGCGCTCCATGGTCAGAAGGGCTGGGCGGCGGCGGTGGCGTTGGCGTAGATCACCGCGTCTGGGTGGTTTTGGAGCAGGCTGGCGGGGAAGTGGGCGGTGACAGGCCCGTAGGCGGCCTGGCGGACCACGCTGCGGTGCCACGCCCGGAAGACCCCCAGGCGGACCTTCCGGGCCCCCAGAATCTGCCGGATGCCGATGGTGACGGCCCGCTTCGGCATGGTGTCGATGGCGCCGCAGCGGTCCCCGATGGCGTTGGCGGTGCGGGTCTCCGGGTTGAGGGAGAGGACCCGGGTGCCCTGGGCGGCAAATTCTTGGGCCGTCATGTCCTCCCGGGCCTCGTTGAAGGCCAGGTGGCCGTTGATGCCGATGCCCCCGAAGGCGATGTCCACGCCCCCCAGCTCCTCGATGAGCCGGTCCATCCGGCCGGGGCCGGCGGGGTCGGGGAAGACCCGCTGCTCCGGGGGCATCAGCAGCGCGGGTCGATCTGGCCATAAACCGTCCGCTCCATGAAGCCCCGGAAGGACAGGGGGCTCTCCTTGGGGATGTAGGCGCCGTCGTCGTTGAGGTACTCGTCCATGTTGAGGAACCAGCAGTTCTTCAGGCTGAGCCGGTCCCGGTTCACCAGCCGGACGAAGATGGGGTACTGGCCCACCGGGCCCACCGGACAGATGAAGACGGTCTTTTCCCCCCGGTCGTTGTTGGCCCGGATGGCGCTGACCATCTCCAGGGCCAGCTCATAGAAGACCTCGCCGGAGTCTCCCAGCTTGACCACGGGAATCTTGGCGTCTCTGCCCAGGTCCTGGGCGCTGATCTGAAAATAATCCATCATATATGCTTCCTTTCCCGGCCCCCTCAGAAGAGGTGGGCCACATTGAGTTCCCGGATGGTGGAAACAATCTCCCTGGTGCGGGTGCAGCCGAACTTGCGCAGGAGGCTCTTGATCTGGGTCTTGACGGTGACCACCTCCACGCACCGGATGGCGGCGATCTCCTTGACCTTTTTGTCCTCCAGCAGCAGCCGCACCAGCTCCCGCTCAGCGGTGGGGAGACGGTGCTGATGAAGAACAGCAGGCTCCGCTCGGAGCGGCGCAGGCGGGAGTACTCCTTGAAGAGGACGCTCTGAATCCGGGCGTCCAGCATGGGGCGGCCCTCCCAGGCGCTGCGGATGTGGAGGAGGAGCTCGGCGTCGTCGCAGCCCTTGACGATGTAGTCCACCGCCCCGGCGCCCATGGAGGTGAGGATCATATCGTCGGTCTCGTGGGCGGTGAGAAAGAGGACCTTCAGGCTGGGCTTCTCCTCCAGAATGCGCTCGGTGGCCCGGATGCCCGCCGTGGTGGTCTCCATCTCGATGTCCATGAGGATGAGGTCGCAGGCGGTGGAGCGGGCCAGGGCCTCGATCTCCTTCCCGCTGCCGGCGCTCCCCGCCACCGTCATGTCCGGCTGCTGGTTCAGAATGCCGCACAGGTCCTCCCGCAGGAGGTCGAAGTCCTCGGCCACCAGAATGCGGATCATCTCTCCTCCCCCCCTTGTGTGAACGCCCAATGGCGGCCGTACCGGGGCAGCAGGAGAAAGAAGGCCGCCCCGCCCTCCGGCCGGTTCTCCACCCGGAGGGAGCCCAGGTGGCTGCGGATGATGGTGCGGACGTGGTAGAGGCCCATGCCCCAGTTGAAATTGGTGTTCTTCCCGGAGTAAAAGGGCTCAAAGATGTGCTTGAGCTCCCCCGGGGGGATGCCGGGGCCGCAGTCCCGGACCTACAGCACCGTGTAGAGCCGCTCCTGGTGGCTCCACAGCTCCACCGGTGCGTCGTCCTGGCGGCCGGCCTCCACCGTGGCCTCCCAGGCGTTGGTCAGCAGGTTATAGAGGGCCTCGCTGAGGTAGTTCGCATCGGCCAGCACCTGGAGGCTCCGGTCCATGTGGACCTCCACCCGGCCCTCGGGGTATTTCTGCCGGAAGCGCTCCAGGGTGACCGCCTCCAGCCGCCCCAGGTCTACCGGCACCAGCCGCACCGACTTGGCCTTGACCGTCCGGTAGAGCTCCTCCGAGCGGGCGAGCAGCAGCTCGTTGCTCTGGCACAGGCCGTCGGTATAGGTGCGCAGCCGCTCCAGGTCGGGGGCATCCTTCTGGAGCTCGGCGCGGATGCGCTTGTAGAGGACCCGGTTGGCCAGAAGCTGGTTTTTGATGCTGTGGACAAAGACCGAGGCCCCGGTCCGGGCCACGTCGAACTTGCGCTCCAGGGCGATGTCGTCCCGGTCTCGGGCGAAGCTGTCCCGGGTGTAGCGCAGAAGGCTCCCCAGGCCCAGGATCCCGCAGACGGCGTTGCACACCACCAGCACCCCATAGCCCCAGATGCTCAGGTTGTGCTGGAGGTAGCCCACCCCCCGAATCCAGATGTAGTCGTAGCTGTAGAAGCGGTAGACCTGGCCCGGGTCCTGGCCGCAGTAGAGGAGGTAGAGGGCGGACAAGGAGGCCAGGCACACCAGGATTTGGGCGAACCGCCGCCGGGAAAAGGCCATGGTGATGGAGAAGAACTCATAGCCCAGCAGGCACAGGGCCAGACAGACATACCCCACCACCCACACATAGGAGAAGTTGTAGAGCAGGCCCCGAACCCCGTCCCCCAAATCCACCAGAGGGCGGTAGACCCCCGGCCAGTATAGGACCAGGGAGACCGCCGGCAGCACCGCCGCCACCCGCCGGAGCAGGGGGGATTTCCAGAGAGCGGGGATCATGGAGTACTCCATAGCCATCTCCAGCAGGCACAGGGGGTAGAGGTGCCGCCCCAGGGAGATGAGGCAGCCCAGCTGCCCCAGGGTGAGAAAGCGGTACTGCATCCAGATCCGAATGTCCCGGGAGAGGAAGAGGAAGCGCTCCAGCTCCCGGGAAATGCCGCTCTTCTTGGCGATGAAGAGCATGATTCCCAAGAGGAACAGGGTCAGGCTCAGGCACATCCCCGCCAGGAGCAGGGAGGCCCGGTTCTTTTTCACCCACAGCACCAGCAGGGATCCCATCAGCAGTCCCGTCACCAACAGCAGCAGCATGGCCCGCGCCTCCTTCCAAAGCCTTTTTCTCTAATTTTAGCTGGGAAGGACCGGTTTGTAAATCACCTGGCGGGCCGAAGGGGGCGTTCAGACAGGAAAGGGGGGCGGCGGCGCTCCGCCGCCGCCCCAAATCCTGTGCCCTTTGGGGTGCTCGTTCCCAAGCTCAGTAGGTGCCGGCCTCTGTCATCAGGTCGAAGTTCACATAGTCGCCCACGGGGCAGACGTCCTCTTCCGTGATGCTGCCTGCGGTGAGCATCATCTCCTGCTGCAGAGCGTAATAGCCCTCCACGGTGCCGTCGGCCACGCTGGCCGCCACCTCCTGGCCGGTGAGCCAGTCGGCGTCGCCCCGGGCCTGGGGCAGGACGGACGCCACATCCAGCTTCAGCTCGTCGGCCACCCACTGGGAGACCTGCTCATAGTTCTCCTCCAGGGCCGCGTAGTCCATGGCCTTGAAGAGGGCCCGCATGAAGCGGACGGCCACGTCGTGGTTGGCCTCCAGGTAGCTGGGCATGGCGATCCAGCTGGCCAGGGAGATGCTGATGTCGGAGAAGTCGGTGTTTTGGGCCAGCTTGGTGGCCTCGGGCATCTCGTCCAGGATGGTCAGGCTCTGAGGGGACCAGATGGCGCAGGCGTCCACGCCGCCGGAGAGCATGGCGGTGACCACAGCGGAGGCGTCCATGTCCATGGCGGTGATGTCGTCCATGGTCAGGCCCACGCTGTTGAGGGCGTTGACCAGGATGGTCTCGCTGGAGGTGCCGGAGGAGTAGGCCACGGTCTTACCGGCCAGGTCCTCCAGGGAGGCGACGTTGGGCCCGCCGATGACGGCGTCGCCGTTGGAGATGTGGGACAGACCGATGATCTCCGCCTGGCCCAGCACGCACAGGCGGTGGGCGCCGTCGCCGATGTAGCCGAAGTTGATGGAGCCGTTCTCCATAGCGGCGATGATGGTGGGGCCGTCCTGGAAGGAGGTCAGGGTGACGTCCAGGCCCTCCTCGGTGAAGTAGCCCAGCTCCCGGGCGGACTTGATGAGGGTCTCGTCCACGTTGATGACGCCCTGGAAGATGGTCACGCACATGATGAGGAAGCAGGCGATGGTGATGACAATGATCTGGGGGCGGCGGCCCACGCCGGCGCAGATGACGATGAGGGGGACGTAGGCCAGGGGGGGATGTTGCGGATGAACTGAATCCAGGGCTCTAGGATGTTCCGCACCGGCACATACCAGGCCATGAGGATGGCCACCGGCAGGGCGATGACGAAGCCCAGGGCGTACCCCGAGAAGACCGAGATCATGCTGCTGGACAGGTCCTGCCAGAAGGCCCCCCGTTCAATCATGGTGAGGAGGCCCTCCGCCGTGACGATGATGTTGGGAAAGGCCCGGCTGGTGGCGGGGATGACCGAGAGGGCGTACCACACCGCCATGGCCGCCAGGAACGAGATGAGCAGCCACACCTTGGCAGGGATGCGGCTGGTCAGGGATTTTTTCTTTTCCTCCATGAATGGGATCACTCCTTCTCTCACCGGGCCGGAGCCCGGCCTGGACCGCGCTTTCTGTGTTTTGGATAAGTCCAGTATAAGGTCGCGGGAGGAAAAACAAAAGTATGATTTTTCGTCATACCTTTTTCAGCGCCCCGAAAGCGCCGCGCCCCCGCCCCAAAAACCGGGGCGGGGGCGCTGGAAGGGCGGGAAACCGGGGCGGGGCCTACCCGGCCCGCTGGCCGGTCATGGTCTGCTCCACGATGCTGTCCATGACCTCCCGGCTCATGGAGCCGATGAGGTAGCCGAAGACCCTGCCCTCGGCGTCGATCATAAAGGTGGTGGGGAAGGACCGGACGCCGTAGGCCGAGAAGAGCTCCCCGGTGGTGTCCATAACGGTAGGGTAGGTGTAGCCCCCGTCGGAGAGGAAGGCCGCCACCTCCTCCACGGTGCCGTCCTGGTTGAAGGGCTGTTCTTCGGTCCTGGGGTTGGCCACCCCCAGCACCACCAGGTCCCCGCCGTTCTCCCCCCAGGCCTCGTAGAGGGCCTGGAGGTCGGGCATCTCCTGCTGGCAGGGGCCGCACCAGGTGGCCCAGAAGTTCAGCAGCACCGTCTGACCCTGGTAGTCCGACAGGGTGTGGGTCTCCCCGTTCTGGTCCGTCAGGGTGAAGTCCGGGGCGGGGGGCAGCGCCTCCGGGTCCTCTGCGGCCGCCGGGGCAGGGGACGGGGAGGAGACGGGGGCCGGGGTCTGCTGGACCTGGGCGGCCGTCCCGCCCCCCGCCGCCCCGCCCAGCCGGGCCAGGTAGGCGGTGACGCCCCCCATCCAGCCGGTGAGCATCAGCACCCCCATCAGGAGCATCAGCACGCCCCCGGCCTTGACGGTGTAGCGCACCACCTGCCGGCGGCGGCGGAAGAAGTCCAGCACCCCATCGGCGAAGAGGCCCAGCGCCAAAAAGGGCAGCACGAAGCCCAGGGTGTAGAGGCCGATGAGGGCGAAGCCGGCGGCGGCGGAGGCGGTGGAGGAGGCCATCAGCAGCACCGAGGCCAGGGCGGGCCCCACGCAGGGGGTCCAGGCGAAGGAGAAGGTAAAGCCCAGGACCAGGGCCGTCAGGGGCCCCATGGCCAGCTTATCCAGCCGGAAGGGCAGGCGGCGCTCGGCGGCCAGGAGGCGGGGGGAGCCGAAGACCCCCAGCTGGTAGAGCCCCAGGAGGATCACCAGAATGCCGCCCACCGTGGTGAAGACGGCTTGATACCGCTGGAAAAACTGCCCAGCGGCGGAGAAGCCGAAGCCCAGCAGGAAAAAGGCGAAGGAGACCCCCGCCACGAAGCAGAGGGTGTGGACCATCAGCTTTCCCCGGCGGCGGGCGGCTCCGCCGGCCTCCGAACTGCCGGCCCCGCCGGAGAGATAGCCCAGGTAGAGAGGCGCCAGGGGCAGGACGCAGGGGGAGAAAAAGCTCAGAATGCCCTGGAGAAATACCGTGACGGCGGACACGCCGGTCTCAATGGAAAAGCCCATAGGAACCTCCTTTAACAGCAGAGGGATTTGCTGGCAGTATACCAGCTCCCGGCCCCGACGTCAAGGAGGAACAAGAGCGCCCGCCCGGAGGCCGGGCCCAAAAAAGCCGCCCAGAGGGCGGCTTGAAGACAGACCGGCGGTGTGCTATCATGACCATAAAAGGCCCGATGGAGCGGGTCAGAATGGAGGAGCGGCATGAACGGAGAACTGTTTCAAATCTGCCGTCTGGTTACGGCGGCCAAGCAGGCCCTGCGGGAGGAGGCGCCCATCCAATATACGCCGGGTCCCTATGAGGAGGCCACTGCCTTTGTCTGCCTGCCTGAGGCGTCCCGCCCAGGGGCGGGCCCCTATACTGCGCCCCATGTGGAGGCGTGGTTTGCGCATATGAGGCAGAGGGGGCTGGAGGACGTCAAGCTCCTCTGCCCGGTGGACGTGCCGGACCGGAATATCCTGGGCTTTGTCAACATAACGGGGAGCGCCATGATCTGCTTCCGCCGGGGCGGCCTGGCCTCAGCCTTCACCGGGAGCCGGCATTTCGACAGCGTGAAGAAGCGGTGGAGCGGCCTGTATACGGAGCAGGAGTTATCTTCCCCTCCGCCTGGGAAGCCCCGTTTCCAGAATCCTACCCCCACATTTCGGCAGACCCTTCTGGAGATCCAGGCGCTGGCGGTCCAAATCGACTGCCCCGGCTTCGCGCGTATCTTTGAACGGGCAAGGGTGATTCTGGACGGCGCCGTGGAGGCGCCAAGGTCAGCGTACAGCTTGCCCCTGCCCCAGGAGCGGTGCGCCCTCTTTGACGCGGCCGACTGCGCCGATGTGTTCGGCGCCATGGGCTCCTGGAACGACACGCCCCCCTGTCTGGCCGGGGAAAAGGGGTTGAGCCGGGAGTACGACCGGCTCTCTGACGCACTGCTGAGGCAGATCCGGCTGGCCATCCTGTACGCCGTCAACGAGTGGTAGGGGGGGCGGGCTACCGGCCCTCCACCCAGCCCCGGAAGCTCTCCCAGAGCTCAATGGCCCGGAACTTGACCACATAGCCCTCAGTCTCCCCGGTCATCAGGGAGACCTCCTCCCGGCTCAGGCCCCCCAGGGCGGCGGTCTCCTCCGTGGTCTCGGAGACCGAGCCCAGGCACAGGGGCGGGAAAACCACGCACCACCAGTTTTGGCCCGCCCCCTCTCCGATGACCACCCGGAGGGCGGTGTAGCTCCCCTGGGGCAGGGCGAAGTCGCTGTATTCCTTGGTGGGGAACCAGACATCCTCCTCCAGGGAGGCGGAGACGGGGTAGGCATAGCCCGCCGCCCGGACGGCCGCCTCCCCCGCCGCCTCCAGCTGGGGCAGGGCGTCCTGGAGGACCTGGACGGCCTCCTCCACCGAGCCGCTGCCCTCCAGCAGAACCCCGGCCTCGGCCAGAATCCGGTCCCGGACCTCCAGCTTTAGGGCCTGGTCGGCCTGGGTGTCCGAATTGGCGATGACGTGGAGGCGGAGGACCTTGTCCGCCAGGGCGGCCTGTTCCCCGTCCAGCCAGAGCCCCGCCAGCAGGGCGATGGCCATGCCGGCCAGCAGGGCGGCCTCCCAGCGCCGCAGGCGGCGGCTTTCCTGTAGGGTCTCTATCATCATAAAGCACCTTCCCCTTATGTAGCCTGTGCCCCTATTCTGGCCAGCCCCGCCGGGGCTTAAACCCGCCCCCGGAAATTTTCACCCAATTTTAATCTCCTCTCCCCTCTCTTTTTAACGCCCCCGTGGTACTATGGGGACCGTAAAAGGAGGGACCCTTATGATTACCCTATTGACCCTGACCGTCCTGTGCCTGGGGGGCGTGGTGGTGGGCTCCGTGCTCATCGGCCTGGTGCTCATCCTCATCGGTCTGCCCCTGGCCATTCTCTTCTCCCTGGTGCCCTGGCTGCTGCGCCTGGCCGGTGTGGTGCTGCTGGTGAAAGGCATTCTGGACCAGCCCTTCCGCTGGGAGAACCTGATCCCCGCCGCCCTGGCCTTCGCCGCCTCCGGCGTGCTGCGGTGGATCTTTTGAGCCGGAGCAGATCTTATGATTTTCTTACCTTTTCCCCCGGAGCATTGACTTTCCCGCGGAAGAGCCGCTATAATGGGGACGGAGAGGTGAGGAACATGGAGGCCAATATCCTGGTGGTGGACGACGAGCCGGAGATCGCCGAGCTGGTGGGGGTCTATCTCCGCAGCGAGGGCTTCACCGTCTATACCTGCGGCACCGGGGCCGACGCCCTGGCCTGCGTCCGGGACCACCCCCCGGACCTGGCCGTTCTGGATGTGATGCTGCCGGACATCTCCGGCTTTGTCCTCTGCGGGGAGATCCGCCGGGAGCACCACTTCCCCGTCCTCATGCTGACGGCCCGGAGCTCCGACACGGACAAGATCTCCGGCCTCACCATCGGGGCGGACGACTACCTCACCAAGCCCTTCAACCCCCTGGAGCTGGTGGCCCGGGTGAAGGCCCAGCTCCGGCGGTACACCCGCTACAACGGCGTGGGCCAGCCCCCCGTCGGGGAGGTCATCGACTTCAACGGCCTGGTCATCGACCGGAGCACCCACCAGTGCACCCTCTACGACCGGGAGCTGAACCTGACCCCCCTGGAGTTCGACATCCTGTGGATGCTCTGCGAAAACCGGGGCCGCGTCATCTCCGCTGAGCGTCTCTTTGAAGCGGTGTGGGGGGAGAAGTACCTGGACCGGAACAACACGGTGATGGTCCACATCCGCCGCCTGCGGGAGAAGATGGGGGAGCCCAGCCGGAACCCCCGGTTCATCAAGACGGTGTGGGGGGTGGGCTACAAGATCGACTGAGCCCCCTCCCGGGGGGAAAAGAAAAATCCAGAAAATTCAGAAAAATGGTTGACATTTTGGAGCAAGTCGGATATACTATCTCTTGCCCTGTTTCACTGGGGCCGATAAGGCGGCATAGCTCAGTTGGCTAGAGCACTCGGTTCATACCCGAGTTGTCCCCGGTTCAAATCCAGGTGCCGCTACCATGCAGCCCCGCGCTGCACCGCATGGCGCGTTGGTCAAGCGGCTAAGACACCGCCCTTTCACGGCGGTAACACGGGTTCGATTCCCGTACGCGTCACCAACGTCTCCCATATGGAGGCATAGCTCAGCTGGTAGAGCGCTCGCCTCACACGCGAGAGGTCACAGATTCGAGTTCTGTTGTCTCCACCACAGCAACATAATCCGAACTTGTCCCCCATTGGGGGCGGGTTCGGATTTGTTGTTTATCTCAAAAACCAATAAAGTGGAGGAGCCCCTCCCGGGAAAGGAACGAGGAAGCCATGCCCATCACCGACTTACTGGAGCGCAACAGCAAGCTGTACGGCGATGAAATCGCCCTGGTGGAGATCAATCCCGAGGTCCACGAGGAGCAGCGGGTGACCTGGAAGGAGTACGAGCTCATCCAGCCCACCGGCACCGCCCCCTACCGCCGGGAGATCACCTGGTCGGTCTTTGACGAGAAAGCCAACCGGGCGGCCAACCTGCTGCGGGGCCGGGGGGTCCACAAGGGGCAGAAGGTGGCCCTGCTGCTGATGAACTGCCTGGAGTGGCTGCCCATCTACTTCGGCATTTTGAAGACGGGGGCGGTGGCGGTGCCCCTGAACTTCCGCTACACAGCCCGTGAGATCGAGTACTGCGTCAAGCTGGCCGACGTGGACGTCCTCTTCTTCGGCCCGGAGTTCATCGGCCGGGTGGAGGACATCGCCGGTTCCATCGGCCGGGAGCGGCTGCTCTTCTTTGTGGGGGACAGCTGCCCCACCTTCGCCGAGGACTACCACCGCGCGGCGGCCAACTGCTCCAGCGTGGCCCCCAAGGTCCTCATCGAGGACGAGGACGAGGGGGCCATCTACTACTCCTCCGGCACCACCGGCTTCCCCAAGGCCATCCTCCTGCGGCATCAGGCCCTCCTCCAGGCGGCCCGGATGGAGGCCATCCACCACCAGACCACCCACGAGGACGTCTTTTTGTGCATCCCGCCCCTCTACCACACCGGGGCCAAGATGCACTGGCTCGGCTCCCTCTTCACCGGAAGCCGGGCGGTGCTCCTCAAGGGCAACTCCCCCCAGTCCATCCTCGAGGCGGTGTCCCGGGAGGCCTGTACCATCGTCTGGCTGCTGGTACCCTGGGCCCAGGACCTCCTGGCCGCCCTGGACCGGGGAGTCCTCCAGCTGCCCAACTACCAGCTCAGCCAGTGGCGGCTCATGCACATCGGGGCCCAGCCCGTGCCCCCCAGCCTCATCAAACACTGGCTGCGCTACTTCCCCCACCACAAATACGACACCAACTACGGCCTGTCCGAGTCCACCGGCCCAGGCTGCGTCCACCTGGGGCTGGAGAACATCCGCAAGGTGGGGGCTATCGGGGTCCCCGGCTACGGCTGGGAGGTCAAAATTGTGGACGAACTGGACCGCCCCGTCCTGCCGGGGGAGGTAGGGGAGCTGTGCGTCAGAGGCCCCGGCGTCATGGTGGGCTACTACCACGACCCCAAGGCCACGGCGGAGGTCCTCCGGGACGGCTGGCTCCACACCGGGGACATGGCCCGGCAGGACCAGGAGGGCTTTTACTACTTAGTGGACCGGAAGAAGGACGTCATCATCTCCGGCGGCGAAAACCTCTACCCGGTCCAGATCGAGGACTTCCTCTCGGCCCACCCCAAGGTCCACGACGTGGCGGTCATCGGCCTGCCGGACCGGCGGCTGGGGGAGATTGCCGCCGCCATCATCCAGGTCAAGGAGGGGGAGACCTGCACCGAGGAGGAAATCCGCTACTTCTGCACCGAGCTGCCCCGGTACAAGCGGCCCCGGAGGATTATCTTCGCCCCCGTCCCCCGGAATGCCACCGGGAAGATCGAAAAGCCCCGGCTGCGGGAGCAGTACTGCGGCGTCCGCCTGGTGGAGGCCCAGAGCGAGGCCTGAGGGATTTAAGCTCTTTGTCCGGCGGCTGCGGTGCGATTTCCCCCGCGCAGTCTCCGGCAGAGCGGCAGAAAAATGGGCCATGCGCCCAGCGGCAAGGATTTTGACCGCTGGGCGCATGGCTCTTTTTTACGCAAATCTTAGGGCTTGTTTGAAACATGGCAACATGCCCAACCGGCGGGTCTTTTGCCCCCTGGACGGCGCAATTTTTCCTTGAAATCCGCCAGGATTCCTGCGAAAAAATTGCTTGCCAGCGGCTCAAAATCCCTCGCTGCTGGACACATCGCCAATTTTCAAACAAGCCCTAGGGCTGCCGGAGCTGGAAGCGTTCCGTCTGCTCTTTCAGGGCTCTGGCCTGGATGGACAGCTCGCCGCTGATGGCGGCGATCTCCTGGCTGGCGGCGGAGTTCTGCTGTACCACAGCGGACACCTGCCCCACGCCGCTGTTGATCTGGGCCACAGCGTCCACCTCGCAGTGCACCGCCTGGGCGATTTCCTCAATTTCCTGGGCGGTGCGGCCAGCCAGTCCGCGGCTCTTCTCCAGCTCTCCAGACACCGCCTCCACAATCTGGCTGCCCTGTTCAACCGCCTGGATGGCGTTCTCAATCAGTTCCTTGGTTGCCTTGGCCGCCTCGTCGCTCTTGGCGGCAAGGCTGCGCACCTCATCGGCCACCACAGCGAAGCCCCTGCCGGCGGCGCCGGCCCGGGCGGCCTCCACCGCCGCGTTCAGGGCCAGGATGTTGGTCTGAAAGGCGATATCCTCAATGGTGCCGATGATCCGGCTGATCTCACTGGCCGATTTCTGGATTTCACTCATGGCCTGCACCGTTTCACCCATCTGCCGGCTGCTCTCCTCCGCCCGCTCCCCGGATTGCCTGGCCGTGCCCTGAACCGTCTGGGCCCGCTCGGCGTTCTCTCGGGAGATTTGCGCCAGCTCCTTGAGCTCGGTCACCAGCGTTTCCACGCTGCTGGCCTGCTCCGTGGCCCCCTGGGCCAGGGACTGGGAGCTTCCGGAGATCTGATCCGCTCCACTGGACACCTGCGCCGCCGCCGTCTCCACCACGTCCAACGCCTGAGAGATCCGGCTGGTGAAGGCGTCCATGGATTTCTGGATGGAATGGAAGTCGCCCTGGAAGTCCACCTGCGGCTCGGCGGCAAAGCGGCCCTCGGCATACTCCGCCATCAGCCGGTCGATCTCCGCCACATAGCCCCGGATGGTTCCCATGGATTGCTGTAGAATCTGGGCCAGTTCTCCCAGCTCGTTCTTCACACGGCAGTCCAGATGAAAGTCCAGCCGCCCCTCCAGCAGCACGCGGCTCTCCTCCGTAATGTGCAGGATGGGCTTGATGACACACCGCAATACATACTGTACCAGGCTCCCCAGGCAGAGGAAGGTCAGCAGTCCGCATACAATGGAGCTGATGGAGGCGATCTGGATGGCCTGACCCATGTCCGCCTCATTCTCTGTGCACACCGCATCCGCGCGGGTGACAATCTCGTCCAGCATCCCCACCAGGGTGGTTACACTGTTTTGGATCGTCTGGCGGTAGTATACCTGTCCCTGGGCCTGGGGGAGGTCCAGCGCCTCCTGGGCGGATGCGTGGATGGTCTCGTGGAGGGGGATCAGCTCCTCCCGCAGGGCCAGGATATCAGGGTCCTGGGTCCCGGCATCCCCGTAGAGCCACTGCCCCAGGCCGCAGGCGGTGGGGTCCATGGTCCCGGCAAAGGCCGTTCCGGTGTAGAGGGAGTCCCCCAGCTGGCTGTACCAGAGGTAGTGGGCTGTTTGGGCCGCCTGGGCCTGGGACAGCATGGTATTGGCCTGCTCGTTGCTTTGCTCTGCAGTGCGGATAAATCGAATGCTGATATTGACCACGACGCCCATAAGCAGGGCCGCAAACAGCACGGCGGCGACTCTCGCCCATACATGCAGTTTAATGCTGTGTTTCGTCATCTAAAATACCCCCTGACCATCCTGCATGTCATCACATCATTTTTTCGTCACAATTTTGTAAAAATTAAGCGGCACGCCGACAATTTTATGGAATTTCCCCGTTCTCCCACAGCGAGCGGCATCCGGCGGGTCTTTTGCCCCCTGGGCGGCGCAAGTTTTCCTTGAAATCCGCCAGGATTCCTGCGAAAAAATTGCTTGCCGGCGGCCCAAAATCCCTCGCTGCCGGACACATCGCCAATTTTCAAACAAGCCCTCGGAGAAGGGAGCCCGTCCGGCAGCATATAGGCGTAAAAAACGGGGGCGTGCGGCCTAAGATTCCGGTTGGGAGAGAGTGAAGTCCCCCAGGCCGAAGGCGGAGCCGGTGTAGACCACATCGGCCTGAAGGGCGGCCGCCGGCAGTCCGGCGGGGGGCAGATTGGGGGCAAAGAGCCCGACGCCGAAGGAGGCTGAGAGGGCGTCTCCCTCCGCCGTGAAGGACACCTGGGGCAGGGGGGCGGCCTCCACCGTGCCGCCGGGGTCGGCATAGCCCAGATCCGCAAGGCTCAGGGTCAGAACTGCCCCCCCGGCCTGGAGGGTCACGGTTCCGGCGGCGGCGTCATAGGCGCTGGTAAGGGAGAGGTCCAGGATGGCCCCGTAGTCGGCGGGGATGAACTGGAGCAGCTCCCACAGGCCGGTGGAGAAGTCCACCACCGAGAGGCTCCAGACAGCCGCGCCCGATCCGCTGCCCGTCAGGGTGGAGAGGGCCAGCTCCGGGGCCCCGTCCCCGTCGTAGTCTCCATAGGCCATGGCAGGCAGCGCCGCCCCGGGGGTGAGGAAGGGAATGTCATAGGCCTGCCACTGGGCCCCCACCCGAAGGATGAGCCCCTGGGCGTCCTGGGGCCCGCAGAAGCCGTAGAGCCAGGTGTCGGCGTCGGGGAGCTGCGCCACCAGGTAGAGCCCGGCGCTGGCCGGGTCCTGGGCGGCGGCGGCGGCAGCCAGCTCCGGCCCGGTGATGAGCTGGGTGGGGAAGTCGTCCAGGGTCAGGGCGTCCGGGTTCCCGTCCCAGGCGGGCGTCTCCGGCACAGGGGTCTCCGGCACAGGGGTCTCCGGCACAGGGGTCTCCGGCACAGGCGTCTCCGGCACAGGGGTCTCCGGCGGGAGGGGCGTGGGAGAGGGCGCGGGCGAAGCGCTCTCCACCGGAGGCGCGGCGCTGGCGGGGACGGAGGGCGCCGGGGAGTCCGGGCTGGGGGAGGGGGTCAGGACCACCTCCTGGCTGGACAGGGGCGTGGTGCTGGGCAGGCCGGCGGAAGGGGAGACCGGCGGAGGCGCCGTGGATTCGCCGCCGCCGGGCGTACAACCAGACAGGGCCACCAGACAGGCGGCACAGAAAGAAAGCAGCTTTTTCACGAGGAAAGCCCTCCATTCTCAAAATGTAAAATGCCCAGAATGGATGTGCAAACTCATTCGAGTGTAGATTATAGCGCCTTCTTCGAGAAAAAACAACCGCCAATTTATGAACATTGCGTAACAAACCGGAAACAGCCCGCCCGGCTGGGGACGGAGGGGGCGGACCTACAGGGCCTCCGGGGAGAGCTTGGTCCGGCACAGCCGCCGGTAGGCCAGCGCGGCCACCAGGCAGGTCAGGAGCTCCGCCACAGGGAAGCAGGCCCACATCAGGGCGGGCCGGAGCAGGCCCAGCACCAGGGCCAGGGGGAGCATCAGCACCACCTGCCGCAGCAGGGAGACCCCCAGGCTGAGCAGGGAGGCCCCCAGGGCCTGGAAGACGGCGCACAGAACGGTGGAGATCCCGGCGAAGACGAAGCTGGAGGCGATGATCCGCAGGGCGGGGACCCCGGCGGAGAGGACCCGGGGCTCGGCCTGGAAGAGTCCCAGGAAGAAGGCCGGAAAGAGAAGGAGCAGCAGAGTCCCTGCGGCCATGATGGCCGCGCCCAGAGTCAGGGCGAAGCGCACCAGCGCCAGGATGCGGGCACGGCTCCTGGCCCCGTAGTTGTAGGCCACCAGGGGGGTGAGGCCGTTGGTGAGGCCGGACACCGGCATGATGAGGAAGGACTGGAGCTTGAAATAGGCCCCCAGGATAAAGACGGCGCTGGGGTCAAAGAGGGCCATGATCTTGTTCAGCCCCAGGGTCATGACGGAGGAGAGGGACTGCATGGCGATGGCGGGGACGCCGATGCGGTAGATCTCTCCGATGACCGTCCCCCGGGGCCGGAAACCCCGGAGGGAGAGGGGCAGGGCCCGCCGGCGGCGGACCAGCAGGAAGCCGGTGGCCATGCCCACCCACTGGCCCAGGACGGTGGCCAGGGCGGCCCCCGCCACCCCCAGGGCGGGGAAGGGTCCGGGGCCGAAGATCAGCAGGGGGTCCAGCGCCAGGTTGACCACCGCCCCGATGCCCTGGATGACCATGGGCCCCACCGGGTCCCCCACGGCCAGGAGGATCCGCTCGGTGACAAACTGCATGGTCATGCCCAGGGAGGCCCCGGTGACAATGGAGAGATAGGCGCAGCCGTCGGCGAGGATGGCGGGGTCCGCGGTGAAAAAGGCCAGAAAGGGCCGGGTGAGAAAGAGGCCGAAGCACAGAAAAACCGCCCAGGAGAGGGCGTAGACAAAGCCGCCGTTGAGGGCCGCCGCCCCCGCTGCCCCCCGGTCCCCCTCCCCCAGGCGGCGGGAGAGGAGGGCGTTGACCCCCACGCCAGTGCCCACGCACACGGCCACCATGAACATCTGCACCGGGTAGGCCAGGGAGAGGGCCTGGAAGGCCGAGGCGCTGAGCTGGGAGACGAACATGGAGTCCACCAGGTTGTAGAGGGCCTGGGTGAGCATGGAGAGCATCATGGGCCAGGCCATGTGGAGCAGCAGGGGGCGCACCGGCATGGCGCCCATCTTCTTGTCGTCCAACTTCCTCGCTCCTTTCCCGGTCCGTCAGACCCCGGTGGTGGACAGCAGCCGCAGGTTGGCCAGGGAGAAGCCCTCCCCGTCGTAGACCACGTCGGCCAGCACCTGGGCGAAATAGACGTTCTCCCCGCCGATGACCGCCCCCGCCCCGAAGGAGCCGGAGAGGCGGTCCCCGTCGGGGGTAACAAAGGCCACCCGGGAGAAGTCCTCCAAGGGGGCCGCCGGGCCGGATTCCGCCGGGCCCAGGGTATAGGTAACGCTTGTCCCGCCATAGCGCAGGGTGACGGCGCCGTTTTCATCGGAGAAGCCCAGGGCCGCTGAGAGCTGGGCGCTGTAGTCCGCCGGCCCGTAGGTGTGGAAGGTCCAGTCCTCCCCCGTCAGCTCGCACAGGATGAGGTCGGCGCCGGTGTCGCGGGTCAGGGTGAGGGTGTACTCCTCCGCCCCGTCTCTGTCATAGTCCCCCCAGGCCAGGCCGCACCGGCCTTCGGGGAGCCCCTCCGCCAGACGGAGGGGCTCCCCCAGGGCCTCCCCCTTCCGCAGCAGGTACTGGGCCCCCTCATAGGGGGCGCAGCGGACCTCGTAGAGCAGGAGCTCCCGCTCCGGGGCGGAGGCCCAGACCCGGTAGGTGACCTCCCCGTCCACATAGGGCTCCGACCCTGCCTCGGTGGGCAGCAGATCCACATCCACCCCCGCCCACCAGGACGCATCCTCCGTAAGGCTTGCCTCTCGAGTGGGCGGCGGGGTGACGGGGGTGGGGGTCCAGTCCAGGGGCTCCTCCCCGCCGCAGCCGGCCAGGAGGAGCAGGGCGCACAGGAGCAGGGCGGGCTTTTTCACGTTCCTCACAGCTTTCTCACATATCTCAGGTCGATGCAGACGGTGTCCGGGGGAAAGGGGATGCCGGCCTGGGTGCCGTCCCAGCCGAAGCCGTGGGCGGCATAGAACCGCCGGGCCGCCCGGTTCTCCCGGAGAACAAAGACGAAGCAGTCCCGGTAGCCCTCCGCCCGGAGGCGGTCCAGGGCCTCCTCCATCAGCTTTCCGCCGTAGCCCTTCCCCCGCTCCTGAGGGTGGGTGTAGAAGGAGATGAGCTCCCCCCAGCCGGCGTAGGCCTCATTGGGGAAGTCGGAGCCCTCCTTCACCCCAGCGTTGAAGTTCTCGGTCCGGGCCCTGCCGTAGTTGAGGCAGGCCACCGGGGTATCCCCCCGGTAGAGGAGCAGGCCGCGGGCCCGGCCCGACTGGTAGTCCTCCCGGAAGCAGGGGATCCAGCGCCCGTCGGTGATCTCCCGGGCCATATAGTCGGCGGGCACCGCCTCGGCGTAGGTGTCCCGCCAGCCCAGGGCGTGGATGCGGGACATGGCGGCAAAGTGCTCCTCGGTGCAGGCGTCCACAAAGCGCAGGTGTTCCATGGGGCAGGGTCCTCCTTGGGCGGAAAATTGGGGCATCGTCATACCGCCGCAGGCTCAGCCTCCCGGGCGGCCTCCTGACGCGCCTCCTGGGCGGCGTGCTCCTTGGCCAGGCCCCGGGCGTTGGCCAGCATCAGCTTGATGCGGTTTTCCTGGTTGATCTTGGTGGCTCCGGGGTCGTAGTCGATGGCCACGATATTGCTCCAGGGGTAGTCGTCCTTGAGCTTGCGGATCATGCCCTTGCCCACGATGTGGTTGGGCAGGCACCCGAAGGGCTGGGTACAGACGATGTTGGGCACCCCGGTGTGGATGAGCTCCAGCATCTCGGCAGTGAGGAGCCAGCCCTCTCCCATCTTGTTGCCGTCCCCCAGGTAGCCCTGGATGTAGCCGTGGAGATCGTCGAAATCCCCCGGGGCCCGGAAGCGCCCGGAGCGCTCCAGGGCGTCGATGAGGGCGTGCTGGTACTTCTTCATATAGCTTAGCAGGAAGCGGCAGACCGCCTGCTTGATCCACTTGCCGCCGTAGAGGTCCACGTCCACGTCCCGGTTGTAGATTTTGAAGAGGACAAAGTCCAGCAGGCCGGGGACCACCGGCTCGGCCCCCTCGGAGAGGAGAAACTGGTTGAGGTTGTTGTTGCCCAGGGGAGCGTACTTGACGTAGATCTCCCCCACCACGCCCACCCGGACCCTCTCCTCCCCGGTGACGGGGATGGCCTTGAAGCGGTCGATGATGCGGTCGAAGTTCTTCACCATGCTCTTGTAGGACAGGCCCTTGCCGCGGGCCATGTCCTCCAGGAGGAAATCCACGCACTCCGCCGCCACCCGGTCGGTCTCGCCGGGATGGACCTCATAGGGGCGGACCTGGTTGCCCACGTTCATGATGAGGTCGCCGTACAAAATGGCGAAGACGGCCTTGCGGAGGACGCCCAAAGTGAGCTTGAAGCCGGGGTTGTGCTCCAGGCCGGAGAGGTTGATGGAGATGACGGGGACGTAGGAGAGCCCCGCCTTCTCCAGGGCCTTGCGGAGCATGTGGATGTAGTTGGAGGCCCGGCATCCGCCGCCGGTCTGGGTGATGACCAGGGCCACCCTGCGGGGGTCGTACCTGCCGCTCTGGACGGCGTTGATGAGCTGGCCGATGACCAGGATGGCGGGGTAGCAGGCGTCGTTGTGGACGTACTTCTGCCCGGCGTCGATGACCGGCTTGCCGGTGTTGCCCAGCATCTCCACCTTGTAGCCCTCGTTCTGGAGGATGCGCACCAGCATGGCGAAGTGGTCGGGGAGCATCTGGGGTACCAGAAGGGTGTACTCCTTCTTCATCTCCTTGGTGAAGAGGAGGCGGCCGGTCTTGTCGTAGACTAATTCTGCCAAAATGTATCGTTCCTTTCCCGGGCGGCCCGTCAAGGGGGCCGCGAGTCTAAAGGGAGCCGTCCATGCGGTCCAGGGGGCAGGCCCAGACCTCGGCCCAGGCCGGGCGGAGGCCCGCCCGCCGGGCCACGTTCAGGGAGGCGGTGTGGCTCAGGGCGGTGCCGTAGAAGGGGACCACGCCCCGGTCCAGCAGGGCGTCCTTCAGCAGGGCGGTGAGCCGGACGGCCAGGCCCCGGCCCCGGTGCTCCGGCAGCACGTTGACGCCGATCTGCCAGAGGCGCGCCCCGTCCCGGCTGGCCCCCGCCATGGCTGCGGGGGCCCCGAAATTGTCCAGGGCGGCCACGGCCAGCATGTCGGGGCATGCGGGCTGAAAGGCCAGGGCGTCGGTCCAGCGGGGGTCCCCTCGGAACCGCTCCAGGTCCGGGCCCTCATACCAGGCCACATCCCCGCCGGAGACGGCCCGGGGCGCGGAGAGATCAGGGACAAAAAAGGGGTGGGCCTTACAGATGCCCCAGCCGAAGGGCTCCAGGGCCCGGTCCATGGCCCGGAGGCCGCCGAAGTCCAGGCACCAGGCGGGGTCCAGGCCGGGGAGAGCCTCCCGGGCCCAGGGGAGGAGGTCCGGGTGGACGGCAAAGGCCGCCGTACCCCGCCGGACGCAGCCTAGGAAGAAGGGGTGCCCCGCCCAGTAGCGCCGCCGGCCGGGCCGCTCCCGCCAGGGGACTACGGTGACGCCGCCCCGGTCCCAGACCGGGGGCTCCAGCCCAAGGTCCTCCGCCAGCTGTGCGTCGATGAGGGCCTCCAGCGCCCGGCCGGTCAAGCCGCGCCGCCCCCCGCCTGGGAGGTGGCGCCGGCCTGGACCTTCCGGGCGTCCATAGCCGCCATCAGAGAGCGGATGCGGATGCGCACCGCCCCCAGGTTGTTGATGTCGTCGATTTTCAGCTGGGTGTAGAGCTTGCCGCCGCGCTCCAGGATGTCCCGCAGCTCGTCGGTGGTGATGGCGTCGGTGCCGCAGCCGAAGGAAACCAGATGGACCACCTGCATGTCGCTCTGGGTGCAGACATACCGGGCGGCGTTGTACATCCGGCTCTGGAAGGTCCACTGGTTGAGGACGTGCCGGGGGGCGTAGCCCTCCAGGTAGCTCAGGGCGTCCTCGGTGACCAGCACAAAGCCGAAGGAGGTGATGAGGTCGTTGATGCCGTGGTTGATCTCGGGGTCGATGTGGTAGGGCCGGCCGCAGATCACGATGATGTTCCGGCCCTCAGCCCGGGCCTGGGCGATGTACCGGGCCCCGGTCTCCCGGACGTCGTGGACGTAGGCGTCGTAGGCGGCGTAGGCCGCCTTGGCGGCCTGGCGGCTCTCCCGGGGCGGGACGCCGAACTCAGTTTCCATGCGCTTGGCGATGCGCTTTTCAAAGTCCTTGTGCCGCCACAGGCCCACATAGGGGTCTAAGTACCGGGTCTCCTTCAGGGCGGGGACGTTGGCGGCCAGGAGCTCGGGATAGTAGGCCACCACCGGGCAGTTGTAGTGGTTGTCGCCGATGCCCTCGTCGTTGTTGTAGGACATGCAGGGGTACCAGATGGCGTCCACCCCCTCCTCCACCAGGGCCTCCACATGGCCGTGGAGGAGCTTGGCGGGGTAGCACACCGTATCCGAGGGGATGGTGTGCTGGCCCTTGAGGTAGAGCTTCCGGGAGGACTCGGGGGAGAGGACCACCTCAAAGTTGAGCTTGGTAAAGAAGGTGTACCAGAAGGGCAGGTTCTCGTACATGTTCAGGCCGAAGGGGATGCCAATGCGGCCCCGTGAGCCGTCACCCTCCCCCTTGCCCTCCATGGCCCGGAGCTTCTGATATTTATAGTGCATCAGGTCGGGCAGCTCCACCCGCTCCTTGCCCAGGGGCCGGGAGCAGCGGTTGCCGGAGATGAAGCGCCGCCCGCCGTCAAAGGTGTTGACGGTCAGGGAGCAGTGGTTGGTGCACAGGCCGCAGGCGGCGGGCTTGGCGGTGTGGGTGAAGGTCTCCAAGGCCTTGGCGTTCAGCAGGGTGCTCCGCTCCAGGTGGAGGTCCCGGGCGGCCAGGGCGGCCCCGAAGGCCCCCATGAGCCCGGCGATGGTGGGCCGGACCACCTCCCGGTCCAGCTCCAGTTCAAAGGCCCGGAGGACGGCGTCGTTGAGGAAGGTGCCCCCCTGGACCACAATGTGCTGTCCCAGGTCGTCGGCGGAGGCCGCCCGGATGACCTTGTAGACGGCGTTCTTCACGATGGAGATGGACAATCCCGCCGAGATGTCCTCCACGCTGGCCCCGTCCTTCTGGGCCTGTTTGACGCTGGAGTTCATGAACACGGTGCAGCGGGAGCCCAGGTTCACCGGATGCTTGGCGAAGAGACCCAGCTTGGAGAAGGCGGCGATGTCGTACCCCAGGGCCTTGGCGAAGGTCTCGATGAAGGAGCCGCAGCCGGAGGAGCAGGCCTCGTTGAGCATGATGGAGTCCACCGCGCCGTTGCGGATCTTGAAGCACTTCATATCCTGGCCGCCGATGTCGATGATGAAGTCCACGTCGGGGTTGAAGTGGGCGGCGGCGTTGTAGTGGGCCACCGTCTCCACCAGCCCCAGATCGCAGGAGAAGGCGTTTTTGATGAGGTCCTCGCCGTAGCCGGTGACCGCCGCCCCCTTGATGGTGACGCGGTCCCCGCAGAGCTTGTAAATCTCCCGGAGCTGCTCCAGGACGATGGCCACGGGGTTGCCCTGGTTGGAGTGGTAGTAGGTATAGAGCAGCCCCCCGTCCGGGGCGATGAGGCACATCTTGGTGGTGGTGCTCCCGGCGTCGATGCCCAGCCAGGCGTCCCCAGTATAGGTCTTGGCATCCACCTCCGGGAGGCGGCTGGCGTTGTGGCGGGCGGTAAAGATCTCGTACTGCTCCGGCCCATCGAAGAGGGGGGGGAGGGTGTCCATGGTGTTCTTGGCCTCCACCGACTCCTCCAGGAGCTTGAGGGCCTCGTCAAAGGACCGGGGGGCGTAGTCGGTGGCGCACAGGGCCGCCCCCATGGCGGCAAAGCAGTCCCCATCCTGGGGGAAAATGGCGTGCTCCTCATCCAGGTCCAGGGTCTCCACAAACCGCTCCCGCAGGCCCCGGAGGAAGTGGAGGGGGCCCCCCAGGAAGACAATCTTCCCCTTGAGCGCCCGGCCCTGGGTGAGGCCGGCCACGGTCTGGTCCACCACCGCCTGGAAAATGGAGGCGGCCACGTCCTCCTTCCGCCCCCCCTGGTTCAGGATGGGCTGGATGTCGCTCTTGGCGAAGACGCCGCAGCGGGAGGCGATGGGGTAGATCTTCTCATGCTTGAGGGAGAGGGCGTCCAGCTCGTCCACGGAGACGTTCATCAGGGTGGCCATCTGGTCGATGAAGGCCCCGGTGCCCCCGGCGCAGGAGCCGTTCATCCGCTCCTCCAGGGCGCCGCCGAAGAAGATGATCTTGGCGTCCTCGCCCCCCAGCTCGATGACGGCGTCGGTCCCCGGGATGTAGGCGTTCACGGCGGCGGCGGTGGCGTAGACCTCCTGGACGAAGTCGATGCCCGATGCCCGGGCCACTCCCAGGCCCGCCGAGCCGGTGATGACCATGCGGACCTCCTGCCCCGTGAGCTTCTCCTGGATGGAGCGCAGGGTCTCACAGGCCCGCTCCCGGGCCTTGGAGTAGTGCCGCTCGTAGGAGCGGAACAAAAGCTGGTTCTGCTCGTCCAGCACCACCACCTTGACCGTGGTGGAGCCGATGTCGATGCCGATGCGAAGGCTCATAGATTCACCTCATAGCCCCGGACCAGGCCGGAGCGCGATTTTTTCGTATTCTATATACTATAACAATTCGACAAGATTTACAACTGAAATCCTGTGAACAAAATACCATAAATCCTACGGGATTGCAATGGTATTTTGACGGAAAATGCCTAGGGCTTGTTTGAAAAATAGCAACGTGTCCAGCAGCGAGGGATTTTGGGCCGCTGGCAAGCAATTTTTTCGCAGGAATCCTGGCGGATTGCAAGGAAAAATTGCGCCGTCCAGGGGGCAAAAGCCCTGCTGATTGGGCATGTTGACATGTTTCAAACAAGCCCTAAGGGAACCATCGGATTACGGCCCGCCGGGGTTGCAGACGCTCCCCGGCGGGCCGCTGGTTATCCCCGGCGGTAGGTCCGGGTGATCTTCCCCAGGCGCTGGGCCACGCCGGGGTTCAGGGCGTCCTCCCGGACCCGCCAGGACCAGTTTTCCGGCCCGGTGGTGCCGGGGAAGTTCACCCGGGCGTCCTTCCCCAGGCCCAGCACGTCCTGGAGGGGGGCGACGGCCAGGGCGCTGGGGGCCCCCCAGGCCCCGCAGACCGCCCCCCAGCCGAAGCCCTCATCGGAGCGGAGGCGGAGGTAGTCCGAGGCGTAGTCCCGCTCGCTGGGGCCGGCCTCCTCAAAGAGCCACTGGACGAAGGTGGGGGTGTCGTGGGTGCCGGTGTAGACCACCGACTGGGGTGGGCAGTTGTGGGGCAGGTAGGCGCTCTCCCCCACGGGGTCAAAGGCGTAGACCAGAATCTTCATGCCGGGGATGCCTGAGCGGGCGATGAACTGCCGGGCGGCCTCGTCCAGGTCCCCCAGGTCCTCGGCGATGAGCTCCAGCTCCGGCACCTCCCGGGCGAGCAGGTCCAGCAGGGGCTGGCCGGGGCCCTCCTCCCAATGGCCCTCCAGGGCGGCCTTGGCCCCGGTGGGGATGGACCAGTAGGTGTGGAGCCCCCGGAAGTGGTCGATGCGCAGGCGGTCGTAGAGCCGGGCGGCGTGCTTCATCCGCCGGACCCACCACCCGAAGAGGGCCTGACGGTGGCCGGCCCAGTCGTAGAGGGGGTTGCCCCAGTGCTGCCCCACGTCGGAGAAGGCGTCGGGGGGCACCCCGGCCACGGCGGCGGGGACCAGGTCCTGGTCCAGCTGGAAGAGCTGGGGCTGGGCCCAGACCTCGGCGCTGTCGGCCGAGACGTAGATGGGCAGGTCCCCCATGACGGCCACGCCCTTCTGGTTGGCGTAGGCCTTCAGGCCCTCCCACTGGCGGAAGAAGTGGTACTGGAGGAAGACCTGGAAGTCCACCTCCTCCGCCAGCTCCTGCCGGGCCCGGTCCAGGGCGGCGGGGTCCCGGCGGCGCAGGTCCTCCGGCCACTGGTCCAGGGGGAGGTCCACCCGGTCGTGAATGGCCCGGAAGAGGGCGTAGTCCGGGAGCCAATCGGCCTCTTGGGCCAGAAAGTCTGCCCGGGCGGCGGTCTCCTGGTCCCGGCGCCAGGCCCCGCGCAGGAGGGCGGGGCGGGTCTCCCGGAGCCAGGCGTAGTCCACCCGGTCGGGGTTGGGGTACTGGGCGGCGTTGAGCTCCTCCGCCGTCAGGAGCCCCCGCCGGGCCAAATCCTCCAGGTCCAGGAGCCAGGGGTTCCCGGCGAAGGCCGAGGGGGACATATAGGGGGAGTCCCCGCTGCCCGGGGGGACCAGGGGGAGGATCTGCCAGGTGTGCTGGCGGGCCTGGGCCAGAAAGTCCACAAAGCGCCGGGCCCCCTCCCCCAGGGTCCCGATGCCCCAGGGGCCGGGGAGAGAGAAGACCGGGAGCAGAATGCCGCTGGATCGTCCGTTCAACATGGGCGGGGCCTCCATTCAAATTCAGATACCTCTCCATTATAATGCCCCCGCCGGGCGGCCGCAAGGACGGATTTTTGGTTCCCGGCCGGAAGAAGAATTTTCCGGAAAGGCCAGCCTTCGACAGGAGGCGCCGGGGTCCCCGGAGTATAATCGAGACATACCATAATCTGGTATGTCTCGATTTTTGATTCCGACGGAGGGACAGGCTGTGGGTCTGACATGCACAGGAGAGGACCGGGAGCTCCGCATCGCCCTGAGCGGAGAGGTGGACCACCACCGGGCCCGGGGGCTGATGGACGGCATCGACCGGGAGATCGACATGCGTCTGCCCAGGCGGGTGATTCTGGACCTGGGGGGCGTCACCTTCATGGACAGCTCGGGCATCGCGGTGCTGCTGCGGGCCTACAAGCGCGCCGCCGAGCTGGGGGGCGCCGTGACGGTGCGGAGCGTGCCGGAGCAGGCGGGGAAGGTCCTCCAGGCCGCCGGGCTGGAGCGGCTGATGAAGTTTGAGTGAAACGCACCAGGGGCGGCCTTGGGCCGTCCGGGACAGGAGGAATACATAGGATGAAACCGATCAACACCGCCACCATCGAATTTCTCAGCCGCTCCGCCAACGAGGGCTTTGCCCGGACGGCGGCGGCCTGCTTCGCCGCCCAGCTGGACCCCACCCTGGAGGAGGTCAACGACATCAAAACCGCCGTCAGCGAGGCCGTCACCAATGCCGTGGTCCACGGGTATCCAGACCGGCTGGGCAAGGTGCGGCTGCGGCTGCGGCTCTTCGAGGACCACACCCTGGAGGTGGCGGTCCAGGACTGGGGGGTGGGCATCGCGGACATCCAGCAGGCCCGGACCCCCCTCTTCACCACCGGCGGCGGGGAACGGGCCGGAATGGGGTTTACTATCATGGAGAGCTTTATGGACAGCTTAAAGGTGCGCTCCAAGCCCGGCAAGGGCACCGTGGTCACCATGCGCCGCCGCGTCTCCCTCCGGGCGGCGGGAAAATGAGCGCCCTGGAGACCGCCTCCCTGCTGGAGGCCGCCCGGGGCGGGGACAACGACGCCTGCGAGAAGCTGATGGAGGACAACGCCGGCCTCATCTGGAGCGTGGTGCGGCGGTACTACGGCCGGGGGACCGACCCGGAGGACCTCTACCAGCTGGGCTGTCTGGGGTTTCTCAAGGCGGTGCGGGGCTTCGACCCCGCCTTTGGCTGTCAGTTCTCCACCTACGCCGTGCCCAAGATCGCCGGGGAAATCCGGCGGTTTCTCCGGGACGACGGGGCGGTGAAGGTGAGCCGGAGCGTCAAGGAGCGGGCCCTGACCATCCGCCAGGCCCGGGACCGGCTGAGCCACACCCTGGGCCGGGAGCCCACCCTGTCGGAGCTCTCCCAGGAGACCGGGCTGGAGAGCGAGGAGATCGCCGCCGCCGAGGAGGCCAGCCTGCCGGTGGCCTCCCTCCAGATGGAGGCGGGGGAGGAGGGCTTTACCCTGGAGAGTATGCTGGGCACCGAGGGCATGGAGGAGGGGGTGGTGGAGCGCCTGGCCCTCCGGGGGGCCATCGACTCCCTGCCGGAGCGGGAGCGGCAGGTCATCCTCCTGCGGTACTACAAGAACCTGACCCAGGACCGGGCCGCCAGGGTGCTGGGGGTCAGCCAGGTGCAGGTCTCCCGCATCGAGCGGAAGGCTGTGGAGCACCTGCGGGAGCGGCTGGGAGACTGACCCAACAGGGACACAAGGCCGGGCGGACATCCTCCGCCCGGCTTTTTTAATCCTTCTCCGTGCGCTCCAGCCGCCCAAAGGCCGCCCCCAGCCGGAGGCCGAAGAAGAAGGCGTCCTCCATCTCCCGGAACCGGATCAGATTCACTGCGTCGATGACGCCCAGGGCCCCGGCGCAGGCCTCCCGGGGCTGGGTGTCCAGAAAGTGCCTCCACCGCCGGTCCCAGGTCTCCTGCTTCTGGGCGTAGTCCTGGTCCTGGGAGAGAACCTGGCGGCGGGAACAGCGGACCGCCTCCCAGAGGGTATCCATAATTTTATCCATCGGGGTCACCTCTTTACAAATATGTGATACAATCAAGATAATCGGGAAAGTGGATGCTGTCAATGATAGCTTTCCGCTATCTGTCAAATTGTACAGTTGTAACTTACCTTGTACAGTTGTAACTTACCGGCGGTTCACACCTGTCTCATAAACGGACAAGATGCACAAATCTATCGCAGTTAGGCGGTCAAGGGCAAGGGCCTGCCCTTGGGGATCCGGCGTCCCGCCGGAAGGGGTTTGCGGCTCCCGCCGCAGGGTCAAGAACCATTTCTTTTTCTGCGGAAAAAGAAATGGTTCTTGACTCCTCGTCAGAACAAATTTCGCTTCGCTCCGTCCCCCTGCGGGGGACATCCGCTCCACTCCATTTGTTCTTCCTCTCCCCACAAGAGGGGGTGGGTCTTCGGGGCCGTTTGTGGACGTATACGGCGGCTGACGGCTTTCGTATGAGTATGGGGACCCCTTCCGGCCGTTACGGCCTCAGTTTGTGGCGTAGGAATGGGTCTGTGGTTCTATCCGTCCGCCGCCTGAAAGTGCTTCTCGCCTGGCAGAGTACACGGCGCGGGCTTTGCGGGTTGGCTCGGCTTTGTGCTGGGCTGGGCAGTCTGGCGTGAGTCCGCCAAGCCTTATCCCTTAATTTTATCCATACAAATCATCGCAGAAATTATAGCATATTGCGATAACGATAGTTCAAGCTAAATCATTGCAATATGCTATAATTTACACATATTGCAAAGTGCTATATAATGAGCAGGAAAGGGGATATTTTATGGATTATCGTGAATTGATTCGCAAAAAAAGAGAAGAAAAGGGTATAAGCCAGAATCATTTGGCGAAATTACTAGGTATCTCCCAGCCCTACATGAATCAAATAGAGACAGGGCGCCGGAATCCCACCCTGCCACTTCTGATGAAAATTTGTGATATCCTGGAAATTTCAATGTTTGGAGAGAACGCACAAGATGAGTGACACCTTATATATAGTTGTCCCCTGCTACAACGAGGAGGCGGTCCTGCCGGAGACGGCCCGGCGGCTGCGGGAAAAGCTGGAACAGCTCATGGGTGAGGGGAAGATTTCCCCCAAAAGCCGGGTCCTCCTGGTCAACGACGGCTCCCGGGACGGCACCTGGTCCATCATCCAGGGCCTCCATCAGGACTGCCCCCTCTTCTCCGGGGTGGATTTAAGCCGCAACCGGGGCCACCAAAACGCCCTTCTGGCCGGGCTCATGACCGCCAAGGACCGGGCAGACATGGTCATCTCCATGGACGCCGACCTCCAGGACGACATCAACGCTGTGGACGCCATGGTGGACAAGTTCCACGAGGGCTGCGACATCGTCTACGGGGTCCGCTCCTCCCGGGCCAGAGACAGCTTTTTCAAGCGCACCACCGCCGAGGGCTTCTACCGGATCGTGAACTTCCTGGGGGCCGAGACGGTGTTCAACCACGCCGACTACCGCCTGATGTCCCGCCGGGTCCTGGAGGGCCTGGCCCAGTTCCGGGAGGTCAACCTCTTCCTCCGGGGCATCGTGCCCCTCATCGGCTACAATGTGGGCTATGTGGCCTACGAGCGGGGGGAGCGCTTCGCCGGGGAGAGCAAGTACCCCCTGAAGAAGATGCTCTCCTTCGCCCTGGAGGGCATCACCAGCCTCTCCACCAAGCCCATCCGCTATATCACCCTCCTGGGCTTTCTGGTCTTCCTGGTGAGCCTGCTGATGCTGATTTATTCCATCGTCCGCTGGGCCCACGGGGTCACCGTCATCGGCTGGGCCAGCGTCATCTGCTCGGTGTGGGCCATCGGGGGGCTCATCCTCCTGTCCCTGGGGGTCATCGGGGAGTATATCGGAAAAATCTACCTGGAAACCAAGGCCCGGCCCCGGTTCCTGATCCGGGAGGTGCTGGAGGCGCGCGATGAGACAGCTCTTTGATGTGAGTATGCTCAAGTTCCTGCTGGTGGGGGTGGGGAACACCCTCCTCTCCACGGTGCTGATGTTCGCCCTGGAGGGGCTGGGCTACTGGCCCTCCACCGCCATCGCCTACCTGGCCGGGGCGGTGCTGAGCTTCTTTCTGAACCGGCGCTTTACCTTCCATAGCCAGGAGACCCTGGGGCGGTCGGCGGTAAAGTTCGCCGTCAATGTGGCGGTGTGCTACGCTCTGGGCTACGGCCTGGCCCGGGGGCTCATGGGCCTCCTGGCGCCCTGGAGCCCCCTGCCCCCCCTGTGGTGGGAGCGGCTGTCCAAGCTGGTGGGCATGGGGCTCTATACGGTGCTCAACTACTTCGGCCAGCGGTTTTTTGCCTTTCGAAAGGGGTGACCGGAGGCCATCCCGCGCCGGACAGAAAAACCGTTCCTCCGCCGCGGCGGGGGAACGGTTTTTTGCGGTATGCTCAGCGGTAGAACTGGTGGACGCCGATGGTCGTCACATAGTCCCGGTTCTCCATCGTCCAGTGGTTTGCGGTGAGGGCGGGGGCCAGGAAGTAGAGGCTGTCCCCAGCCGTCTGGGCCCCCTCCAGCACCAGCTTCGCGGCGATGACGCTCTCGGCGGTGGGGGCCTGGTGGATGGTCCCGTTGCGGACCGGCTCGAACTGTCCGCCCCAGCGCGCGTCAAAGATGACCCCGTAGATGGTGTCGGGGAAGTCAGCGTGCGCCACCCGGTTGAGGATCACGTTGCCCACGGCGATCTTGCCCAGGAGGGGCTCCCCCCGGCTTTCGGCGGAGATGATCCGGGAGAGCCAGTAGACGTCGTCGGCGTCGTAGACATCGGCGGCGGTGGGGGCCGCGTCTCCGGAGGTGACGGTGACCGCGCCGGTGGCGCTGTCCCAGTCCACACTGGCCCCCAGGGCGTCGGCCAGCACCCGGACCGGCGCCAGGGTGCGGCCGTTCTCCAGCAGCACCCCCTGGGGGATGTAGAGGGCCCGGCCGTTTACCTCCAGATAGAGGGCCCCGGGGCGGGCGGTGAGGGAAAAATCGCCGCCCTCCGCCGCCGCCTGGCCGCTGGACCAGAAGACCGCCGCGTCGGGCCGCAGAGTCTCCACCACCGTCCGCAGGGAGACGTAGGTGGTGTTGTTCCGCACGGTGGCGGCGGCGTCTACCTCCTGGCCGTCGATGGAAAGGGGCCCCGCCCCCAGGGCGGTGGTGACGGTGAGCGCAAGGGCCAGGCCCAGGCCGGCAAAAAATCGTCGCAGGGGAAATCGTCGCATGGTAAGGTCCTCCCAGGAGAAGTTGTAACCAAATTGTAACTAATTTTCACCCGGGAGGCAAGACACAATCTCTTCCAGGGGCGGCGGAACAGGCTGCGGTCCCTGCCTGGATATCATTCCCGATGGAGTTCAGCGCCCAAACCAGTATTTGGAGAGGCGCCGTCGTTTTCACAAGACAAGCCAAATCTTTTTGGGGGATAGATTCGTTTATGCGTTTGCCGGGCGATTTCCAACCTTGACTTGTCAGGGGCCATCGGATTTGATATAATAGAGGGTGATTTTCTGAGATTCTGAGGATATGGCCATGAAATATAAAAAATGGAACCTGGCCGCGCCGGACCGGGCCGCCGTCTCCGCCCTGACGGAGGAAGGCCTGCCGGCGCTGGCCGCCTTGGTGCTCTGCGCCCGGGGACTGACCGGGCCGGAGGAAGCCCGGGCCTTCCTGTCCGGGGACGCGGCCCCCCTCCACGACCCCTTCCTCCTGCGGGACATGGACAAGGCCGCCGCCCGGCTGGAGCGGGCCATCGCCGCCGGGGAGCCCATCGCCGTCTACGGCGACTACGATGTGGACGGCATCACCTCCACCTGCCTGCTCACCCAGTTCCTCCGGGAGCGGGGGGGACAGGCGATCTCCTACATCCCCGACCGGCTGGAGGAGGGCTACGGCCTCAACCGGGAGGCGGTGGACGCCCTCCGCGCCCGGGGCGTGACCCTCATCGTGACGGTGGACTGCGGCATTACCGCCCTGGAGGAGACCGCCTACGCCATGGCGCTGGGGGTGGACGTCATCATCACCGACCACCACGAGTGCAAGGAGGCCCTTCCCCCCGCCCTGGCGGTGGTGGACCCCCACCGGCCCGGCTGCGGCTACCCCTTCGCCGGCCTGGCCGGGGTGGGGGTGGCCCTGAAGCTGGCCCTGGCCCTGACTCCGGAGGCGGAGCGGGAGGCGGTCTTCGCCGCCTATGCCGACCTGGCCGCCGTGGGCACCGTGGCCGACGTCATGCCCCTCACCGGGGAGAACCGCACCATCGTCCGGCAGGGTCTGGCCCTGCTGGCCCAGAACCCCCGGCCTGGCCTGCGGGCCCTGCTGCGGGAGTCCGGCAGCGGCGAGAAGCCTGTGACCTCCACCGGCGTGGGCTTCACCCTGGCCCCCCGGATCAACGCCGCCGGGCGCATGGGCCGGGCGGTCCTGGCCGCCGAGCTCCTCCTCACCCAGGACCCCGGCCGGGCCGAGGTCCTGGCCCGGGAGCTGTGCGAGCTCAACCGGGAGCGCCAGCACATCGAGGGGGAGATCTTCTCCCAGTGCTTGGACCGGCTGGATCGGGAGTCCGCCGGACCCCGGCGGTCCATCGTCCTGGCCGGGGAGGGCTGGCACCAGGGGGTGGTGGGCATCGTGGCCTCCCGGCTGGCCGAGCGGTACGCCTGCCCCGCCTTTATGATCTGCCTCCAGGACGGGAAGGGAAAGGGCTCCTGCCGCTCCTTCGGCGGCTTCAACCTCTTCCAGGCCCTGGAGTCCTGCGCCGACCTGCTGGAGGGCTTCGGGGGCCACGCCCTGGCCGCCGGCTTCACCATCCGGGCGGAGAACATCGACGCCTTCCGGGTGCGCATCGACCGCTGCGTGGAGGCGTGGACCGGGGGCGCAGAGCTGGTCTCGGTGCTGGAGGTGGACGCTGAACTCCCCAGCCCGGCCCTCCTGACCCTGGAGGAGATCGCCGGGCTGGGCCTGCTGGAGCCCTGCGGAGCGGCCAACCCCAAGCCGGTCTTCGCCCTGTCTGGATGCACGGTGGCCGGCATGTGCGAGGTGGGGGGCGGCCGGCATTTGAAGCTCCGGCTGAACCACCACGGCTGCGCCCTGGACGCCATCTTCTTCTCGGCCACCGCCGCCCTGGCCGGCATCGCCCCCGGGGAACGGGTGGACGTGGCCTTCACCCCCCAGATCAACGAATTCCGCGGCAGCCGCACGGTCCAGCTCCAGCTGTGCGACCTGCGCCCCGCCGCCACCCGGATGGAGGCCGAGCAGGCCCTCTACAACCGGCTGCACCAGGGGGAGCCCCTCTCCCCCCAGGAGGCCGCCTCCCTGATTCCCAGCCGGGAGGAGTTCGCCGCCGTGTGGCGCTACCTCAACGGCCACGCCCGCCTGGGCCGGGTGGAGGACACCGCCCGCCGGCTGGCCCGGTGCGTCTCCCGGTGCAGCGGCCTCCGGGAGACCGTCATGCGTACCCTGGTCTGCCTGGAGGTCCTGGACGACCGGGGGCTCATCCGGGTGGAGCACTCCACCGACCACCTCCGCATCGACCTGTGCCCGGTAAAGGGCAAGGCCGACCTGGAGGCTGCCCCCCTCATGCGCCGCCTGCGGCGCATGGCCCAGGGCTGACCCCTTCCCCGCCGGAGGCGCCGGCACAGGACTCCTGCGGGAGCCCGCTACCCAGAAAAAAAGCAGGTGATCCTATGGACCCCGTATTGGAGAGCTATCACGCCCTGGAAGACAAAGTCAAGGCGTATAACCATAATCTGGACACCAAGCGGCTCTTCGCCGCTTTCCAGTTCGCGGACAACGCCCACTCCGGCCAGCTTCGGAAGGACAGCTCCCCCTATATCACCCACCCCCTGGCGGTGGCCGAAATCGTGGCCGAGCTGGAGCTGGACACCGACTCCATCATCGCCGCCCTCCTCCACGACTGCATCGAGGACACCGGGGTCACCCATGAGGAGATCGCCAAGCACTTCGGCCCGGCGGCGGCCGACCTGGTGGAGGGGGTCACCAAGCTGACCCGGGTGCAGTACACCTCCAAGGAAGAGGAGCAGATGGAGAACCTGCGGAAGATGCTCATGGCCATGGCCAAGGACATCCGGGTGATCCTCATCAAAATCTGCGACCGGCTCCACAACATGCGCACCATGGAGTACCAGACCCCCCGGAAGCAGCGGGAGAAGGCCCTGGAGACCATGGAGATCTACGCCCCCATCGCCCACCGGCTGGGGATGCAGAAGATCAAATGGGAGCTGGAGGATCTCTCCCTCCAATACCTGGACCCGGTGGGCTACCAGGAGATCGCAGACGAGCTCCTGCGCCGCTCCTCCGCCCATGAGGAGTTTATGGCCAGCATCCAGCGCAAAATCACCGGCCGCCTGGCCGATGAGGGCATCCACGCCACGGTCTACGGCCGGGTCAAGCATATCTACTCCATCTACCGGAAGATGTTCGCCCAGAACAAGACCTTGGACGAGATCTTCGACCTCTACGCCTTCCGGGTTATTGTGGACGACACCACCGAGTGCTACAACGTCTTAGGCTGCATCCACGACCTCTTCAAGCCGGTGCTGGGGCGGTTCAAGGACTATATCGGCACCCCCAAGCCCAACGGCTACCAGTCCCTCCACACCACCGTCATCGGCCGGGAGGGCATCCCCTTCGAGGTCCAGATCCGTACCTGGGAGATGCACCACACCGCCGAGTACGGCATCGCCGCCCACTGGAAGTACAAGCAGGGCATGGCCAACGACAAGCTGGGCACCGAGGAGGCCTTCGAGTGGGTCCGCAAGCTCCTGGAGAGCCAGCAGGACACCGAGGCCGAGGAGTACGTCCGCACCCTGAAGGTAGACCTCTTCGCCGACGAGGTCTTCGTCTTCACCCCCCGGGGGGACGTGGTGAACCTCCCCGCAGGGGCCACCCCCATCGACTTTGCCTACAACATCCACTCCGCCGTGGGCAACGCCATGACCGCCTGCAAGGTCAACGGCCGCATCGTCACCTTCGACTACCAGCTTCAGAGCGGGGACATCGTGGAGGTCATCACCTCCAAGTCGGCCCACGGCCCCAGCCGGGACTGGATGAAGATCTGCAAGTCCAACGAGGCCCGGAACAAAATCCGCCAGTGGTTCAAGAAGGAGCGCCGGGAGGAGAATATCGTCACCGGCCGGTCCATGTTCGAGTCGGCCCTCAAGCAGACGGGTATCCCCCTGGCCGCCATTACCAGCGAGGAGATGCTGCCCCACATCCTGAAAAAGGTGGGGGCCGGGAGCCTGGACGACCTCTACGCCGCCATCGGCTACGGCGGCATGACCGCCCAGAAGGCGGTCAACCGCATCCGGGACGAGCTGCGGCAGCAGGCCCGGGACAAAAACGAGAAGGCCAACGCCGAGCGGCTGGCCGCCCAGGCCGGCTCCCCCCAGCTCTCCGCCCCAGCCAAGCTCATCCCCGGAGCCCGGCGCAGCGAGTCTGGCATCATCGTGGAGGGCCTGGACAACTGCCTGGTGAAGTTCGCCAAGTGCTGCGCACCGGTGCCTGGGGACCCGGTGGTGGGCTTCATCACCCGGGGCTTCGGCGTGTCGGTCCACCGGCAGGACTGCCCCAACGCCTCCCCGGAAAAGCAGCAGGAGGAGCCCGGCCGCTGGGTGAAGGTGGCCTGGGGGGAGAGTGAGCTGCCCGGCTACCAGACCTCCCTGGAGCTCTCCGCCAAGGACCGGGAGGGCCTGGCCCTGGACATCACCATGGCCCTCACCACCGCCAAGGTCAAGGTCCACAACTTCTCCGTCCGGAGCCTGCCGGACGGCTACGCCCGGGGCTTCATCGTCCTGGAGGTCAAGGACCGGAACGAGCTCACCTCCGTGACCAACAAGCTCAGCCAGATCTCCGGCGTCTACCAGGTCAAGCGGGCCTCCGGCTGAGCGGCCGGTCAATCCTCCGTCTCAGCGGAGAGGGCCTCCAGCCCCAGCAGGAGGCCCAGCCGGAAGCCCTCCTGGAAGCAGTCCAGACCGTGGGCCAGCAGGGGGTCCTTGGCGGCGAACTCCGGCCAGCGCTCCGGCCTGGGTGCGCCAATCCAATAGTGGTATAACATCTCTATGGTCTTTGTCATAGGGATCCCCCTCAAAAACGTCTTTTCTGTCATATTATAATGGGGCGGACAACGTATGTCAAGAGGAGAATTCAAAATGGTGGTATGCAATGAGCGGCTTCGGCAGCTTCGGAAGGAGGGCCAGTTTACCCAGTCCCAGGTGGCGGAAGCCTGCGGGATGGCCCTCCGGGCCTATCAGCGGCTTGAGGCGGACGCCCGGCCCAACTACAACAGCTTGCTGAAGCTGGCAAACTTCTATCAGGTCTCGGTGGACTGGCTTATGGGGCGCACGGAGGACCGGGTCCTCCACCAGCTGTGATCTGCGCCCTGTGCCCCCGGCGCTGCGGGGCGGAGCGGACCCCGGACCGGGGGGCGGGCCGCTGCCGGATGCCCACCCTGCCGGTGCTGGCCCGGGCGGCCCTCCACCGCTGGGAGGAGCCCCCCATCTCCGGAAGCCGGGGGGCCGGGACGGTCTTCTTCTCCGGGTGCAGTCTGGACTGCCTCTTCTGCCAGAACGACGCCATCAGCCACCGGGACTTTGGAAAGCCCGTCACCCCGGCCCGGCTCCGGGAGATCTGCCTGGACCTGGTGCGCCAGGGGGCCCACAACATCGACCTGGTGAACCCCACCCACTTCGCCCATGTGGCGGCGGAGCTCTTATCCGAGCCCCTGCCGGTTCCGGTGGTGTGGAACTCCGGGGGCTACGACCGGGTGGAGACCCTGCGGGCCCTGGAGGGAAAGGTGGACGTCTATCTCCCGGACCTCAAGTACCTGACTCCGGCCCTGGCGGAGCGGTACTCCGGGGCCGCTGATTATCCGGAGGCGGCTGCCGCCGCCATCCGGGAGATGGTCCGCCAGACCGGTCCCTGGGTCCTGGAGGACGGCCTTTTGCGGCGGGGGGTCCTCATCCGCCACCTCCTCCTGCCGGGGCAGCTGGCTGAGGCCAAGCGGGTCATGGACTGGGTGGCCGGGACCTTCCCGCCCAAAACCGTCCTCTTCTCCCTTATGAGCCAGTACCTGCCCCTGGGCCGGGCGGCGGAGTATCCTACGCTGAACCGGCGGCTGCGGCCCTCCGAGGTCCGGGCGGCCCAGGCATACATGCGGGACCTGGGCCTGGAGGGCTTTTGCCAGGAGGCGGGGGCCGACGACATCGGCTTCCTCCCGGCCTTTGACCTCACAGGGGTATAACCAGAAACGCACGCGTCTCCCGCCGCCGGGCGGGGACGCGTGCGTTTCTGTTAGTTTTCCCGGTGTTCCTCCTGGCCCTCTGAAGCGGCGGGCTCCCGGATGGTGGGAATCTGGTCCCGCTCCAGGGGAGCGGGCTTGTCGCCCCGGGTGTCTACGAAGAAGTCCATGGGGACCAGGTCCGGGTTGCTGTGGCGGAAGATGGCCGTCACCACCGGGAAGAGGACGATAGAGATAAGCCCCCCGGAGAAGCCGTTGTTGTAGAGGTTGACCCCCGCCAGGGCCGAGCCGGTCTGGAGCACCACAGCCGAGTGGAGGAAGCCCGCCGCCACGCCGGTGACGGGGCCGAATACTCCGGCAAAGGGGGCCAGGGTGGTGCCGAAAAGAGCGGCCAGCTGGAGGCTGGGGGCGTCCACGTTGTAGTGCATGAAGACGCCCCCGAAGAGCACGCCCACCATGACGGGGAGGATGTTAAAGAGGTGCTTGCCGTAGGCGGAAAAGCCGATGACAGTGAAGATGCCCCCCAGGGTGGGGCCGTTCAAATCTCCGCCCACCAGCAGGATGTAGGCCATGGCCACCAGCCCGTTGACCCCCATGTTGATCAGCACGGGGCCGTGGCCGGAGGTACGCAGGTAGTCGCTGGGGGCCCGGCCGGAGGTGGTGAGGATGCGCCGGTAGCCGGCCCACGCCGCCCAGATGGGGGTCCCGGAGAAGAAGATGCCGCAGACGATGAAGATGACGCAGTAGCTGGCCAGCATCAGGCCGAACTCCAGGTTGTAGCCCTCAGCCCAATAGGAGACGGCCTGGGGGCTGTCGTCCATGGCGGCCAGCATGGGCACGATCATCATGGCCAGCATCCCGCAGGCAAAGCCCATGTTGTAGAGGTTCATGCCGTTTTGCACCTTATAGGTGTAGGCCGACAGGGGCGGGAGGATGAGGCCGATGATCACCCCGATGACCAGACCCCACAGCAGGTGGGCGTGGCGGCTGCCGAAGGCCATGTAGCTCACCAGGGGGGAGAGGGCAGTGGCCAGCAGGGCGGTGGTGACGTATTTGGAGAAGGGTTCTTTTTGGATGCGGCTGTAGAGGAAGGTCCCCAGAATGATGGGCCATATGTTGAAGATATTCTTGCCGAAGAGGGCAAATCCGGACATGAGGCCGATTTCGGTGATGGTAAAGCCGTTGGGCACGTCGCCGGAAAAGTAGAGCAGGCCCGCGCTGATGAGGGTCACCAGGGCCGAATTGACAAAGGCGGCGCCGGGTCCCACGGTCTCCACATAGTCGGTGATGAGCACGTCCTGCATGAGAATGATCTTCCGCAGCCCGGGAAGGATGCTGGCGGGGTCGCCGAAGCAGAGGCCCGCCACAGCCAGGGACAGGGCAAACAAGACAATCAACCAATACTCCTTCTTATATCGCATCCAAAGGTCCTCCTTCTGTTATGGTGCGGAGCCTCAGGTCTGGAAGTAGTCCCAGGTCTCCCGCGCGTTTTTCATAATTTCGTCCCGCAAAGCCTCCAGGGAGGGGAACTTCCGCTCCCCCCGCAGTTTTTTATAAAACTCTATCCGCACCAGCTGGCCGTACAGGTCGCCGGAGAAGTCCAGAATATAGCCCTCCACATTAACCCGGTCCCCGTCGTCCACCGTGGGGCGGACCCCGATATTGGTGACGGCCGGTCGGCTGGCGCCGTCCTGGAACCGGACCCGGGTGACGTAGACCCCGTGGGCGGGCACCAGCACTCCCTCCGGGAAGCGGAGGTTCACCGTGGGGAAGCCCAGGGCGGAGCCCAGCCGCTTCCCGTGGCCCACCCGGTCGGTGAGGATGTGGGGGTGGCCCAGAAACTCCATGGCCCGCTCCATCTCCCCCTGGGCGATGAGGGTGCGGATGTAGGTGGAGGAGACGGTGATGCCCTCCAGCTCCACCTTCGGAATGATGTCACAGCCCACCCCCAGTTCCCGGCACAGCGTCTGGAGCCGCTGGGGGTTGCCCTCCCCCTTGTAGCCGAAGTGGAAGTCATGGCCGGCCACCACATGGGCCGTCCCGTGCTCCTTCACCAGGTACTCGGTGACGAAGTCCCGCCAGTCCATGCGCATCATGCTGTCGAAGTGGGCCACAATGACATCCTGAATGCCGTAGAGCCGCCGCATGAGGCCGGCCCGGTCGGCGGGGGAGTTGATGAGGGGGGTCACCGCTCCGGTGATGCGGCTGTTGGGGTGGGCGTCGAAGGTGAAGGCCGAGGGGGTCAGGCCCCTCTGGGCGGAGACCTCCCTCACCCGGCTCAGCAGGGCCCCGTGGCCCAGGTGGACGCCGTCAAAGAAGCCCAGGGCAATGGCCCGTCTGATTTCCTCCAAAAATGTCACCTCTCTGAATCTCTGATGGTTTAGGGCTTGTTTGAAAATTGGCGATGTGTCCGGCAGCGAGGGATTTTGGGCCGCTGGCAAGCAATTTTTTCGCAGGAATCCTGGCGGATTTCAAGGAAAAATTGCGCCGTCCAGGGGACAAAAGCCCCGCCGGTTGGGCATGTTGCCATTTTTCAAACAAGCCCTAGGGCTTGTTTGAAAATTGGCGATGTGTCCGGCAGCGAGGGATTTTGGGCCGCTGGCA
>NZ_CALXGA010000007.1 GCF_944387725.1 uncultured Intestinimonas sp. | reverse complement strand
GCCTTCGTTTACCTTGCCGCCATTGCTATTTTGTTGCTTTAGTACAAGCCTCCTGATTTTTCAAACAAGCCCTAGTACTCTACCAAGTTAGAACTTGCAGATTGAATTTCGAGCGTAATTTTTGCAGAACAAGGCAGAGGACGCCGGTGGGCTGACGCCCACCAAGGACGATCACGAAGGGATGCGGAAATTCCGCCGAAAAGCAAATGCAAGGTTCTGGCTTGGCAGAGTACTAGAAGGCCCCCCAGTCCGCGCTCACCGTGCCGCTCCTGAGGTCGTCATAGTAGTAGAGCATCAGCTCGGAGCCCTCCAGCCCCATGGCCTCCAGGGCGGCGGTGGCCTGGAGCTCCGGCAGGACCTGGCGCCCCTCCTCCAGATAGGTGTAGCTGCGCAGCTGGAGCTGGTAGCCTGTAATGGCCTGTCCGGTGATTTCCACCCGGGCGGCCCAGCCGTTCGTCCCCACATAAACCGGGGCCCCGTCCAGTTGATAGCCGAAGGTGACGGCCGCGCCGCCCCCCTCCAACTCCTCCAGGCCCGTGGCGTAGAGCCGGGCCTCCCCGTAGAGAGGGGTGGAGGCCGTCTGGAAGACCGTCTCTACAAAGGCCCAGGCGCTGCCCACCAGCTCCCAGTCCTCCGGGTCCTGGCTCAGGCCCTGGATGGGGTAGCGGGGGTCGGCCAGTTCCGGGGCGGTGTAGGTCACCAGCCCCGATTCCGACACCCGCAGCCGCTCCGATCCCTCCTGGACCACCACATCCCGCCCCGACTGGTAGGAGGCCGACTGGGGCTGAAAGGAGAGGTTCCGCACCAGGGCGTCGAAGGCCTCCCCGTAGCCGCTGCCGCCGGAGCTCTCGATGGGCGCCGGGTTGGAGGCCGAGTAGCAGCCCGGCCGGGGGGAGGCGGTGCCCTCCAGCAGGGTGTAGGGGTCCAGAACAGCGTAGGCCTCCCCGCTCTCAAAGGCAAAGGCGGCCCCGTTGGGGGCTGCGGCCTCCGCAAACCGGATCAGCCGGTCCGCCAGGTCTCCGGAGGTCTGGGAGACATAGCAGAGGCCGCTTTCGGCGTCGATATAATAGAGGAGGGCCTGACCCCCTTCCCCGATGGTGAGGAGCAGGCGGCGGGCGGAGGCGGTGAGGCTTGCGCTGGAGGTGCGGCCGCCGCTGAGCCAGGCCGCCAGGTTGGGCAGGGGGAGATCCCCCAGGAAGTCCAGGTAGACCCCCGGCACGTTGGCGGTGAGGGCCGCCCGGAATTCCTCGGCGCTGGCCTCCTCCGGGGGGGAGGCCCCGGCCAGGGCGTCGGCCAGGGGATTGATGAGGTCGTGGAAGCAGGGGTCCAGGGCGGCGTTGCCGTACTGAATCCCGGCGCTGCCCTGGGGGCTGAGAATCACCATGCGGACGGGCCGGGGGACGCTGCCCTGGGTCCACTGGCCCACAGTCTGGGCGGCGTCCGTCTCCTCCGGCTCCGGCAGGAGGGAGAGGAGGGAGGAGAAGAGGCCCTGGTCCCCCTGGCCGTAGAGCTGGGTGCGGCCCGACAGGTAGAGGGCCGAGAGGGCCAGGGCGGCAATGAGGACGTTTTTGCCCCACTCGATGAGGCGGCGCTTCCGGTTATTTTCCATGGGCGGGTCCCTCGACGGGCAGCTCGACGCGGATGGTGGTGCCGGGGCCCGGCCGGTCCACCAGGGCGATGATGCCCTCATGGCGGTCCACAATTTCCTTGGCGATGGACAGGCCCAGGCCGGTACCGCCCGACTCCCGGGAGCGAGCCTTGTCCACCCGATAGAACCGCTCGAAAATCCGGGGCCGGTCCTGGGGCGGGATGCCGATGCCGTTGTCGCTGACCTCCATCCACACCCGCAGCGCGTTGCGGCCGGCAGAGATGTGAATCCGCCCGCCGTCGGGGGTGTACTTGATGGCGTTGGAGACGATGTTCATCATCACCTGGAGCACCCGGTCCCGGTCGGCCACAATGTCGGGGAGCTGGTCCGGCAGGTTCAGGGTGAGGGTGTGGCCGCGGCGCTGGACCTCCATGAGCACGGCGTTGCAGATATCCCGGACCGCCGCGCCGAAGGGAAACTTCTCCAGCTTGAGCTCGCTGCGTCCGGAGTCGAACCGGGAGAGGGTCAGCAGGTCCTGGACGATGTGGGTCATGCGGTCGGACTCGTTGAGGATGACCCCCAGGAAGTTTTTCTCCATCCCCGGGGGGATGTCCCCGATCCCGTCCGCCAGGGTCTCGGCGTAGCTGCGGATGTTGGTAAGGGGGGTGCGCAGCTCATGGGAGACGTTGGCAACGAACTCCCGGCGCATCTCCTCGTTCCGGCGCTGGGTGGTGACGTCGTGGATGACCACCAGGACGCCCCCCTCGTCCCGCTCCTGGTCGAAGGGGGCCATCAGCAGCTCCAGGGTCCGGTTTCCGGCAACGCACTCCCTGTCCAGATAGGCAGGCTGCTCCAGGGCCAGGACCTCGGAGATGGGGGCGGCATCGGCGAAGAGGTCGGCATAGGTGACGCGCTCGTCGATGACCCGGCCCAGCATGTCCTCGGCGGCGGGATTTTTCTGAATGACGGCGCCTGTCCGGCTGAAGGCCACCACGCCGTCAGTCATATGGAGGAAGAGGGTGTCCAGCTTGTTGCGCTCGTTCTCGGCCTCCCGGATGGTGGCCTGGAGCTGCCGGGCCATGGAGTTGAAGGTGGCGGTGAGAATGCCAATCTCGTCCTTGGAGCCCACCTCCAGCTTGCGGGAGAAGTCCCCGGCGGCCACCCGCCGGGCCCCGTCGGTGAGGCGCTCAATGGGGGTAATCATGGTCTTGGCCAGCAGGAAGGACAGGAGCACGGAGGAAATCAGGCCGAAGATCAGGGACTGGATGATGAGCATGAAGAGGGCGCTGTTGAGCTGGGAGGCGCTCTGGCGGTTGTCGTAGATCTGGATGATGTAGGTCACGTCCCCCCGGGTAATGGGAATGGCCACGTCCATGTAGTCGGCGGTAATGTCGCTGCTGGAGGCGGGTTCTCCGGTGCGCAGGGCGCTGAGGACGTTGGGGCTCTTGTTCAGGCTCTCCCCCAGATCGTCGTCGGAGCCGGCCAGGTAGGCCCCTGTGGCGGCGTCCAGGATGAAGTAGTTCCGGGTGCGGCCGTCCACCCCCAGCTCGCCCATGTTGGCCCGCAGGACATCCTCCAGGCCCTCTACGCCGTTCTCCTCCCCGTCGTAGGGATTGGTGAGGTCCTCGTAGAACTCCCGGTTCTCGTCGGAGAACATATTGCTCATGCGCTGGTTGAAGTCGTTGAGATAGAAGCGCACCACGGCGTTCATCAGGAAGACGCCCACCACCAGCATCAGAGACATGATGAGCAGCACCATAATGAGCACCAGCTTCATATGCAGGGAGCGAAACATCCGGGCGTCCTCCTTTCTGCCCCATGCGGCGCTGCCGTATAGGGCATTTCTTCACAAACGGCCGTACTCAGGCGTTGAAGAGGTACCCCAGCCCTCTTCTGGTAATGACAAACTGCGGAGAGGCCGGGTCGTCCGCCCCATGCGGCGCCGCATGGGGACCCCATTGGGATGGAACATGCTCGGGGCAAATAAATTGCCCTGCGCCAAGGTTTCGGGCCGTTGGCCCGAAACGCTTGTACGGCGCTGACGCGCCGCCCCATCTGCGATGGGGCCCTGTGGAGGACGCCCCAGCCTCCGCAGCGCTGTGCCGTACTCAGGCGTTGAAGAGGTACCCCAGCCCTCTTCTGGTAATGACAAACTGCGGAGAGGCCGGGTCGTCCTCCACTTTTTCCCGGAGCCGGCGGACGGCGACGTCCACCGCCCGGACGTCCCCCACATAGCCCTCGTAGTTCCACACATTTTCCATCAGCGCCTCCCGGGAGAAGACCTTTCCCGGGTTGGAGGCCAGGAACTTGAGCAGCTCGTATTCCCGCTGGGTCAGGTCCAGGGGCAGGTTGTCCTTGTAGGCCATCAGCAGCTCGGTGTCAATGGCGATGCGGCCCAGCTCCATCCGGCCCGCAGGGGCCGTCCCGGCGGAGGGGGCCATGGTGCTCCGGCGGATGTTGGCCTTCACTCGGGCCAGAAGCTCCCGCATGGAAAAGGGCTTGGTGATATAGTCGTCTGCCCCCAGCTCCAGCCCCAGCACCTTGTCGGTCTCCTCCTCCCGGGCGGTGAGCATGATGATGGGGGTGGTGCGGCCCTCCGTCCGCAGGTCCCGGCAGACGTCAAAGCCGCTCTTCCTGGGCAGCATCAGGTCCAGCAGAATGAGGTCGGGGTCCTGCTCCAGAGCAAGCTGGAGGCCGGCGTCGCCGTCGTAGGCCTCCAGGGTGGCGTAGCCCTCCTTATTCAGGTTGTAGCTGAGGATGTCCACAATATTCTTCTCGTCCTCCACGATGAGGATGGTCTTTCCCATGGTGTGCCTTCCTTTCGTTCGAACTCAAGGCCCGCAGGAGCTGACGCTCCGGCGGGCCTGGCTGCTCACAGGCCCAGGAAAACCTTGGTCTTCAGCAGGCCCGCGACGGTCTTGCCGTCCTGGAGCTCTCCCCGCATAACCTGGTCCAACAGCTCCGGGAAGGGCACCCGCCGGTACGCCAGAAACTCGTCTGGGTCCAGGTGCTGCTTCCCCTGGCGGAGCCCCCTGGCCAGGTAGAGGTGGATGACCTCATCGGAAAAGCCTGGGGAGGAGAGCATCCCCCCCAGGTAGGTGAATTCCCCGGCGGTGAGGCCGGTCTCCTCCTCCAGCTCCCGGATACCGGCCAGGCGGTGGTCCTCTCCCCGCTCCAGCTTGCCGGCGGGGAGCTCCGTGATGACCCGGCCAATGGGGTATCGGAATTGTCGGACCACGGTGACCGTGCCGTCGTCGTGGTAGGGGACCACGCACACGCCCCCGGGGTGGGAGACCACCTCCCGCTTGGCGCTTCTGCCGTTGGGCAGGCGCACATGGTCCACCCGCAGGTCTACGATGACCCCCTTGAACACCGGCCTGCTGGATACCGTCTTTTCCTCAAACTCCATGCTTCTCCGCTCCTGTCCGCCCGGAGGCGGCCCGGGCCTGAATTTGTTTTCGCCCTCTAGTATATCATGAATTTGGAAAAACTGCAATCATTCCCGTTATCTCCAGGGATTACAGCTTCTACCCGGAGGACCGGTCCTCTATAATGGAGGGTACAAAACTGTCTCTCGCCCCGGCGGGAGAGACTGGAGGTACGGATATGACGATGCAGCCGGTGGGAGGGCGGGGAGCCCTCCTCACCATGACCCGGGAGGAGCTGTGGGCCCGGGGGACGGACCCGGAGGCGCTGAACCTGGAAGAGGCCCTGGCCCTGGTCCGGGAGGGGGCCGCCCTGGCGGGCCTGACCCTGGAGCACCCCCTGGAGCTGGAGGCCTATCCCCAGCGGGATGGGCTGCTGCTCTTTGTCCGCTCCCTGGCCCCCCGGCGGGTGTGGTACCCCTTCCCGGAGCTGGAGGGGCTCCTGGCCGCCGCCCGGGACCTGGGCGGCCTGTGCGCTCAGGCCGAGGCGGTTTGGCAGGGGGATCGGCGCTGGCTGACCCTTCCAGAGGAGGCCCAGGGGGCCCGCCGCCTCCTGGCGGGGCTGGGTCTCCCCCAGGAGGGGCCCCCGCCCCAGGAGGCCGGACGCCTCCGGCTGTGCGGCCGGGCCCTGGCCGTTCTTTTTGACGATTCCAGGGAGCGGCTGGAATAAAACCGGCCGGTTCCGGGCACACCACTTCGTGAAATCTTTTCCAGAAAAGAATGCCGTAACATTTGCGTAAAATTTCTTTTGATTTTACATACTAGGAATGATATAATATCCTTGTATTGGAGCGGGCGGACGGCATTGGACCCCCGCCGGAGTCAGCATTTACCAGGGCCGGGGGAAAAACCGGCCCTTGATACGCGCCCCCGGCCCCGCCGGGGAGCTGCGAGAGAATAGAAGGTGCGGTATTGACGAAGTATGTGATCCAGGGAGGCAGGCCGTTGTACGGGGAGATTGACATCAGCGGCGCCAAGAACGCCGCGGTGGCCATTATTCCCGCCGCCCTGTTGGTGGACGGGGTGTGCCGGATTGAGAACATCCCCCAGATCAGCGACGTGACCCTGTTATTGAAGATTCTCCAGGAGCTGGGCGCCGACGTGCGCACCGTGGACCGGACCACGGTGGACATCGACTGCACCCACATCCAGAACGCCAAGGTGCCCGACAGCATGGCCCGGCAGATTCGGGCCTCCTATTACCTCATCGGGGCCCTGCTGGGCCGGTTCGGCCTCTCCCAGGTGCCCCCGCCGGGGGGCTGCCATCTGGGGGCCCGGCCCATCGACCAGCACATCAAGGGCTTTGTGGCCATGGGGGCCGACGTGGACGTCAGCGGCGGCTATATCAACGCTTCGGCACAGGGGGGGCGCCTGCGGGGGGGACAGGTCTACCTGGACATCGTCTCCGTGGGGGCCACCATGAACATCATGCTGGCGGCCACCCTGGCCAAGGGCATGACCATCATCGAAAACGCCGCCAAGGAGCCCCATATTGTGGACCTGGCCAACTTCCTCAACTCCATGGGGGCCGACATCATGGGGGCGGGGACCGACGTCATCAAAATCCGGGGGGTGGACCGCCTGGGAGGCGGGACCTACTCCATCATTCCCGACCAGATCGAGGCCGGGACCTATATGGCCGCTGTGGCCGCCGCCGGGGGAGAGGCGCGCATTCGGAACGTCATCCCCAAGCACCTGGACTGCATCACCGTCAAGCTCATGGAGATGGGGGTGGAGGTGGAGGAGTCCGACGACTTCGTGGTGGTCCGCCGGGACCCCAACCGCCGCCTGACCCGGGCCAACGTCAAGACCCTGCCCTATCCCGGCTTCCCCACCGATATGCAGCCCCAGATTGCCGTGGCCCTGTGCCAGGCGGAGGGCACCAGCGTCATCACCGAGGGGGTCTGGGACAGCCGCTACCGCTATGTGGACGAGATCCGCCGCATGGGGGCCCGCATCCAGGTGGACGGCAAGGTGGCCGTCATCGAGGGGGTGGACCGGCTCACCGGGGCCCCGGTGCAGGCCTGTGACCTCCGGGCGGGGGCGGCCATGGTCATCGCCGGACTGGCCGCCCAGGGCACCACGGAGGTGGACTGCGTCCACTTCATTGAGCGGGGCTATGAGGACATTGTCCGCAAGCTCTCCGGCGTGGGGGCCGACATCCGGGTGATGGTCATCCCAGACGAGGGAAAGCCCCAGGCCTCGGCGGGCTGAAAGAAAGACGCAGCCGGAGCGGCGGAACACGTTGCCCCGGCTGCGCTGCCGAAAAACCGTACATAGGAGCGATTTCCTTGCTGACACTCACCACGCTGGCCAGCGGCTCCTCCGGGAACTGCGCCCTCCTCTCCGACGGGGAGACCCATGTGCTCCTGGACGCGGGCATCTCCTGCCGCCGGATCACCGGGGCCCTGGGGGCCCTGGGCCTGGAACCGGCCGCCCTGGCGGGCGTGCTCATTACCCATGAGCACACCGACCACATCTCCGGCCTGGCCGCCCTGGCCAAGCGGTACCGGGTGCCAGTCTACACCAGCCCCGGCACCGGACGGCAGCTGTGCTACCGCATAGCCGCCCTGGAGGACTTGCTCCATCCCGTGGCCCCAGGCGCGGCCTTCACCCTGGGGGGCCTGGACGTGGAGACCTTTCCCACCCTCCACGACGCAGCCGCGCCCATGGGCTTTGCTGTCTCCGGCGGGGGGCGGAAGGCCGCCGTGGTCACCGACCTGGGGGTGGTGACCCAGGACGTCCGGGCAGGAATAGCCGGGGCTTCTCTGGTGCTGGTGGAGGCTAATTACGACGAGGAGCGGCTCCTGTCGGGGCCCTATCCCCTCCCCTTGAAGCGGCGCATCCTGGGGGAGTGTGGCCATCTGTCCAACGAGGCGGGGGGCGCCCTGGCCCGCTCCGCCGTGGAGGCGGGGACCCGGACTGTGGTGCTGGCCCACCTCTCCGCCGAGAACAACACCCCTGAGCACGCCTATGCCGCTGTGAGCACTGCCCTGCTGGACTGCGGTGCTCAGCCTGGGCGGGACGTGCTTTTGGAGGTGGCCCCCCGGTCCGGGACCGGGCCCACCTACCCGGTGTAAGGAGGGGCCTTCCGTGAAGAGCATCCATCTTATCTGCGTGGGCAAGCTGAAGGAGCGCTTTTACCAGGACGCCTGCGCCGAGTACGCCAAGCGGCTGTCGGCCTACTGCAAGCTCCAGGTGGTGGAGCTGCCGGAGGAGCGCCTGCCCAGGGACCCCGCTCCGGCCCAGATCGAAAAGGCTCTGGAGAAGGAGGCGGCGGCCATTCGGGGCAAGCTCCCCCCCGGCGCCTGGGTGACGGCCCTGTGCGTGGAGGGCCGGATGTGCTCCAGCCGGGAGCTGGCCGACTGTCTGAACGCCTGGGAGGGAAGCAGCGCCCGGCAGATGGTCTTCCTGGTGGGGGGCTCCCACGGGCTGGACGAGAAGCTCAAAGCAGAGGCCCGGATGCGGCTCTCCATGTCCCCCATGACCTTCCCCCACCACCTGGCCCGGGTGATGCTTTTGGAGCAGATCTACCGGGCCTTCAAGATTCGGGAGGGCTCCGGCTACCACAAGTAAGTCTCCGCAGTTTTTGCGGAGGATTTGCCCATTTCCCTGGTAAAATGGACAGATCCCCATTGAAGCCGAAGGGACTTTTGTGTTATACTGATAAGTACCACACAAAGAGGAGGTCCTTCCCATGTCCTACCGTGATACCTATGAAAAATGGCTCCACAGCGCCGCCCTCTCCCCGGAGGAGAAGGCCGAGCTGGAGGGCATCGCCAACGACGAGAAGGAGATCGAAAGCCGCTTTTTCGCCCCTCTGGAGTTCGGCACCGCCGGTCTGCGGGGAACCATGTGCGTGGGCCTGCACCAGATGAACGTCCATGTGGTCCGGCACGCCACCCAGGCCTTCGCGGAGGTCATCCTGGCCGAAGGGGCCGAGGCCGCCCGGCGGGGGGTGGCGGTGTGCTTCGACTGCCGGAACCACTCCCAGGAGTTCGCCCGGGAGACCGCCTGCGTCATGGCGGGCAACGGCATCCCCGTGCGGCTCTTCGACGCCCTGCGCCCCACCCCGGAGCTCTCCTTTGCCGTCCGGGCGTACCACTGTATCGCCGGCGTGAATGTCACCGCCAGCCACAACCCCAAGGAGTACAACGGCTATAAGGTCTACTGGCAGGACGGGGCCCAGCTCCCGCCCCGCCACGCCTCCGCCATTGCCAAAAAGATGGAGGAGCTGGACATCTTCACCTCCATCCGGCGCATGGACTACGACCAGGCGGTGGCCCAGGGGCTCATCACCCTCCTGGGGGCGGAGACCGACGAAGCCTTCCTGGAAAACGTCATGGGACAGCTCAACGACCGGGCGGCGGTGGAGAAGGTGGCCGGCACCTTCAAGATGGTCTACACTCCCTTCCACGGCACCGGCTACAAGCTCATCCCGGAGGTCCTCCGCCGCATGGGCATGAAGCACGTCCTGTGCGTCCCGGAGCAGATGGTCATTGACGGCAATTTCCCCACGGTGGCCTCCCCCAACCCGGAGAACCCCGAGGGCTTCTACCTGGCGGTGGACCTGGCGAAGAAGGAGGGGGCCGACTTCATCCTGGGTTCCGACCCCGACGCCGACCGGGTGGGCATTATGGTGAAGAACGACCGGGGGGAGTACGTCACCATCTCCGGCAACCAGACCGGAGTGCTGCTGCTGGACTACCTCATCGGGGCCAAGCGCCGCACCGGCAAGATGCCGGAAAACCCGGTGGCCCTGAAGACCATCGTCACCACCGAGATGGCCCGGAAGGTGGCCGAGGTCAACGGCCTGAAGTGCTACGACACCTTCACGGGCTTCAAGTTCCTGGCGGAGAAGAAGGACGCCCTGGAGTCGGCCGGGGAGGGCAAGGTGATCTTCTCCTACGAGGAGAGCTACGGTTATATGCTGGGGGACTATGTCCGGGACAAGGACGCCGTCACCGCCGCCCTGTGCCTCACCGAGATGGCGGCCTGGTACGCCGGAGAGGGCATGACTCTGTACGACGCCCTGCTGAAGCTTTATGAGAAGTACGGCTGGTACGGGGAGAAGACCCTGAACCTGGTGATGCCCGGCCTGGACGGCCTGCGGAAGATGGCCGCCCTGATGGCGGACCTCCGGGCACAGCCCCCGGCGGAGATTGCCGGCGTGGCGGTGAAGGAGCGGAAGGACTACCAGGACGGCTCCGTGGTTGACGCGGCCACCGGCGTCAGGAGCGCCATGGAGCTCAGCGGCTCCAACGTCCTGCGCTATGAGCTTGCCGACGGCGCCAGCCTCATTGTCCGCCCCTCCGGCACCGAGCCCAAGGTCAAGGTCTACATCCTGGCCAGCGGCGGCTCCAGGGCCGAATGCGGCGAGAAGGTGGCCAGGTACGCCGCCTGGGCCGAGGGCCTGCGGAAATAAAGACGGATCGCGGCGGGGCGCCCCGGGCGCTGGACGCCGTGTGGAACAGCGGACGGCACATGGGCATAGAGCCTGTGTGCCGCCCTTTCTGCCAATGGCCTGCGGCCTCCGGGGGCGGCTTGCAAAGGGAAACGAGGTTGTGGGATGGAGCGGGAGACAATCAAAACCATTTGGTATGAATTCGAGGCGGCGGCTGGGTCCTTTGACCTGCTGGACAGCAACGCGGATGTGGTCGTTACCCTCAGCAGCGGGAGAAGATGGGCCGCGAGCTTCTTCACTTACCAAAATATCAAGACTCTGCGGAAAATGAATACACTGTCTGGGGAATGTCTTCGCGGGACCTATTTTTGTGCAGACAGCATGATCTTGGTTTCTGAACTGTCCAAGGAAGTGATTCAGGCGGTCCTCCAGGATATCATCCAGAATGGTGCGCTGGCCCGATTCTGTACGCGCTTGGAGACGGAGGAGGACCAGGAGACTATGGGAAGCAGGGAATTGATGGACCGGATTGCGGGAATCTCCGGAAAGGAGGGCTTTTTGGCCTTTTTGGAGGAACTGCGCCGGGATTTTCTGTCACATCCAAGGGCGTGGGCCAACACGGCCATCGACGGGTATCTGGAGGCCATGGCGCGGTGGGTGGAGGACGTTTCTGCCTCTGGATGGAACGATATCAACTGGGACAGGGTGGACTACAAGACCATGGCAAAGATCTTATATATGGGCAAGATCTATGCGTGAAGGGTTTGCCCCGCCGGTTGGGATGGGACTGCGAGCTGCGCCCCTTTGTCCTTCCAGGGAGCGCCACGACAACCGAACGCTGCCTGCCAAGGCGCGGCCAGCGCCCAATCCCGCCGTGGTCCCCTGGCCCGGTAAAAAAATCACCCAAACACAGGGCTGCAAGCCCTGCATTTGAGTGACGCCATGACTGCCCAGTGGACGCATGGAACGGTTTTACTGATATTCCAGCAGCACGGCCCCGGCGGCCCGGGCGAACATCCGGGCGGCGGCGAGGGCCTCCTGGAGGGTATTGCCGTGGGCTCCCACCTCCACCAGCAGGGAGCCGGTGGCGGTCTGCTGGTTGTAGCGGTTCTCCCGCAGGCCGATGGGCCGGGCCAGGGTGGGCCAGAGGGTATTCATCTCCTTCTGAATTTTCACCGCCAGGCTCAGATTCTCCTGCCAGCCTGGGTGGTCGTAGAGGGCGTTGGAGCCCATGACCAGCATGACCTGGGCCGCCTGCTCCCCGCCCACGGTGGTGATGGGCTTGTAGATGGTGCCGTCCTCCCCCACCAGGGCGTCCCGGTGGACGTCCAGCACCACCCGGATGCTGGGGTACTGCTCCAGCCAGGCCTCCACCGCCGCCAGGGACCGGTCGTAGGCCCCGTTATACTCCGGGTAGTCGTAGAGCTGGGTATCGTGGACCACGGTGAGGCCCATCTCCGTAAGGACTCTGGCGATCTCATCCCCCACCCGGACCACGTTTTTGGCGGTGTCCAGGGTTCGGCACTCCCCGGTGGGGACATAGGTGTCCGTGCCGTCGGGGGTGTATGCCTCGCTGCCGTGGGTGTGCACGATGAGGACCTGTGGGCCCTCCTTCGGCAGCTCCAGGCTCAGATCGGCGCTGGCCAGGGCGGCCACGTCCAGGTCCAGGCCGGGGCGGTTTTCAATGTAGACCCCCTGGGCGGAGTCGTAGCCGTCGCCGCTGACTGGCGTCAGGGTCCGGCCCACAATATCCTCCGGGGCGGTGGTCACCGCCGGAAGGACCTCCGGGTCCTCCGGGTCGTCGGGCTCCGTGGGGGCGGGGGTGTCCTGGGCCGGCTCCGCCGCCGGGGCGCTGTCGGGGACCTCCTCCACCCCGGCCATCAGGGCCGGGGACTGGCTGAGGATCAGCTGCTGCCAGCCCGTCAGACCCTCCGAGTCCGCCGGGTCCTCTGGCAGGTTCCCCAGCTCGGCCCGCAGGGCGGCTGAGACAAAGGCGGGGCTCTCCGCCAGAGTGCGGAGGGCCACAGCCGCCGAGCCCGTGTCCGCCGTCAGAGACAGCAGCCACACCGTCACCGTGGCAAGAAAAAGGGCTGCGCCCCTCCGCAGCAGCCTGGGCCACTGGCCTTGTCCCCTTTGCATGGCTCCTCCCCGCCCTTTCCTCAGTCTCTCTACGAGCATATGCGGGCGGGGGCGGGGTTATGACCCCTCAGATCAGGGCGGAGGAGATCCTTTGAAGGGTGGAAGCGGTCTCGTTGACCTGGCGGATGGTGGAAAAGATACTCCCGATCTCCTCGCTGATTTGGGTCACCAGGGTGTGGAGAGCCTCCACCTCAGCGGAGTTCTGCTGGCTGCTGGAGCGGATCTGGGAGAGAATGTCGTTGATCTTCTCCACGGACTCCTTGGTGTCCTGGGCCAGGCTCCGCATCTCCTTGGCCACCACATGGAAAGCGCTGTCCCGGACGCCGGTCCGGGCGGCTTCGATGACGGCGTTGATGGACAGCAGGTCGCTCTGCTGAGAGACCTTGCGGACGAACTCGGTGATGCTCCGGGAGTTCTGGATGGCGCCGCAGGTCCCCTCCATGCTCTGGAGGAGCTGGTCGCTGCCGGTCCGCATCTCCTCGATGCGCCGGGCGATGCCGTCAGAGGAGTTGGAGAGGGTCTCAATGGCGGCAGCCAGGTCCTGGGAGAGCTTTTGGAGCTGGTCCTCGGTCTCGGTGGCCTGAAGGACGGCGCAGCCGCCGATGATCTGCCGGCTCCCGTCCCGCAGGGGAAAGGAGCGGACCAGGTAGGGGATGCCAAAGGTGTTGATGTCTCCCCGGAGAGAGATGGTGCTGCCCCCGTCTATGGAGCGCCGGACAGCGGTGTTGTCGGGAATGGGGTCGCCTGGCTTGATCCTCAGGTCCAGCTTGCCGCTGGGGAGATAAAAAATGTATTTTTCCAGGTCAGTAACAGCAATGCTGTACCCCATCGCCGCCCCCAGCGCCCGGAAGGCCGGAAGAAACTGCTGGAGCAAAACCTCGTTGGACTGCATTGTGAAACCCCCTTTTGAACTCTCGCCTCTTCCAGAATAAAGAAAAAGGATAAATAAAGTATAGCATGGAGTTCGGGAAACTGTCTATAGTAAGGAAGAGGCATATATGTATAACAATTTTGTATAGATACATTTATCAGACAGCATGGACCGCCCTCGACGCCGCAGCCTCTGTGTGCTATATTTAAAGTAAGTTTTTTCAGGAGCCCAGACATGACCTACCAAGAATTTCAAACTGCCTTTTCCATCCGGCTCAATCCCCAGCAGGAGGCCGCCGTGCGCCAGACGGAGGGTCCCGTGCTGCTTCTGGCGGTGCCGGGCAGCGGCAAGACCACCGTTTTGGTGACCCGGCTGGGCTATCTCCTGTACTGCAAGGGAGCCGCCCCGGAGGAGCTCCTCACCGTCACCTACACCGTGGCCGCCGCCGGGGATATGAAGCGGCGCTTTCAGGCCCTCTTCGGGGAGCGGTTCACCGGCCGGCTCACCTTTCGGACCATCAACGGCCTGTGCGCCTCCATCATCCGCTTCTACGCCCGGCGGCGGGGGAGCACCCCCTTTGCACTGGCGGACAACGAGGGCCGGCTCAACGCCGCAGTGCGGGACCTGCTCTCCAGGACCGGAGGGGCCTACCCCTCGGAGCAGCAGATCAAGGACGCCCGGACCCACATCACCTACTGCAAAAACATGATGCTCTCCGAGGCGGAGATCCACGCCCACCGGGTGGAGGGCATGGACTTTCCGGCGGTGTACTTTGCGTATCAGGACTTCCTGCGCCGGAGCCGGCTCATGGACTTCGACGACCAGATGGTCTTCGCCCTGCGCATCCTCCGGCGGGAGCCCGGCGTCCTGGCTCACTACCAGCGGCGGTACCGCTATCTCAGCCTGGATGAGGCCCAGGACACCTCCAAGATACAGCACGCCATTCTGGCCCTGCTGGCCCGGGAGCGCCGGAACTTCTTCCTGGTGGGGGACGAGGACCAGAGTATCTACGGCTTTCGGGCGGCCTGGCCCCAGGCGCTGCTGACATTTGAGGAGAACTGGCCGGGGGCCAGGGTCCTGTTTATGGAGACCAATTACCGCTCCACCCAGTCCATTGTGACGCGCGCGGACGCCTTCATCCAGCAAAATCAAAGCCGGCGCCCCAAGCACATGCGCACGGACCATCCCCAGGGGGAGCCCATTCGGAAGATAGAGCTGGCGGACTACAGCCGGCAGGCCAGCTATCTGCTCCAGGTGGCCCGGGACTGTCAGCGGCCCACAGCGGTGCTCTACCGAAACAACGACAGCGCCCTCCCCCTCCTGGACCTGCTGGATCGGGAGGGGGTGCCCTACGCCTGCCGGCAGCGGGAGGGCTTCTTTTTCACCAGCCCGGTGGTCCGGGACCTGACGGACATTCTGCGCTTTGCCTTCCACAACTGCGACCGGGAGGCCTTTCTGCGGTTTTACTACAAGCTGGACCTGAAGCTCAAAAAGCGCCTGCTGGAGGAGCGGCTGCGCTTCCAGCGGGAGGGGGAGACGGTCTTTGAGACCCTGCTGAACGCCGGCGGCCTGGAGCCCTGGCAGGCGGGCCGGGTCAAGGCCATGCAGACCCACTTTGCCAAGCTGCCCCGGCTCACCAGCTTCGCGGCCCTCCAGCGCATTGTGAAATACATGGGCTACGGAGAATATCTGAAGGAGCAGAAGCTGGATGCCTCCAGGCTGGACATTCTCCTGGCCCTGGCCAACCAGACCCGGGAGACGGGGCCCTTTCTGGCCCGGCTTCAGGAGCTCCAGGGGATCGCGGCGGGGGGCGGCCAGGCGGAGAGTCCCTTTGTGCTCTCCACCATCCACGCCAGCAAGGGGCTGGAGTATGACCGGGTGCTCCTCATCGACGTGGTGGACGGGGTGTTCCCCTCCCTCCGGGAGGAGGAGGGCCTGTCCCCGGAGGACCGGGCGGCTCTGGAGGAAGAGCGGCGGCTCTTCTATGTGGGGGTCACCCGGGCCAGGGAGCGGCTGGAGCTGCTGACCTACCGGGAGAAATTCGGCGCCCCCCGGGAGGCGGGGCTCAGCTTTGTCCGGCAGCTCTTGGGGGAGGAGGCCGCACCCCGGAACCAGCCGGCGCAGCCGCGTCCCCGCCCCAAGCCAGCGGCGGGCCCCACGGCGGAGCAGGCGGCGGTCTGGGAGAAGGACTACCTCCCCGGCGTGGAGGTGGTCCACAAAAGGTTCGGCCGGGGCCTCCTGCGGGACCGGGCCGGGAGCATCGCCACCATCTCCTTCCCGGAATTTGGCGTAAAGCGGTTAGACCTTATCGTTTGCCTGAAGCGGGGACAGATTGCCCTGGCCCATTTCCTGCCGGACAGCGGGCGCTGAGGGGGGCGCAGCATACAGGCTTTCAGGCCCGGAAAAGGCTGCTGAGAACCGCCGGTTTGATGGCTTTCAGCAGCCTTTTTCTCAGGTCTTTGCCGGGGGCGGACTGCTCAGCCTTTGTCCATCTGCGCCAGCACCAGGGGGAGGAGGAGCTGGGCCACCTTGGTGTGGGCCTGGGCAGACAGGCAGCCCTGGGAGGCGGACTTCCCGCAGCACCGGCGCTCCGGACCGTCCCGGAAGGGGGCGCAGAGGTCCACAAAGGGGATGCTGAGCTGGTCGCACAGGCTGGAGAGGGATTCGTTCCAGACCGGCAGGCGGGCCTGGAGCTCCGGGCCCGCCGCCTCCTGGGAGAACCAGGGAATGCCCAGCAGGATCAGGGGAAGGTGGGCATCCGCCGCCTGGTCCAGCACGTCGGAAATCTCCGAGAGGAACTCGCCCAGGGGGACCTCCAGCTTCTTGACGTCGTTGGAGCCGAAGCCCAGGATGCACAGGCTTGCCCCCGCCGCCGCCTCGGAAAACCTTTCCATGGCAAAGTCGCCCTGGACGCCGGGACGGCCCTGGTTTTCCACCTGGACGTCCCGCCCCCGGGCCCGGAGCAGCCCCTCCAGCTTGGCGGGCCAGGCGTCCTCCAGGGGGCCGATTTTCCCGGTGTCCCCCAGGCAGCAGCAGGTGTTGGAGTCGCCGAAGGCGACGATTCGGTAGGCCATCTTCCTTCCCCTTTCTCCCGGGCCTCCAGAGGCGGGAGGCCGGTGTCCGTATTCGGCTTGGCTGCCGCTGTCCATCATACCACAGCCGGGCCCGCCGCGCAATGCCGGGGGCCGAAGTTCTGGCTCACAGCTGGATGGAACCACAGCCATGCGCCCAGCGGACAACGGGCCGGCGGAGCCTGCCGGCCGGGTTCAGACCGGCCCCAGGTCGGCGGGCACCGGGGCGTCCAGCCACAGCTCCCCCGGCGTCACCCGGCAGTCGCGGACCAGCACCTCCACCCCGGCCTCCGCCGCCGCCCGGAGGGCCGCCCCAAAGGCGGGGTGGGTCGCTTCATTGGGCCGGAAGAGGACGGGGCCCTTCATCTGAAGCACGAAGCAGACGGCGCAGGCATACCCCTCCCGCCGGGCGGCGGCGAGCTCCTCCAGGTGGCGGACCCCCCGCTCCGTGGGGGCGTCGGGGAAGGCGGCCACGCCGTCCTGCTCCAGGGTCACCCCCTTGACCTCCACGAAGCCCCGGCGCTCCGGCCCCGCCTCCCAGTAGAAGTCAAAGCGGGAGCGCCCCCAGGCCGTCTCCGGCTTCAAAAGGGTGAGACCGGGGACAAAGCGCCCGGCGGCGGCCCACTCGCCGAAAACCCGGTTGGGGGCCTGGGCGTCCATGTTGATGAGGAGGGGCCCCTTCTCCACGGCGATGAGGTCCCAGGCCGTCTTCCGGGCGGGATTGGTCCCAGGGGCCAGGTAGACCTGGGCCCCTGGCGTCAGCAGCTCCCGGCAGCGGCCGGTGTTTTTCACATGGACCGTCTCGGTCCGCCCCTCCAGATCCACCTCCGCCACAAAGCGGTTGGGCCGGCGAAGAAACCGGGCCGCCTCCACCCTGCCGTAGCGCATACCGCTCCCCCCTGTCCGGGGCGGTGGTCCCGCCCCTATTCTCTGTCATCATAGCAGGTCCCGGCGGGAATGGCAAGATTGTCCGCGTCCACGGCCCAAAAATGAGAAATTTCTCTTGACAAATCCATGAATTTGTATATAATAATGTAGCTTGTTTCCAAACAGGCGTCATCCTTGCCCCCGCATGGGCGCGGGGGCCATATGTCCATAAGGAGGTGCAAAACTATGGCAAAGATCAACGGCAATTACGAGGTGGTTTACATCCTCGACCCCGCTCTGGGTGAGGAGGCCACCGCCGCCATGGTGGCGAAGTTCAAGACCATGGCCGAGGCCCGGGGTACCGTGGCCGAAGTGGATGAGTGGGGCAAGCGCCGCCTGGCCTATCCCATCAACGACCTCAACGAGGGCTACTATGTGCTCATGACCTTTACGGCAGACGCCGCCTTCCCTGCCGAGCTGGACCGCGTGCTGCGGATCACTGACGGCGTGATGCGCTCCATGATTGTCTGCAAGGACGAGCAGTAAGAGGGCCCTGCCATGCTCAACAAAATTTTCCTCCAGGGCCGGCTGGTGGCCGACCCGGAAATGCGCCACACCACCTCCGGGGTGGCTGTGACCTCCTTCCGCCTGGCGGTGGACCGGGACTACAAGGACCGGGAGACCGGCGAGAAGAAGGCCGACTTCATCAACATTGTGGCCTGGCGGAGTACCGCCGAGTTTGTCTCCCGGTTCTTCTCCAAGGGCCGCATGGCCGTGGTGGAGGGCCGCCTGCAAATGCGGGACTACACCGACCGGGACGGCAACCGCCGCGTCGCCGCCGAGGTGGTGGCCGACAATGTCTACTTCGGTGACTCCAAGCGGGACGGCGAGGGAGGCTACGGCGGCTATCATGGCGGCGGTTACGGCGGCAGCTACGCCGCGCCGGCGGCCCCCGCCCCCAGCGCCCCTGTTCCGCCTCCGGCCTACTCCGCCCCCATGGGCGGCGGGAACCAGTTTGCCGAGGTGGAGGATGACGACGGCGATCTCCCATTTTGATGCTCTGCATCAAAATGGGACCCCAAGATTTTTGACATCCTCGGGCGGAGTGAATCCGCCCTGCGGCAAGGTTTTGGCCTCCGGCCAAAACGCTTGTACGCCGCACCTGCGGCGTCCCCGCTTGCGCGGGGGCCCGGATGCTTCCCATCAAAATGGGACCCCAGGATTTTTGACATCCTCGGGCGGAGTGAATCCGCCCTGCGGCGTCCCCGCTTGCGCGGGGGCCCGGATGCTTCCCATCAAAATGGGACCCCAAGATTTTTGACATCCTCGGGCGGAGTGAATCCGCCCTGCGGCAAGGTTTTGGCCTCCGGCCAAAACGCTTGTACGCCGCACCTGCGGCGTCCCCGCTTGCGCGGGGGCCCGCCCCTACTGAAATTACGATAAGGAGGGTATCCACCATGCCTATGGATCGAGATCGTCCCCGCGGACGGAAGCGCCGCAAGGTTTGCAGCTTCTGTGTGGACAAGGTCGAGCACATCGACTACAAGGACGCCGCCAAGCTGCGCCGGTTCCTCTCTGAGCGCTCCAAGATTCTGCCCCGCCGGACCACCGGCACCTGCGCCATGCACCAGCGCCAGCTCACCCAGGCCATTAAGCAGGCCCGCCAGATCGCCCTGCTGCCCTTTGTCACCGACTGAGCTCGGCAGGCATCCAAAGAGATCAAACATGGTTCCCATGTACGCCGGTATGTGGGAACCATGTTTTTTCACATGCGGCCAAAGCCGCCGCCATCCAATCCGCCGCCAGCTCCAGAAAATCCATTTGGGGAGGCATCGCCCATGCGTATCCGTCCATTCCAGCCATCGGACCTGGAGTCCGTCCTGGACCTCTGGCTCTCCGCCAACCTCAGCGCCCATGCCTTTCTTCCGGCCTCCTACTGGACCTCCCACCGGGAGGCGGTGGGGGAACTGCTGCCCCAGGCGGAGGTCTGGGTCTGTCAGGGCGCGAATGGCGCCCTCCTGGGCTTCGCGGGCCTCACCGGGGCGTACCTGTCTGGACGCTTCGTGGCGGAGGGGTTCCGCTCCCAGGGGGTGGGCAGGGCCCTTCTGAACCATGTCAAGGCCCGGCACGTCCGCCTGACCCTCCATGTCTACCGGAAAAACTGCGGGGCCCTCCGCTTTTACCGGCGGGAGGGCTTCCGCCTTCAGGCCGAGGAGCGGGAGGCGGCCACCGGGGAGCCGGAATTTCTCCTGGCCTGGGAGGCCCCACCGGAAGCAGTCCCCCTTTCGGACCGGGTTCCCAGCCCAACCCCGTGAAACGTCCCACAAAGCAAGAGCCCGCACCACCGGCTCCGTAGTGAGAATGGCGGACAGAAAACACGGAACTGCTTTGAAAACTAAGGAGATTGTGATACAATAAGGGGGGTGCAATCCGGCGGTTCTTTTTCCGGCGCCCCCGCCTGAATGGGAAACCGAGGAGGTATGCCCCATGGAGACCTGGAAATCCCTGTCCCGGCTGCCCAGAGTCCTGCTGGTCCTCCAGGCGGCCATGCTGGTCATCTTTACCATATTGTACCCCCTGGTGTCCAGCCGGGAGGGCATTTTCTACCGGGGCGCCCTGCTGGTGCGCTCCGAGGGGGCGGGCTCCACCCGCTACGCCGGGCGGCTGGAGGGCCGGCGGGCCGTCTTCACCGTCTCCCCGGCGGGGGAGGTGGCCTACCGGCTGGGAGACACGGCCTACGGCCCCTACGCCGTGGCCCTGGACTCCTCCGCCGTGCCCCAGGGCCATGAGCTCTCCGATGTGCTCACCGGCGTGGAGGTACGGGAGGGGGACGAAATCCTCTTCCGGGGCGGCTGGTGGTACCGCAGCGGCTTCACCTGGCTGGTGTGGGAGGACGGGCGGGAATGGGACACCTTTGCCGTCACGGTCTCCGCCGGCGGCCAGACCTATGACCTCTCGGAAGAGGCGGCGGAAGACCCCGACGCCCCTGCGGTCTCCTTCCTCCTGGAGCTGGTCCTGGAGCCGGAGCTCACCCACCGGGGCGTCTGGACCCTCTACTTCCTGGGGCTCTTCTGCTCGGCGCTCGGGGCGGCCGCCATCTGGTTTGCCGACCCCCTGTTCCGCTGGAACCTGCGCTTCCGCATCCAGGACCCGGAATCGGCGGAGCCCTCGGAGTGGGAGCTCTTCAGCCGGAAGGCGGGCTGGTGCTTCCTCACCGGCCTGGCCCTATTCGCCTATCTGGCGGGGCTCTTCTTGACCCCCTGAGGTCCCATGGGACCGGGCGGAAAACCGCCGCGTCCCTGTTCCAACCAACTCTGGTCCACCGGAGCATCCTGAAAAAAGGAGGCGCTTTGCCATGTGGATTTGGTTTGCCCTGCTCTCGGCGGTCTTTGCCGCCCTGACCTCCATTCTCGCCAAGATCGGCATCGAAAACGTGGACAGCAATCTGGCCACCGCCATACGGACGGCTGTGGTGCTGGTGATGGCCTGGGGCATTGTCTTTCTCACCGGCAAGCAGCACGGCATATCCGATATTGCCCCCCGGAGCTGGCTCTTCTTGGTCCTCTCCGGCCTGGCCACCGGGGCGTCCTGGCTCTTTTACTACCGGGCCCTCCAGCTGGGAGAGGCCAGCAAGGTGGCCCCCATTGACAAGCTCAGCGTGGTGCTGACCATGGTGCTGGCCTTTGTTATCCTCCACGAGACGGTGACGGTGAAGGGCATCCTCGGCGGCGCTCTGATTGCTGTGGGAACCCTGATTTTAATTTTGTGAAAACCTAAAGGAGCACGACAAGTCTATGTTGGACCACATTTCCGTCAAGGGCGCCCGCGCCAACAACCTGAAAAACATCGACGTCACCATCCCCCGGGACAAGCTGGTGGTGCTCACCGGCCTGTCCGGGTCGGGGAAGTCCTCCCTAGCCTTCGACACCATCTACGCCGAGGGACAGCGGCGGTATGTGGAGTCCCTGAGCTCCTACGCCCGGATGTTCCTGGGCCAGATGGAGAAGCCCGATGTGGACTACATTGACGGCCTCTCCCCCGCCATCTCCATCGACCAAAAGACCACCTCCAAGAACCCCCGATCCACCGTGGGGACGGTGACGGAGATTTACGACTACCTCCGGCTCCTGTGGGCCCGGGTGGGCACCCCCCACTGCCCCAAGTGCGGCAAAGAGATCCAGCAGCAGACCATCGACCAGATCATCGACCAGGTCATGGCCCTGCCGGAGGCCACCCGGGTCCAGGTCATGGCCCCTGTGGTCCGGGGCAAGAAGGGGGAGCACCAGAAAATCTTCGAAGACGCCCGGAAGTCTGGTTACGTCCGGGTCCGGGCGGACGGCTCCCTCTACGACCTCACCGAGGAGATCAAGCTGGACAAGAACAAAAAGCACTCCATTGAGGTGGTGGTGGACCGGCTGGTGATCCAGCCCGACGTCGCCCGGCGGCTCACCGACTCGGTGGAGACCGCCTCAGGCCTCTCGGGGGGGCTGGTGCTCATCAACATCGTGGGGGAGGACCGGGACATCCTCTTCTCCCAGAACTACGCCTGTGAGGACTGCGGCATCTCCATCGAGGAGCTCTCCCCCCGGATGTTCTCCTTCAACAACCCCTTTGGGGCCTGCCCCACCTGCACCGGCCTGGGCGCCCAGCTCAAGGTGGACCCCGCCCTCATCCTTCCCAACCCCTCCCTCTCCATCCTGGAGGGGGCCATCACCGCCTCGGGCTGGAACAACGTCAAGGGGGACTCCATCTCCCGGATGTACTTCGAGGCCCTGGCCAAAAAGTACGGCTTCAAGCTCACCACCCCGGTGAAGGACCTGCCCCCGGAGGTGATGGACGTGATCCTCTACGGCACCAAGGGGGAGAAGCTCAAGCTCACCTACGACCGGGCCAACGGCCAGGGGACCCTGATGCAGGCCTTCGAGGGGGTGGTGAACAACCTGGAGCGCCGCTACCGGGAGACCCAGTCCGACGCCATGCGCCGGGAGCTGGAGGAGTGCATGAGCCAGCGGCCCTGCCCCGACTGCGGGGGCCGGCGGCTTCGGAAGGAGGCTCTGGCCGTCACCGTGGGGGACATCGACATCGACGCCTTCTGCCACAAGTCGGTGACCCAGGCCCTGGACTTCATCGGCCATCTGGAGCTCTCCCCCCAGAAGATGCGCATCGCCGAGCGGATTCTCAAGGAGATCAAAAACCGCCTGGGCTTCCTCCAGTCGGTGGGACTCCAGTACCTGACCCTCAGCCGGGCGGCGGCCACCCTTTCCGGAGGAGAGAGCCAGCGCATCCGCCTGGCTACCCAGATCGGCTCCTCCCTCATGGGGGTGCTCTATATCCTGGACGAGCCCTCCATCGGCCTCCACCAGCGGGACAACGACATGCTCCTGGACACCATGAAGCACCTCCGGGACCTGGGCAACACCCTCCTGGTGGTGGAGCACGACGAGGATACCATGCGCGCCGCCGACTATATCGTGGACATCGGCCCCGGGGCCGGGGTCCACGGCGGGGAGGTGGTGGCCTGCGGCACCGCCGAGGAGATTATGAACACCCCCGGCTCCATCACCGGGGACTACCTCTCAGGCCGCCGGAGCATCCCCGTGCCGTCGGAGCGCCGGACGGGCAGCGGCCACAGCCTCACCATCCGGGGGGCGGCTGAGAACAATCTGCGCCATGTGGACGTGTCCATCCCCCTGGGGACCTTCACCTGCGTCACCGGGGTCTCTGGCTCCGGCAAGTCCTCCCTGGTGAACGAAATCCTCTACAAGCGCCTGGGGGCCGACTTAAACCGGGTGAAGGTCCGCCCCGGCAGGCACGACGCCCTGGAGGGGGAGGAGTTTCTGGACAAGGTCATCGACATCGACCAGTCCCCCATCGGCCGGACCCCCCGGTCCAACCCCGCCACCTACACCGGCCTCTTCAACGACATCCGGGACCTCTTCGCCTCCACCCCCGACGCCAAGGCCCGGGGCTACGGGCCGGGGCGGTTCTCCTTCAACGTCCGGGGGGGCCGGTGCGAGGCCTGTGCCGGGGACGGCCTCATCAAGATCGAGATGCACTTCCTCCCCGACATCTACGTCCCCTGTGAGGTATGCAAGGGCAAACGGTACAACCGGGAGACCCTGGAGGTGCGCTACAAGGGGAAGAACATCTACGAGGTCCTGGAGATGACGGTGGACGAGGCCCTGCCCTTTTTTGAAAACCTGCCCCGGATTTACAACAAGCTCCAGACCCTCCGCGATGTGGGCCTTTCCTATATCAAGCTGGGCCAGCCCTCCACCGAGCTCTCCGGCGGCGAGGCCCAGCGGGTGAAGCTGGCCACCGAGCTGGCCAAGCGCTCCACCGGCAAGACCATCTATATCCTGGACGAGCCCACCACCGGGCTCCACACCTACGACGTCCACAAGCTCCTGGAGGTCCTCCAGCGCCTGGTGGACCTGGGGAACACGGTGGTGGTCATCGAGCACAACCTGGACGTCATCAAGACCGCCGACTACCTCATCGATCTGGGCCCCGAGGGGGGCGACGGCGGCGGGCGGGTGGTCTGCACCGGCACCCCTGAGGAGGTGGCCGCCTGCCAGGCGTCCTACACCGGACAGTATCTGAAAAGAGCGCTGGAATAGCGGGGTCAGGGGCTTCCTTTGGGCCGGAAGCTCTCCCACAGGCCCAGCCCCGTCCGCAGGCCCAGCACAAAGGCCTGGAGGTGGCTGGCATGGCGACATCCCAAAAGGCTGTCAATCAATACCGGCAGAAGAATTATTATACCTTCTCGGTCTCCGTTCCTGCACGATACAGAGAGGCGATCAAAGCCGCTGCCGCCGGACGGGGCGTGTCGGTGTCCCGGCTGGTGTGCGATCTTTTGGGGCGGGAGCTGGGTCTGGACCTGGCTTTGGACGGCGTTTTTCCTGGCGCAAAAAAAGCGGAAGATCCCTTAGGGCTTGTTTGAAACATGTCAACATGCCCAACCGGCGGGTCTTTTGTCCCCTGGACGGCGCAATTTTTCCTTGAAATCCGCCAGGATTCCTGGGTCAAAATTGCTTGCCAGCGGCCCAAAATCCCTCGCTGCCGGACACATCGCCAATTTTCAAACAAGCCCTAGTACTCCACACGGGTCCTTGTGCGCCCCTTTGGAAAGGAGCTCTTCTATAAGCATCTTCGACATCATGGGCCCTATCATGATAGGCACGGGGCCCACTCAATTCCAATACTTTGGGCGGAAGGCTTCGCCGCCAACCTGTGCGCTCTTCGGCGAATATTACAATATTTTGTAAAAAACTCCATATTTTTATCTAATATGGTAAGTTTTATCTTGCGCCCGGCCCTGTGCTGTGATAAAATGAGACCACAAAATACGCGGACGGGAAGATCGTGGCCATCCTGTGCGAGTCTGCCTCCGCATTTAGAGGGGGCAAGTGCTATGTGCAACGGGAAGCGCTCGGCCTATGAGGCCCTGGACCAATTTTTCCATGCCTATCTGGTGGAGCGGGACCTGGAAAAAACCCTCTCCCTGCTGACGGAGGACCTCTACAGCCTGGGCGCCGGCGCGGAGGAGGTGGCCGTCAGCCAGGCGGAGTTCGCCGCCCTGCTCCGGGAACAGTTTTCCGCCCTGCCCGGGCCCATCCACTACCAGATCAGCCGTTATCACGAAAAGGAGCGCGCCCCCGGCCTCTGGGACTGCCTGTGCCAAATGACCACCACCCTGGCGGCCGACGGCGGCCGAGTGATCGAGTTCGCTGCCCGCTTCACCGCCAGCCTTCAGGAGCGGGATGGGAGGCTGCTGATCGCCTCTCTCCATATGTCGGAGGCCAGCTCCAACCAGGCCGCCGGGGCGTTCTTCCCTCTGCGCTTTGCCGACTGTGCCGCCCAGGCGCTGGAGGCGCCGGCCCAGCTGGGGCTGGTCTCTCTGCTGGGGGAGCTCCTCCCCGGGGGCGTCATCGGGGCCTATCTGGAGGAGGGCTTCCCCTTCTACGCCGTCAACGACACCCTGCTGGACATGCTGGGCTACACCCACGAGGAGTTTCTGGCCGCCACCGGCGGACTGGTCAGCAACGCTGTCCATGTGGACGACCGGCCCATTCTGGACAGCCTGTTCTCCCAGCTGGCCTTTCGGAAGGGCCGCTATGAGCTGGAGTACCGTATGAGGAAGAAGGACGGGGATTACCTCTGGGTCTATGAGACGGGCAAGCGTATCGTCACGCCGGAGGGCCGGGATGCCGCCATCTGCCTGGTGTCGGATATGACCGAGCGGGTGCGGCAGCAGGAGCTTCTGCTGCGGGAGGCCCGGCTGGACCCCCTCACCGGCGTCTACAACCGCAGGGGTGGGGAGGAGCAGATTGCCCGGGCCCTGAGGGAGGACCTGCCCTGGATGTTCCTCCTGCTGGACATCGACTTTTTCAAACAGGTCAACGACCTCTACGGCCATCAGGAGGGGGACAGGCTCCTGTGCTTTGTGGCCCGGCACATCAAGGCCGGTTTTCGGAGCGGCGACATCATTCTGCGGCTGGGGGGCGACGAGTTCGGCGTCTTTATCCAGCCCTGCACCGGTCCGGAGGTCATCCGGCAGAGGCTGGAGGAGATGGGGCGGCAGTACCATGCGGAGATCCAGGCCCGCTATCCCCTCAGCGGCTCCAGCCTGTCCTTTGGGGGCGTCTACGGCAGCGGCCCAGCCGCCTTCTCCGCCCTGTACCAGGAGGCCGATCTGCTCCTCTACGGCAGCAAGCAGCATGGCCGGGGCCGCTACCAGCTCCGGCCCCTGGACCGCAACCGCCCCGCCCTGCGGGGCAGAACCACCCGGCCGGCGATATCCGGCCCGCAGGAATAGCCCCCCTCGCGGCGGCTTGCGCAGCCCTTACCGGACCGGCGGCCCTGTCCCCCGGAAACTCACCCCGCCCCGGCGGGAGAAGGAGGCCCCATGGACCTGCCCCCTCTCAAATGCGTGGCCCGCATCCGCAGCGACTTTCCCACCAAATTCGGCATTCCCCGGCAGAGCGGCCTGGTGGAGGCCCTCCGGGCCACGGTGGTCTTTGAGCCGGACTACCGGGACCCCGCCGCCCTCCGGGGGCTGGAGGGCTTTTCCCACCTCTGGCTGCTCTGGCTCTTTTCAGCCTCGGTGCGGGAGGGCTGGTCCCCCACCGTGCGCCCGCCCCGGCTGGGGGGCAACGTCCGCATGGGGGTCTTCGCCACCCGCTCCCCCTTCCGGCCCAACCCCATCGGCCTTTCGTCAGTGCGGCTGGAGAAGGTGGACCTCCACACCCCGGAGGGTCCGGTGCTGGTGGTCTCCGGGGCCGACCTGATGGATGGCACCCCCATTCTGGACCTCAAGCCCTACCTCCCCTACGGCGACTGCCACCCCGACGCCTCCGGGGGCTTTGCCGGCGCCGGCGGCGGGGCGCTTCTGGAGGTGGCCTGCCCGGAGGCCCTTCTGACCCGGATTCCCCCGGACAAGCGGGAGGCCCTGCTGGGGGTCCTGGCCCGGGATCCCCGCCCCCCCTACCAGAACGGCACGGATCGGGTCTACGGCATGGCCTTTGCCGGATGGAACGTCCGCTTTACGGTGGACGGCCCGGTCCTCACCGTCCGGGAGATCCAGCCCCTGGCGTGAGGACCGCCCGCAGCAGACATCCTGGGGCCCAGCCCCGGAAAGGAGACTTCCCTTGCGGACACACAGCAATTCCGGCGCGGTGCTCTTCCTGGCGGCCACCGCCGCCGGGGGAGCCCTGTTGCTCACCGGGCTGACGAATACAGCCCCGGAGCGGACAGGGGTACGGCTCCCCCAGCGGAACGTGGGGGCCTATACCGCCGCCGCACCCTTACACTATGCCCGGAGCGCCCCGGACCAGGGGGGTTATGGCCTGCCGGCGGAGACCGAGCCGGCCCTGGAACACGTCCAGGACTTCCTCTCCACAGCGGACGCTGCGGCCAACAGCGCCCTGGACCGGGGGCACCTCTTCATCCAGCTCTATGGCGGGGTGCAGGCCCTCTCAGACCGGACGGTGGTGGAAGACGTGGACCCCCAGTATTCAGTGGTCAAGCTCTCCGACGGCGCCCTGACCTTTGTAAACGCCGAGCCCCTGGACGTCTCGGAGCACGGCCGGGCGGCGGCCCGGCTGGCCCTGGCCCTGGAGGACCGGGAGATCCCCCTGCTCTACGTCCAGGCCCCCCAGAAGCTCCAGGCCGGTGATCCCCGGCTGCCCGAGGGGGTGACGGACTACGGCGACGACTACGCCGACCAGGTGCTGGCAGTGCTGGAGGAACAGGGGGTCCCCACCCTGGACCTGCGGGAGAGCTTCGCCGCCACCGGGCGGGACTGGTCTTCCTTCTTCTTCCGCACCGACCACCACTGGACCCCGGAGGCCGCCTTTCTGGCCAACCAGGACCTCTGCCGGCGGCTGGAGGCCGATTTTGGATGGGACTTCCCCGACCGAAACACCGACCCTGGCAGCTTCCGGCGGAGCACTCTCTCCGACTGGTTCTTGGGCAGCCAGGGCAAGCGGGTGGGTTCCCTCTACGGCGGCGTGGACGATTTCGAGGTGTGGACCCCGGCCTTTGACACAGATTTTACCTATTCGGTGCCCTTTTACGACCTGGAGCGCACCGGGCCTCTGGAGGAGTCCATCCTCTTTCCGGAGCGGCTGGAGGAGCTGGACTGGTTCGGGGGCAACCCCTACACCTTCTATGCCGGCGGGGACTACCCCATGGCCACCATTACCAACCACGACAACGAGGACGGACCCCGGATCATGCTCCTGCGGGACTCCTACGCCTGCGTGCTCACCCCCTTCCTGGCCCTGAACTGCTCCGAGCTCATCACCATCGACCTGCGGTACTTCCAGGGCGACCTGCTCACCTATGTGGGCTGGCTGGAGCCAGACCTGGTGCTGGTGATGTACACCGCCGGGAGCACCGCCCTGGACACCCTTTTTGACTTCTTCTCCGACACCCCCCAGCCCTTCTACCAGTCTATGCCCCCCGCCGCTGAAAAGCCCGCCCTGGGCGGGACAGGAGGGGGCTGAACCTCAGCCGGACGCCCCGCGAACGCGAAGGGGACCGGACCCGAAGGCGGGAAGCCCTCGGGTCCGGTCTCTGTTGTTTCTTCGGACAGTGGCCGGTCAGAATTTGCCGTTGCCGTTCTGCCAGGCGTAGGGCTTGTTTGAAAACTGGCGATGTGTCCAGCAGCGAGGGATTTTGGGCCTCTGGCAAGCAATTTTTTCGCAGGAATCCTGGCGGATTTCAAGGAAAAATTGCGCCGTCCAGGGGACAAAAGACCCGCCGGTTGGGCATGTTGACATGTTTCAAACAAGCCCTAGGCCTCGGCGATGGTCTCCATCACATCCCAGTGATCGGCGATCTTGCCGTTTTCCACCCGCCACAGGTCGTAGCAGCTGGTGGGCGCACCGCCGTAGGCGCCCTCGCTCACCGCCAGGACAAAATTCCCCTGTGCCAGAACCATGTGGGTCTGGTCGTAGACCATCTGGATGCCCTGTTCCGCCAGAGCGGCCAGGGCGGCATTCAGGCCGGAGACCCCGTCGGCAGGGACAGCGCCGCCGCCAGGGACAGGGCTCCGATTTTCTTGGTATGCTTCATCTTGCATCGCTCCTTTTGGGCTGGTATCCGGCGGGGCTTTCCCGACCTTGGGTCTGTATCATACCCCAGACAGAGACCGTTGAAAAGTACGCACAATCTTGTGGGATAGGCAGCAGAAGGTAACAAATGGACCGTTACCAAGCGGAACCCTTTGAGCCGCCGCCAAAATTTTTTAGAATTCCCATTTGCCCCTTGACACCGGTTTGGGCGTAACGGTAAAATTGGCGCATACAGCCCAGAGAGATTCCGATAAGGGGGAACTGTGTGATGGCAGCTGTAACCAAGGCTCTCCCGGCCTGCCCTGTGGAGACCACCCTGACACTGATCAGCGACAAATGGAAGGTGCTGGTGCTCCGGGACCTGATACCCGGAACCAAGCGCTTTGGCGAGCTGAAAAAATCCATTGGAACTGTGAGCCAGAAGGTCTTGACCGCCCAGCTCCGGGAGATGGAGCAAAGCGGACTTCTGACCCGCACCGTCTACCCGGAGGTCCCGCCCCGGGTGGAGTACACCCTGACCGAGCTGGGGCGCAGCCTGAAACCGATCCTGGACGCCATGTACAGCTGGGGCGAGGAGTATCAGGCCAAACAGGAGGAGTAAGCCCCGCCGGAATCGGAAGGATGCCCTGAGGCGTTTAGGGCTTGTTTGAAAAATGTCAACATGCCCAACCGGCGGGGCTTTTGTCTCCTGAGCGGCGCAATTTTTTGAAGTCCGTCCCGACTCCTGCAAAAATTGCATGCCAGCAGGCTAAAATCCTCAATGCTGGACACATTGCGATGGTTCAAGCAGGCCCTGGCGCTCGGTTTGAACCATCGCAATAGACCGATAAAAGGCATAGAGAAAACCTATCGGAACAAATTTGTAATAAGTATTTTACATATGATATCTGCTGTGGGATACTATGGGCAGGGAAACAGCGCCACGTTCCAACGGGACGCCTCCATAGAAAAGGAGCAGACGCAAGATGGAAGAGCAGATGTTAGGGCTTGTTTGAAAAAAGTCAACATGCCCAATCAGCGGGTCTTTTGCCCCCTGGACGGCGCAATTTTTCCTTGCAATCCGCCAGGATTCCTGCGAAAAAATTGCTTGCCAGAGGCCCAAAATCCCTCGCTGCTGGACACATCGCCAATTTTCAAACAAGCCCTAGGGCTTGTTTGAAAAAAGTCAACATGCCCAATCAGCGGGGCTTTCGCCCCCTGGACGGCGCAATTTTTCCTTGCAATCCGCCAGGATTCCTGCGAAAAAATTGCTTGCCGGCGGCCCAAAATCCCTCGCCGCTGGACACATTGCTATTTTTCAAACAAGCCCTAGCGGGAAAGACGGCCATCATCACCGGGTCCAGCTACGGCATGGGGCAGACCATGGCCGAGCTGTTCGCCCAGGAGGGGGAGGCGGTGGTCCTCACGGCCCGGCACCAGGAGAAGCTGGACCAGGTGGTGGAGAACATCCGGGCCAAGGGCGGCAGGGCCGTGGGCGTGGTGGCCGACGTATGCTCCACCGAGGACACCAAGCGGGTCTTTGAGATGGCCCTGAAGGAATTCCGCGACGTGGACATCCTCATCAACAACGCCGGCATCGGCGAGCAGAAGCTCATCGACGAGACTGACGACGACTGGATGATGTATGTCATGAATACCAACCTGGGCGGCCCAGAACCTGACCAGCAGCTGGGGACAGGAGGCGGAGGGCTACGGCGCGGAGCTGGTCAGCGTGGACTCCGTGGCCGAGGGCGTCGAGCTGGTTCTCAGCGGCCGGGCCGACTGTATGCTCAACGCGGAGACGGCCTTCTATGACTACATGAACAAGCACCCGGATACCCCGGTCAGGATCGTGGCGTCCACCGACGCCACCACCTCCTCCCAGATTCCCGTTCCCAAGGGCAATGAGCGGCTGGTGGCCGCCATCAATGAGGCCCTGGAGGAGATGCGGGCGTCCGGCGCGCTCTCGGAGCTGTCGGAACAGTATTTTGGCACAGATATTACCACAGAATAGCCCCCTCCCATCCCGACGGCGGCCGGCCGTCGGGATGGGAGGGGCTATTTGGAAAGGGGAAAGAGCGTATGCAGTATGATTTTGACCAAGTGGTGGACCGCCGGGGCACCCATGCCGCCAAATGGGATGTGGCCGGGCACGAGCTGCCCATGTGGATTGCGGACATGGATTTTCTCACCGCGCCGGAGATCATCGCCGCCGTCCGGGACAGGGCCTCCCACGGGATCTACGGCTACACCGATGTGCCGGAGGCGTGGTATGACGCCATCCTCGGCTGGTGGCGGGACCGGCACGGCTTTCACATGGAGCGGGACTGGCTGATATTCTCCACCGGCGTGGTGCCCACCATCTCCAGCGTGGTGCGCAAGCTCACCACGCCGGGGGAGAATATCCTGACCATGACCCCGGTATACAACATTTTCTTCCACTCCATTGAGAACAACGGCAGGAGGGTGCTGGAATGCCCGCTGCCCTACCGGGATGGGACGTACGGGCTGGACTGGGCGGACCTGGAGGGAAAGCTGGCCGACCCGCAGACCACCATGCTGATCCTCTGCAACCCCCACAACCCCGTGGGGACCATCTGGGACCGGGAGACCCTGGCGCGCGTCGGCGAGCTGTGCTGGAAGCACCATGTCATGGTCCTCTCCGACGAGATCCACTGCGATCTGACCGACCCCGGCTGTGACTACCTCCCCTTCGCCTCGGTGTCGGAGCACTGCCGCCAGAACAGCATCACCTGCATCGCCCCCACCAAGGCCTTCAATCTGGCGGGGCTTCAGACCTCAGCGGTGGTGGTGCCCGACGGCGTCCTGCGGCACAAGGTCTGGCGGGCCCTCAACACCGACGAGGTGGCCGAGCCCAACTGCTTCGCGGCGGAGGCGGCCATCGCCGCCTTTACCCGGGGCGGCCCCTGGCTGGATGCCCTGCGGGCCTACCTGGCGGAGAACAAGGCCCAGGCCCGGGACTTCCTGGCCCGGGAGCTGCCCCAGGTCCGGCCCGTGATCTCCCACGGCACCTATCTGCTGTGGCTGGACTGCGGGGTGGTAACCGGGGACTCCGGGGCGCTGGCCCGGCAGATCCGGGCGCAGGCCGGCCTGTGCCTCTCCCCGGGCAACGTCTACCGGGGAAATGGGGCGCGGTTTCTGCGCATGAACCTGGCCTGCCCCCGCAGCCGGATGCTGGACGGCCTCCAGCGGCTCAGGGACGGGATACGCCGCAACGGGTAAAGGGCAGGCCCGTCAGTCCAGGGGCAGGCCAGTGAGAGAACGCCGGACCTGGTCGAAGGCGTGGAGGGCGGCCCGGTTTCGGACCCCGGCCCGGCCAGAGGCCCCCAGCCGGAGTTCCCGGACGTGGCAGAAGTCCGGCCCCGCCAGGGCCACATACACCAGCCCCACGGGATTGCCCCGCTCGTCGGTGTCCGGCCCCGCTACCCCGGTGGTGGAGACGGCCAGGCCGCAGTCCAGCACCCGCCGGGCCCCCTCCGCCATGGCCTGGGCCACCTGGGGGGAAACCGCCCCGAACTGGTCCAGCAGCGCCTGGGGGACCCCCAGGACGCTGTGCTTCACGGCGTTGGTGTAGCTCACCACTCCGCCCCGGAAGACCGCCGAGGCGCCGGGCAGGTCGGTCATGCGCTTGGCGATGAGGCCGCCGGTGCAGGATTCGGCGGCGCCGAAGGTAAGCCCCCGGTCCTTCAGGAGGGCGAAGACGGCGCTTTCCAGGTTCTTGACGTCGGCGCCGTAGACCACATCCCCCAGCAGGGCCCGGAGCTGCGCCTCCACCGGGGCGATGAGGGCCCGGGCCTCCGCCTCACTGGGGGCCTTGGCGGTGATGCGCAGCTCCACCTCCCCCTCTTTGGCGTAGGGGGCCAGGGTGGGGTTGGTCATAGCGTTCATCTGCTCCCGCAGAAGGGCCTCCACAGAGGACTCCCCCATGCCGAAGATCTTCAGGGTCCGGGAGACAATGGCGCCGTCGGAGAGGGTGCGCAGGTAGGTCAGGGCCCGGTGGGTGAACATGGCCCGGCACTCTCTGGGGGGGCCGGGGAGCATGATTACATGGACCCCCTGTGCCTGAAAGGCACAGCCCGGGGCGGTGCCCCAGTCGTTTTCCAGGACGGTGCAGCCCTTGGGGAGCATGGCCTGCTGGAGGTTGTTCTCCGTCATGGGCCGGGTGGGGTGGAGCCGCTGGAAGTAGCCGGCGATGCGCGCGGCAGAGGGCTGGTGAAACTCCAGGGGGAGGCCGAAGGCGTCGGCCAGGGTCTGTTTGGTGAGGTCGTCGCAGGTGGGACCCAGGCCGCCAGTGGTGATGAGGATGTCGGCGCGGCCCTTGGCGATGTCCACAGCGGAGCGGAGGCGTTCGGGGTTGTCCCCCACCACGGTGTGATAGTAGACGTTGATGCCCAGGGCGGACAGGCCCTGGGAGATCATCTGGGCGTCGGTGTTGGCGATGCTGCCCAGCAGCAGCTCGGTGCCCACAGCGATGAGCTCGGCAGTATGAGACATGGTAAAGACCTCCAATCGCCAACACCGGCGCCGGCGGCGAGTGCCGCCGCAAATACGCAGCGCAGCGAAGCATTTCCGCAGGGCGAATTTACTTCGCCCGAGGATGAGAAAGGAGCTGGGGGCCCCGCCCTCCGGCGGGGCCCCTTTTGGGCGTGTTGACGTCAGTCGTGTTCCATATAGTAGGGCTTCATCAGGCTGGGCTGCTCAGTGGAGTCCTTCACGGCCCCGCTCTTCTGGGGGAGAACTGGGGGGCGTCCGCCCCGGGGTCCGCGGCCCCGGTCCCGGCGCTTTTTGCCGGCGGGGGCTGGAGCCGCCTTGGGGGGCTGGGCCTCTCGGACCCGCCGGGCCGGCTGGGAGGCGCCCTCCCCCTGAGACTTCCCCCTGCGGCGGCGGCTCTGGCTGGCGCCACCCTCCTGGGATCGGGGCTCCGGCCGGAGGCTCCGCTTCCGGGGGGCCAGGAGCCGGGCGGTGGCGTCCATGATGTGGTCGGAGGAGAGGGGGTCGGGCCGGGAGAATTCGCCCAGAACCTCCTCCGGGGCCCCGGCGGTGCGCTCGGGGAGCACCGCGTCCAGGACGCCGGGCCGGCTGGCCTTCTGCCAGCGGGGCTCCCGCCGCTTGGCGGGGGCGGGCTGGAGGGGGGCGTCCTGGGCCTGCCGGGTCTGGGCGGCATCCCGCTGGCGGCGGCGCTCCCTGGCGGCGGCCCGGGCCTCGGCGTCCTCGGCGTTGACAGCCCGGCCTCTAGCGTCCTTGGGGACCTCGAAAACCTGCATGGGCCAGGGGTGGTCCTCCACCACCGGGATAGGCCTGCCCAGAAGCCGCTCCATGCCCTTGAGGTACTCCTTCTCCGCATAGTCACAGAAGGAGATGGCGGCCCCGCCGTGCCCCGCCCGGCCGGTGCGGCCGATGCGGTGGACGTAGGTCTCGGGCACCTCCGGCAGATTGTAGTTGAAGACGTGGGAGAGCTCCTCGATGTCGATGCCCCGGGCGGCGATGTCGGTGGCCACCAGGCACCGGACCCGCCCCGCCTTGAAGTCGGAGAGAGCCTGCTGCCGGGCGGTCTGGGACTTGTTGCCGTGGATGGCGGCGGCTGAGATGCCCGCCTTCTGGAGGTCCCCGGCCACCTTGTTGGCCCCGTGCTTGGTGCGGGTGAAGACCAGGGCGTTCTTCGCCTCCAGGGTCTGGAGGAGATAGGCCAGGAGCTTGGACTTGCTGCCCTTGTCCACAAAGTAGAGCCGCTGGTCAATGACCTCCACCGGGGAGGATACCGGGTCCACCGCCACCCGGACCGGGTCGTGGAGGAGGGCGTTCACCAGGTCCATGACCTCCGGGGGCATGGTGGCGGAGAAGAAGAGGGTCTGCTTTTTCTCCGGCAGGAGCTTCAGGACCCGGCGGACGTCATGGATGAAGCCCATGTCCAGCATCCGGTCGGCCTCGTCCAGGACGAAGATCTCCACCCGGCTCAAGTCCAGGAGGCCCTGGCCCTGGAGGTCCAGCAGGCGGCCGGGGGTGGCCACCAGGATGTCCACGCCCTTCTTGAGCTTTTCCACCTGGGGCTGCTGGCCCACGCCGCCGAAGATGACAGCGGAGCGCAGAGGCAGGTTGCGGCCGTAGCTCTGGAAGGACGCCTGAATCTGGAGGGCCAGCTCCCGGGTGGGCGTGAGGATCAGGGCGCGAATATACCTGGGTCCCATCACCACGTCGGCGTGAAGCCGCTGGAGGATGGGGGCGGCAAAGGCGCAGGTCTTGCCGGTGCCGGTCTGGGCGCAGCCCAGCACGTCCCGGCCCCGGAGGGCCGGGGGGATGGCCTGGCGCTGAATGGGGGTGGGTTCGGTATAGCCCTGGGCCGCCAGGGCCTTGAGGATGGGGGCGATGAGCCCTAATTCCTTAAAATTCATCTTGTCTCGGTCCTTTTTTGTGGATTAATTGAAGGGTCTGCCGGGGCCTCTCCCCAGCGGTCCAGGCCCTGGAGCACCGCAGCCACGGTCTCCTCCAGGGTCAGCTCCCCCACGTCCACGGTGAGGCCGGCGTACCGCTGGTAGAGAGGGGACCGGAAGGCGTAGAGGTCCGACAGCGTCTCCCCCGGAGCCATGGCGATGCCCCGGGTGGAGATATTCTGGAGCCTGCGCTCCAGGGCCTCCAGCGGGAGGCGGAGGTAGACCACCCGGCCCAGCTCCCCCAGCCGGGCCATGGAGTGCGCCCGGCACACCGCGCTCCCACCGGGCGCGATGACCGTGCGCCGGCAGTCCAGTGCGCAGAGGGCATCGGCCTCCCGATCCAGAAAATCCTCCACTCCCAGGGCGTCCACCAGATCCTGGAGGAGCATCCCCTCCTGCTCCTGGAGCAGCAGATCGGTATCCAGGAAGTTGTATCCCAGGGCCTTGGCCAGCAGCACCCCTACGGTGCTCTTCCCCGCCCCCGGCATTCCGATGAGAATGATGTTGTCCATAGTGTTCCCCTTCGACCGCGCTCCTATCAGATGATGATTATAGCAAAAAAATTCCGCCTCAGCAACTCATTTAGACGCGTCCGCCACGCCCGTCTCAGAGCGGTCCCAATCCCCGGCCGCGTCCCGGCGCTTACCGGGAGAACTCCGGCCCCAGATTCCCCTCCCGCCAGTGCTTGCGGCACAGGCCGATATACTGGTCGTTGGCCCCCAGGACCACCTGCTCCCCCTCCCGGAGGACCCGCCCCTCTCGGTCAAAGCGGGCGTTGCAGGTGGCCTTTTTGCCGCACCAGCAGATGGTCTTGACCTCCTCAATGATGTCGGCCGTGGCCAGCAGCTCCTGGGAGCCGGGGAAGAGGGCCCCGGAGAAGTCGGCCCGCAGGCCGTAGCAGATCACCGGGATGCCCCAGTCGTCCACGATGTGGACCAGGTGCTGGACCTCCTCCCGGCTCAAAAACTGGGCCTCGTCCACAATGACGCAGGCGTAGCGCTTGAGCGCCTCCTCCGGCATGGCGTGCAGCTCGGAGAAGTAGACGCAGGGGTGGGAGAGCCCCATCCGGGAGGCCACGAACTTGGCCCCGTCCCGCTGGTCGATCTCCGGCTTCACCAGCAGGGCCTCCTGGCCCCGCTCCTCGTAGTTGTAGCGCACCATCAGCGCGTTGGCCGTCTTGCTGGAGCCCATGACCCCGTAGCGAAAGTACAGCTTTGCCATCGTTCCCGCTCTCCTCTGTCTCTGATTACCGCACCCGGGCCTCCACCGCCGCCTGGAAGCTCTGGAAGGCGTTGGGCACGGCGTAGGACCCCAGGAGGTCCTCCCGGCCGGCCCACACCCAGCCGGAGGGCAGCTCCGCCCCTTCGGCCTCCACGGCCAGGGCCCGCAGCCGCCACTCGATGTGGGTGAAGATGTGCTTTCCCACCCCGGCCTCCTCCAGGGTCCGGGGCCGGACCCCCCAGGCCGCCAGGGCCCCCTCCGCCGGGGCGGGCTCGTTGGGGTACTCCCACAGCCCCGCCAGCAGGCCCTTCTCCCCCCGGCGGCGGAGGGCCGCCTTTCCCTGATGGAACAGCAGGAAGACCACCCGCTCCTCCACCCGCCGGGCCTTTTTGGGGGGCTTCACCGGCAGCTCCCCGGTCCGGCCCTCCCGCCGGGCCCGGCAGAAGTCCCCGGCGGGGCATTTCCCGCACAGGGGGGCCCCATTGGGCAGGCACACCGTGGCCCCCAAATCCATCATGGCCTGGTTGAAGTCCCCCGGCGCCCGGAGGGGGATCACCGCCCGGAGGGCCGCCCCCATGCGGCGCCTGGTCTCCGGCCGGGTGATGTCCCCGGCGTCCCCGGTGAGGCGGGCGACCACCCGGAGGACGTTGCCGTCCACCGCCGGCACCGGCTCCCCGAAGGCGATGGAGGCGATGGCCCCGGCGGTGTACTCCCCCACCCCGGAGAGCTTCAGCAGCCCCTCATAGGTCCGGGGGAAGTCCCCGCCGTAGTCCTCCACCACCTGCCGGGCGGCTTTCTGGAGGTTCCGGGCCCGGTTGTAGTAGCCCAGGCCCTGCCACAGCTTCAAAAGCCTGTCCTCCTCCACCGCCGCCAGGCAGGCCGCCGTGGGCAGGGCCTCCAGAAACCGGCGGTAGTAGTCCAGCACCGCCGTCACCCGGGTCTGCTGGAGCATGATCTCCGACACCAGGACGTGGTAGGGGGTGGGGTCGCTGCGCCAGGGCAGCACTCGCGCATTTTCGTGATACCACTCCAGCAGGGGAATGGGCAGGCGCTCCAGTTCTTCCAAAAAAATACCTCCATAGACCCCCCAACGGGGGGCGTGATGTTCGTTTGGTGTATTATATAATAAAATTTTCTCCGGCGCAATCAAAACCGCCCGCCCAGGCATCTAAATGAGTGAAAGGAGGGAGGCCGGATGACTGAGGACGCCTACGCCGTCCGGGCCGATGTCCTGAAGGAGAAGCTCTACGGCATGGCCTGGCTGTACCTGGGAAGCCAGTCCCTGGCGGTGGACGCCGTGGACGAGGCGGTCTACCGGGGGCTGCGCGCCTGCGGGAAGCTCCGGGAGGAGCGGTACTTCGACACCTGGCTCACCCGCATCCTCATCAACGTCTGCCACGCCGAGCTGCGGCGGAATAAACGGGAGGTGGCGGTGGCCGAGCTGCCGGAGACGGCCCAGGAGGAATTTGATGCCCTCCCCCTCCGGGACGCCATCGGGCGGCTCCCCCGGGATCTGCGGGAGGTTATTATCCTGCGCTACTTTACCGGCCTGACCCTGGCGGAGACCGCCCGGACCCTGGACATCCCCCAGGGCACTGCGGCCACCCGGCAGCGGAAGGCCCTCCAGCTTTTGCGGCTGGCGCTCACCGACGGAGAGGAGGCGGCGGGTCAATGAACCGAACCGAGGAATACTGGGCTCTGGCGGCCCAGCTCAAGGAGCCCCCCCCGGAGCTGGCGGGGACGGTGGACCGGGCCAGGGCCAGGGCCCGGCGGGAGCGCCGTGGAAAGCGGCTGGGCGTCCCCCTGGCCTCCCTGGGGGGCGCGGCGGCGGCCTTCGCGGTGCTGGTGAACTGCTCCACCCCCTTCGCCATGGCCTGCCGGCGGGTCCCCTTCGTCCGGGAGCTGGCCCAGGCGGTGGCCCTCCGGCCCAGCCTCAAGGCCGCCTTTGAAAACGACTACGTCCAGCCCGTGGGCCAGTCCCAGACCCAAAACGGCATCACCGCCACGGTGGAATCCCTCATCGTGGCAGACCTCCCTGAACGTGTTCTACACCCTCTCCTGGGCGGGGGACACCTGGCTGGACATCACCCCGGACCTCCTGGACGAAAACGGGGAACCCCCGGCTGGCTCCCAGGAGGCCGCCTGGGAGGACCCCGGCGAGACGGAGGCGCACTGGCGTCTGGCGACCTTCTACTTCGACGGGGCGGACCTGCCGGAGGAGCTTCAGCTGGTGCTGGAGGTCTCCGACTCCGGCCGGAACAAGGGCCAGTTTGCAGGCCCGGCGGAGGCCCCGGACGCCTCCCTCCCCTGGCCGGATGCAGAGAGCACGCCCCGGTCCCCGGTGCTGGCGGAGTTCACCTTTCCCCTGACCATCGACCCTACCCTCCTGGGCCCCGGCCGGACGGTGGAGGTGGGGCAGTGGATTACGCTGGACGGCCAGCGCCTCTACCTGGACGAGCTGACCATCGACCCCACCCGGATGGATCTCACCCTGGAGGCCCACCCGGACAACACGGCGGAGCTCTGCCGTCTGGAGTGCTACGCCCTGGACGGGGCGGGGAACCGCTATGACAGGCCCAGCGTCACCTACGGCGGCGGGGAGGCCATCCAGCTGGAGAGCTGCTACTTCTCGGAAAACCAGGATTTGACCCTCTATATCCAGGAGGCCCAGTGGCTGGACCAGGACCGGACCTCCTTCACCCTGGACCTTGCTGCCGGGGAGGCCGGCTGGCTGCCCGAGGCCCTGGGGGACCTCACCATAGAGCGCCGGGAGGGGAACGTCTACCTCTCCTTCCGCAATGACGGTCAGTCCGTCACCTTCGACGGGTATTACTACGACCCGGAGGGGGGGCGGCACGACTGGGGCAGCATGTCCATGAGCAGCACCGACGAGGACGGGGACGGCTGGTGCGAGACCATGACGGAGTACCGGGTCCTCTGGGACTACCCCTGGGACAGCGTCACCATCCCGTTGTCCTCCAACCGGGTCACGGTCTTCGACCCGCCCATCCAAGTGGACCTGCCCTGAGGCCCCGGGGCGAAAAAGGGCCGGAGAAAGGCAAAAAATACATTGACAAGGGGAAAAGGCGCTGCTATACTGTTATAGCCGCTTTGACTGGGTTTCCAAGCGGGCGGGCCGGACGGCCCCGCTCCACCCCCGACAGCGAGCCCGTTATGAAGGAGTGAACCAGACAAATGTATGCCATCATCGAGACCGGCGGCAAGCAGTACAAGGTGGCCGAGGGCGACACCCTCTTCATCGAGAAGCTCCCTGTGGAGGCCGGCGAGAACGTGACCTTCGACAAGGTCCTGGCCCTGCTGGACGGGGACAAGGCCACCTTCGGCGCTCCCGTGGTGGAGGGCGCGAAGGTCAGCGCCTCTGTGGTGAAAAACGGCAAGGGCAAGAAGATCCGCATCTTCAAGTACAACCCCAAGAAGGGCTACCGCCGCCGCCAGGGCCACCGCCAGCCCTACACCAAGGTCGCCATCGGCAAGATCGAAGCCTGATCCGGTGTGATCGAGGTTACTTTCACTTCCCAGGGCAGCCGCGTCACGGGCTTTACCGTCCAGGGACACAGCGGCCTGGCCCCCCAGGGGGAGGACATCCTCTGCGCCGCCGTCACCAGCGCGGTCCGGCTGGCCGAGTGCGCCGTCAACGACGTGCTGGGCCTGGAGGCTGCGGTGAAGGTCCGGGAAAAGGACGCCTACCTCTCCCTCAAGCTCCCCGGCGGACTGGGACCGGCCAACGAGAGCACCTGTCAGACTCTCCTCACGGCCATGATGGTCTATTTTTCCAGTCTCCACGAGGAGTATCCCGAAAACATCATCGTCTTAGACATGGAGGTGTAACACCATGCTGAACATCGGTCTTCAGTTCTTCGCCCACAAGAAGGGCGTCGGCTCCACCCGCAACGGCCGGGACTCTGAGTCCAAGCGGCTGGGCGTCAAGCGCGCCGACGGCCAGTTCGTCCTGGCCGGCAACATCCTGGTGCGGCAGCGGGGCACCCACATCCACCCCGGCGTGAACGTGGGCAAGGGCAGCGACGACACCCTCTTCGCCCTCAAGGACGGCAGGGTCAAGTTCCAGCGCCTGGGCAAGGACCGCAAGCAGGTCTCCATTGTGGAGATCGCCCAGTAAGTCGGAAAAGCCGCAAACGGGACTGTTTGCGGCTTTTTTTTACAGGACCCCGCAAAACTCTCCGCGGGGCCCGGCAGAGAGAAAGGAGCATCCATATGGAATACCGCAGCTTTCCCCAAGGCTATCTGGTCCGCCTGGACCCCGGCGAGGAGGTGGTGGCCTCCCTCTCCAAGCTGGTGGAGGAGAAGGGCATCACCCTGGCCACCATCTCGGCTCTGGGGGCGGCCAAGGATGTGACACTGGGCGTCTTTGACAGCGTGAACAAGAAGTACCTCTCCCAGCGCTGCCAGGGTACATACGAAATTGCGGCCCTGGTGGGGAATGTGACCCGGATGGACGGGGCACCCTATCTCCATCTCCACATCACCATTGCAAACCCCGAAGGGGAGGTCCGCGCCGGCCACCTGTCGGCCTGCACCATCAGCGCTACCATGGAGCTCTTCCTCCAGGTCTGGGAAGGCCAGGTGGGCCGGAAGTTCAGCGAGACCGTGGGCCTGAACCTGATGGAGTTTTAAGAGAGGAGCAGCCATGGCAGCAGCATTTGTGGACACCGCCAAAATCACGGTGCGCTCCGGGAAGGGGGGCAACGGGGCCGTGTCCTTCCACCGGGAGAAGTATGTGGCCGCCGGCGGCCCCGACGGCGGCGACGGCGGCCGGGGGGGGGACATCGTCCTCCAGGTGGACGACCACCTCTCCACCCTGATGGACTTCCGCTACAAGCGCAAGTATGTGGCGGGCAACGGCATGGACGGCTCCGGCAAGCGGTGCTCCGGCCGGGACGGGGAGGACCTGGTCATCAAGGTTCCCCTGGGCACCGTCGTCCGGGACGCGGCATCCGGCCAGATCATCCGGGACATGTCCGACCACCAGCCCTTTGTGCTGGCCCGGGGGGGCAACGGCGGCTGGGGCAACAAGCACTTCGCCACCCCTACCCGGCAGGCCCCCAACTTCGCCAAGGCCGGGCTCCCCGGCCAGGAGCGGGAGGTGGTGCTGGAGCTCAAGCTCCTGGCCGACGTGGGACTGGTGGGCTTCCCCAACGTGGGGAAATCCACGCTGCTGTCGGTGGTCTCCAAGGCCCGGCCCAAGATTGCCGACTACCACTTCACAACCCTCATGCCCAACCTGGGGGTGGTCTACCTGGAGGAGGGGGTCTCCTTCGTCCTGGCCGACATCCCCGGCCTCATCGAGGGGGCGGCGGAGGGGGCCGGCCTGGGCCACGACTTCCTGCGGCATGTGGACCGCTGCCGGCTGCTGATCCATCTGGTAGACGTCTCCGGCCGGGAGGGCCGGGACCCGGTGGAGGACTTTGAGGCCATCTGCCGGGAGCTGGCCGCCTACAGCCCGGAGCTGGCCCAGCGGCCCATGGTGGTGGCCGGCGCCAAGCTGGACATCGCCCAGGACCCCTGCCTGGCGGAGGCCCTCCGGGCCCATGTGGAGGCCAAGGGAATGCCCTTCTTCCTCCTCTCGGCGGTGACCCACCAGGGGGTGGACGAGCTCATGGGGTACGCCGCCGGGCGGCTCCAGAGCCTCCCCCCCATCCAGGTCTACGAGCCAGACTACGTCCCGGAGCCCCCCCAGCTGGACACCAGCGGCGCGGTCACCATCGAGCAGGTGGACGGCGTGTGGATGGTGGACGGGCCCTGGCTCCAGCGGCTCATGGCCAACGTCAACTTCGGGGACGTGGAGTCCCGGAACTGGTTTGACCGGGTCCTCCGGGAGTCCGGCCTCTTCCAGCGCATGGAGGCCATGGGGGTCCAGGACGGGGACACTGTCTGCCTCTACAATCTGGAGTTTGAGTATCAGAAATAACCGTTATTGTCAAATAAGGCAGAAAGACGGCAGCGGAGCATGGGCTCCGCTGCCGTCTGCCGTTATTCCCCAAGGGGGATCTCAAATTCCTGGATGCCCATATAGCCGGGGGCAATCTCGTACTCCTCGAACATCACCACGGGGTTTCCGTCGACGCCCAGGTAGAAGGGCTGGCCGTCCCGGATGGAGGTGAAGCCCTGGATGCCGCCGCTGCCGTCCCAGTAGCTGTTGGCGGGGTCCTGGCTGCGCTGGGCGATCTGCTCCTTCACCGAGGCGTTGACGGTCTCCTTCCAGTCCTCCCCCAGGAGGTCCCGGAGGGTCACGTCTTCGCCGGTGGCCAGGTCCACGGTGTAGGGGAAGAACTGCTCCGAGGCGGTGGCCCGGACCTGGGTGACGGTCACCACAAAGGAGAGATACCCCTCTCCCTGGTACTTGACCTCATAGCCGGCGGTGATGACCGCCGGGGCGTAATCTGCGGGGTTCCCGCCGGTGGCCAGGTAGGCATCCCACTCCTCCTGGGCCCGCTGCTGGGCCTCGTCCAGGAGGGCCTGGACCCGGGTGGTAATCTCGGCATTGACCCGCTCTTCCAGGGCCTCATTTCCGGTGTTCTCCAGGCCGGGCAGGCGGACGTCCAGGAGGAGGCCGTCATCCTCCGCAGTGTACTCGGCCACGGTGAAGACCCGGGCAAGGGGGCCCAGCACCGGCACCCCCGACACCGCCTGGGCGAAGGTGGGGCTGGCGTTCACCAGCAGGACGAAGCAGGCGCAGGCGGCCAGGGCGGTGGTGAGGCTCCGGCGGGCGGTGAGACGCCGCCGCCGGGTCCGGTCCCCCCGGCGGATGGCCTCCTCCACCCCTCCGGAAAACCCCTCCGGGGGCTGGGGACTTCGGTAGGCTTGCTTTGCGTGTTCCCAATCAGGATGCATGGTCAATCTCCTCTCCAGTCATGGTTCTGAGTTTTTTCAGGGCCTTGTAGAGCCGGGATTTCACCGTGTTCAGGTTGACGCCGGTGGCCTGGGCGATCTCCTCCAGCTTCAGTTCCTCAAAGAAGCGCAGCTTCACCACCGTCTGCTCCGGGAAGGAGAGACGTTGGATGGCGTCGTAGAGGTCCAGGCGTGTCCCGGGGTCCAGGGCGCTGGCGGGCTGGTCGTTCAGGGCGTCGTCGTAGGGGAGCAGGTCCCGGCTGCGGCGAAAGTGGTTCATGGCCTCGTTGATCAGGATGCGGTAAAACCAGGTCTTGAGGTAGGCCGGCTCCCGGAGGGTGTCCACCTTCTCCAGAGCCTTGACGATGGCCTCCTGGACCACATCCATAGCCGCGTCCTGGTTTTTCACATAGCTGAAGGCCAGGCGGTAGAAATCCGTCTGACGGCTGAGAATGTGGTCCACCAGGAGCTGGCGTTTTTGCTGAAGATCATATTTCAAAGAAAGCAGCATCCTTCCGCGGCGGGGCCCTTCCGGCCCCCTGTCTGACTTTCTGTTGATTAGACGCCTGGAGCGGAGAAAAGTTTGCGCCCGGGGCAAAAATTCTCCCTGGGGCCGGAACCAATGTCCTGAAACGGGCCCACCCGGCCGGTGAAAAACACCCAGGTCATTTCCTGTTTGGAAGTGACCTGGGCGTTTTCGTACCATTGACGGACGCTTCGCGCTTGGCGTTGCAGGCCGTTGTGCCGGCGATAATTTCCACAGCCTGTGGAGAGTGCTCAGCGCTATTCCGCCCCCTGGCCCGCCCGGAGGGCCCGCATGGCGTTGAGAATGGCGAGGACCGAGACCCCCACGTCGGCAAAGACAGCCCCCCACATGTTGGCCCGGCCCACCGCGCCCAGGACCAGCACCAGCAGCTTCACCCCCAGGGCAAAGACGATGTTCTGCCGGACGATGCTCAGGGTCTTTCGGGCGATGCGGATGGCCACGGCGATCTTGGAGGGCTTATCGTCCATGAGGACCACGTCGGCGGCCTCAATGGCGGCGTCGGAGCCCAGGCCGCCCATGGCGATGCCCAGGTCGGCCCGGGAGAGGACGGGGGCGTCGTTGATGCCGTCCCCCACAAAGGCCAGCTTCCCCTTCCCCGTCCGCTCCCGGAGCAGGGCCTCCACCTGGTCCACCTTGTCCGCCGGCAGGAGCTGGGTGTGGACCTCGTCCAGACCCAGACGCCGGGCCACATCCTCCCCCACGGCCTGGGCGTCGCCGGTGAGCATCACCGTCTTTTGAATCCCGATGGTCTTCAGGCCGGCGATGGCCTGGGCGGCGTCCTCCTTCACCTCGTCGGAGATGACGATGTGGCCCAGATAGACCCCCTGGGAGGCCACATGTACGGTGGTCCCAACCCGGTGGCAGGGGTGCCAGGCCGCGCCGGCGGCGTCCATGAGCTTGTCGTTGCCCACCCAGACCTCCACGCCGTCCACGCTGGCCTTGACGCCCTGGCCGGCGATCTCCTCCACGCCGTCCACCCGGCTGTTGTCGATTTCCTTGCCGCAGGCCTCCTTCAGAGAGCGGGAGATGGGGTGGTCGGAATAGCTCTCCGCCAGGGCCGCCAGCTCCAGGAGCCGGTCCTCATCGCACTGGTCCGGGTGGATGGCGGTGACGTTGAAGACCCCCTTGGTGAGGGTGCCGGTCTTGTCAAAGACCACAATCTGGGTGTCGGCCAGAACCTCTAAGTAGTTGCCGCCCTTCACCAGAATACCCGCCCGGGAGGCCCCGCCGATGCCGCCGAAGAAGCTCAGGGGCACGGAGATCACCAGGGCGCAGGGGCAGGAGATCACCAGGAAGACCAGGGCCTGGTGGAACCACTTGCTCCAGTCTCCGTCCCCCAGCAGGGGGGGCAGCACCGCCAGCAGCACCGCCGCCGCCACCACGCTGGGGGTGTAGTACCGGGCAAACTTGGTGATGAAGTTCTCCGCCTTGGCCTTTTTGCCGGCGGCGTTCTCCACCAGGTCCAGAATTTTAGCCACGGTGGACTCCTCAAAGGACTTGGTGACCCGGACCTTCAACAGGCCGGAGAGGTTGATGCAGCCGGAGATCACATCATCGCCGGCCTCCGCCTCCCGGGGCAGGGACTCCCCGGTGAGGGCGGCGGTGTCCAGGGTGGAACGGCCCTCCAGAATCACGCCGTCCAGGGGCACCCGCTCCCCGGCCTTGATGACGATGGTGTCCCCCACTTCTACCTCGTCGGGGTCCACCTGGAGGAGCGCCCCGTCCCGCTCCACGTTGGCGCAGTCGGGGCGGATGTCCATCAGGGCGGTGATGGACTGGCGGGACTTGCCCACGGCGTAGCCCTGGAAGAGCTCTCCCACCTGGTAGAAGAGCATGACGAAGACGGCCTCGGCATACTCCCCGGTGCCGAAGGCCCCCACGGTGGCCAGGGCCATGAGAAAGTTCTCATCAAAGATCTGGCCGTGGGCGATGTTCCGCACCGCCTTCCACAGCACGTCCCAGCCGATGAGCAGATAGGGGACCAGATAGAGCGCCCAGGGGGCCAGGGAAAAGGCGGCGCTCCCGTCCTGGGCGGCGTGGCTGACGCTCACCAGGGGAAGGGCCCCGGGGAGCCAGAGGGTGGGCAGCAGCCGCGCCGCAGCCAGCAGCGCCGCCGAAAGGAATATCCGTCCAAGGGTTCGTTTCTGCTTCTGAGTCATGGAAATCCCTCCTGGATTCAGAATGGCGCGGCAGGTCAGCGCTGGATGACGCAGCCGGGTTCGATTTTCCGGCACACCCGGACCGCCTCCTCCACAATGTCGTCGAACCGGGTGTCGTCGGCCTCCAGGGTGAGCTTCTGGGTCAGGAAGCTGACGGTGGCGCTGTGGACGCCGTCGATCTTCTGGATGGCCGCCTCCATCTTGGCCGCGCAGCTGGCACAGTCCAGATCAGTGAGCTTGAATTTCTTTTTCATGGGAAATGCCTCCTTTATAAAATCGTACGCGCGGGGAGCTTACTCTGCCACATGCTCCATGCCCTGGCCCAGGATGGTCCGCACATGGCCGTCGGCCAGAGAATAGAAGACCTGCTTCCCCTCCCGGCGGTAGCGGACCAGCTTGGCCTGCTTCAGGGCCCGGAGCTGGTGGGAAATGGCCGACTGGCTCATGTTCAAAAGCTGGGCGATATCGCACACGCACAGCTCCGAGGCGAACAGGACGTACAAAATCTTAATGCGGGTGGAGTCGGCGAAGAGCTTGAAGAGCTCCGCCAGGTCGTAGAGAATCTCCTCGTCCGGCATCCCGGCGTTGACCTGCGCCACAAGGTCCTGGTGGATGTGGACGCTCTCGCACCGCTCCAGATCTTCCTGCTTTTCCATGGGTGATCCCTCCTTCTATTAAACATATGAGCTATTGTTCATATATAATTATAATTCTTTTCCCATCCTTGTCAAGAGGGAAATGTTCTTTTTTTGCAGGGGGGAGCCGGATGTTCTCCGCCCTGTCCAGCGCCAGCTGCCCTCCGGCGGGGAGTTATGTTACAGGAATGTTACGTCAAAATCACGAAAATTTTTTTCACGCTGCCGGGAACTTCGATGGAGATTTTGCCGAAACAGGCATATTTTGTGTGAATATGATGGAATTCTTGTAGAAAACACAGGATTTATGAGGGTCAAAAGTGGCGGACCCTTCGACCAGCTTCGCCCAAAAAAGGCTTGACGGCCCCAGGAAAAACGAGTATCATTCGTTTGTAACCATTTGTAATCTTTTATGATCGCTCTGTTACTTTTCTTCTACAAGTCCTGAGAGATTTGCGGAGCGATGGGTAAAGGAGGGCTTTACGAGACATGGATGAAATCCTGCACGCACCGCAAAACGAGTTTCCGCTCCATAGACGGCGCAAAGGCCACAGCCCCACCGGGGCAGAGAGGGTCGAGCGCTTCAAGGAGCAGTTTTCTAAATTTCGGGAGGAGGCTGCGGACTGCGGCCGGGTCCTGCGCCTCCAGGGCGCCCGCGTCTTCCATCGGGCCTGGTCGGCCGTGGCGGGGAAGCCCAAGCTCTCCCCCCTGCCCTTCCTGGCCCTCAGCGCCGTCATCGGCGTGGCGGCGGTGGTGGGCACCGTCTACACCCCCTCCTATGTGGTGACGGTGGACGGCGCCGACCTGGGCCTGGTCCGCAGCCAGAGCGTCTTTGAGCAGGCCATGGAGCGGGTGGAGTCCAGGGCTTCGGAGATTCTGGGCTATGACTACCAGCTTGCCCACACGGTGAGCTACGCCCCGGCCCTCTCCGGCAGCGGGGACCTCACCCCTGTGGCTGACTTTGAAAACTACCTGTTCAACCAGATCAGCGAGATTACCCAGGGCTACGTCCTTTCTGTGGACGGCCAGACGGTGGGCGCCGCCGCCGACCGGGCCACGCTGGACGCCCTGTTGGAGACGCTCTCCGCCCCCTATGTCAACGAGAACACCGTTTCGGTGGGGTACACCAAGAACGTCCACATCACCAAGGAGTACTTCCCCAGCGATACCCAGCAGGACACGGCGTCCATGCTGGACATGCTTACCGCCAATACAAACGGCCAAACCACCTACGAGGTTCAGCAGGGCGACACCTTCATGGCCCTGGCTTTCGACAATGACATGACTATGGCTGAGATGGAGGCCCTGAACCCAGACGTGGATGTGGACCGGCTCTATATCGGGCAAATCCTCAACATCAAGGAGGAAATCCCCTTCCTGGGGGTGGAGACCATCGAGACCCACACCTACACCGAGGAGATTGCCTGCCCGGTGCGGGAGGTGGAGGACAGCAGCATGTATCAGGGAGATTCCGCCGTGCTGGAGGCCGGCGTCCCCGGCGAGGCTCTGGTCACCGCCGATGTCACCTATGTCAACGGCGTGGAGCGGGAGCGCAACGTCACCTCCACCACTACGGTCCGGGAGGCCACTGAGCGGGTCATCGCCGTGGGCACCAAGGAGCGCCCCTCCTGGTACCCCACCGGCAACTATATCTGGCCGGTGTACGGCTCCATCACCTCCCGGTTCGGCTACCGCTATATCTTTGGCTCCTACAGCTACCACTCCGGCCTGGACATCGCCGTCCCCTACGGCACCAGCATCCGGGCCTCCGACGGCGGCACCGTCAGCTTCGCGGGCTGGCAGGGCTCCTATGGCTACCTGGTGGTCATCGACCACAGCAACGGCGAGCAGACCTACTACGCCCACAACTCCAGCCTGCTGGTCTCTACCGGCGACAAGGTCTACCAGGGCCAGACCATCGCCCGGGCCGGTTCCACCGGCCGGTCCACCGGCAGCCACTGCCACTTTGAAATCCGGGTCAACGGCACCCGGGTCAACCCCGCAGCCTATCTCCCCTGACCGGCAGATACCCGCCCCACAAAATGGTACCGGCCGGAACAGATTGTTTTTCTTCCAACCGCAGAGGCAGCGCCTTCGGGCGCTCCCTCTGCGGTTGTCTGTTTCAGACGGCGAGGTCCGCATCCTCTGCCAGGGCGAAGGCGGCGCGTGATTCCGCCGGTTTCCGCCCTGGGCCGGTTTACAAAAAGTTCATGGGAATTTCAGCCTGTTTTCAGCTTTGCCTGCTATGCTTTCTCCCGCATGAAACCGCCCCCGGCCCAGGGCCGGGGGAGATAAAGGAGGAAAAGCCCTTGATCGAAGTGCGCGACCTGGTAAAGCGGTATGGCCGCCGCACGGCGGTGGACCGTCTGAGCTTCACGGTGGAGGGGGGCCAGGCCTACGGCTTCCTGGGCCCCAACGGGGCCGGAAAGTCCACCACCATGAACATCATGACCGGCTGCCTGGGCCCCACAGAGGGGGAGGTGCTGGTGGACGGGCTGAGCATGACGGAGGAGCCAGAGGCGGCCAAAAGGCACATCGGCTACCTGCCGGAACAGCCGCCCCTCTACCCCGACATGACGGTGGAGGAGTATCTCGCCTTCGCCGCCGCCCTGAAAAGGGTCCCGGCCCGGGACCGGGAGGGGGAGCTGGAGCGGGTGGAGGCTCTGACCATGCTCACCGGCGTGGCGGGGCGGCTTATTCGCAACCTCTCCAAGGGCTACCGCCAGCGGGTGGGCATCGCCCAGGCCCTGCTGGGGGACCCGGAGATCGTCATTCTGGACGAGCCCACTGTGGGCCTGGACCCCAAGCAGATTATTGAAATCCGCGCGCTCATCCGGGACCTGACCCAAAGGCACACCGTCATCCTCAGCTCCCACCTGCTGGCGGAGGTCCAGGCGGTGTGCGACCGCATCCTCATCATCCGCCAAGGCCGCATGGTGGCCTCCGGCACCCCGGCGGAGCTGGAGCGGGACCTGGCGGGGGAGCGCTTCCTCCAGGTCACCCTGAAGGCCGGGGCGGACCAGGGCCTGGCCCTGCTCCAGGGCATCCCCGGGGCGGGGGCGGCGGAGCTCCTGCTCGGGGCGGCGGAGGGGGAGAGCGCCTTCCGCCTGGAGAGCGCCGGGGGAGACCTCCGGGAGGCCGTCTTCCGGGCCTGCGCCCGGGAGGGCATTCCCCTGCTGGGCCTGACCGCCGGAGGCATGACCCTGGAGGACGTCTTTCTCCAGCTCACCGCCGACGACGCCCCGGAGGAGCCCCCGGACCAACCCGCGCCGGAGGACCCGGCGGGAGAGGAGGAACCCTCATGAAAGCCATCTATCTGCGGGAGGTGCGGGCCTGCTTTACCAATATGACCGGCTGCGTGTTCATCGCCGTGGTGACCTTCTTTATCGGCATCTACTTCATGGCCAACAACCTCTACTATGGCTACCCCCAGTTTTCCTACGCCCTGCTCAACGGCATCGTCGTCTTTCTGGTGGCGGTGCCCATTCTCACCATGCGCTCCATGGCCGAGGAGCGGCGCGCCCGCACCGACCAGCTCCTGCTCTCCGCCCCGGTCTCCCTCACGGGAGTGGTGCTGGGGAAGTATTTCTCCATGCTCACGGTGCTGGCTATCCCCATGGGCCTCTTCTGCCTGTGTCCTCTCATCATCGCCGCCAACGGCACGGGACAGCTGGCCTCCGACTACGCCTCTATCTTGGCCTTTTTCCTGATGGGCTGCGTCTTTGCGGCGGTGGGGATGTTTCTCTCTTCCCTCACCGAAAGTCAGGTCATCGCCGCCGTGAGCACCTTCGCCGCCCTGCTGGCGCTCTACCTGTGGGACGACCTGATGGACTTCCTCCCCGACGCCCTGGCCGGGCTGCTCTCCCGGTTCTCCTTCTCCTCGGTGCTCTACAACTTCGCCTACTACAGCGTCTTTGACGTGGGTGGCGTGGTGCTCTACCTGTCCCTGTCCGGGCTCTTTGTGCTCCTCACCGTCCAGGCGCTCCAGAAGCGCCGCTGGGGCTGAAGGAGGTGGCCGAAATGCAGAAACGCAGGCTTCGCCAGGGGGGATATCTGGCGGCGG
>NZ_CALXGA010000006.1 GCF_944387725.1 uncultured Intestinimonas sp. | reverse complement strand
TGATGTGATGGGCAATTTATTGGCTGTCGTGGTTCATGCCGCCAATATCCATGATACAAAGGCGGGCAGCTCTGCCGTCAGGCCAGCATACGAAAGGTACCCGTCTATTCAAAAATTCTGCGCAGCTGCTGGGTATCTGGGTACTTTTCTATCTAATTTGAAGGAATAGTTTCAGCTTGATGTTGATATTTCGGAGAAAATTAAGCCTCATCCATGGGAAAAGCTCCCCTGGCGCTGGGTTGTTGCGCGCACGCTGGCATGGCTGGGCCATTCCAGACGTCTCAGCAAAGATTATGTGATCCTCTCCGCTTCTGAAGAGACAATGGTTAAAATCTCTCATATTCATACACTCGCGAAACGCTTATGAATACAGCTTCTTTTTTTGGTTGATTGTAAAATCAAGTTGAACACCGAAAAGAAAAGTCCACAGTGACCTTCCTCCCATGCCTGTTGCGTCTGCCGTCAAAACCTTGTCCCATGCCGGCCTAGGGCTTGTTTGAAAATTGGCGATGTGTCCGGCAGCGAGGGATTTTGGGCCGCTGGCAAGCAATTTTTTCGCAGGAATCCTGGCGGATTGCAAGGAAAAATTGCGCCGTCCAGGGGGCAAAAGCCCCGCCGGTTGGGCATGTTGACATGTTTCAAACAAGCCTAGGATGGACACGCTTCGCTCCCCCATTTTTGGGAAAAGTGCGGATTGACATTGGGTGGAAAAGGTGTATAATACATCTCATGCTTCATTGGAACAAAGTATTAAAGCATCAAAGCATTTGGAAGGATGAATGAAATGAACCGCACCAAGAAACTTTCCGCTCTGCTGACGGCGTCCGCGCTGGCGCTGTCCCTGGCCGCCTGCTCCGGCGGCTCCGCCGAGACTCCCGCCCCTGAGGGCACCGCCCCTGCCGGCTCCACCGCTCCGAACGCCTCCGGAGAGACCTATGTGGTGGGCATCTGCCAGTTGGCCCCCCACAACGCCCTGGACGCCGCCACTCAGGGTTTCAAGGATGCCCTCACCACCCAGTTTGGGGACGCGGTCACCTTCTCCGAGGGCAACGCCGGCGGCGACTCCAACAACTGCATCACCATCATCGACGGCTTCCTGGCGGAGGACGTGGACCTGATCCTGGCCAACGCCACCGCCTCCCTCACCGCCGCCGCTTCCGCCACCGACACCGTGCCCATCCTGGGCACTGCCGTCACCAACTACGGCGTGGCCCTGAACCTGGACAGCACCGAGGACGGCGTCCTGGGCGGCAACATCTCCGGCACCTCCGACCTGGCCCCCCTGGACCAGCAGGCCGAGATGCTTCAGGAGCTCTTCCCCGCCGCCGACTACCCCAATGTGGGCCTGCTCTACTGCTCCGCTGAGCCCAACTCCATCTTCCAGGTGGAGACCATCCAGGGCTACCTGGAGGAGATGGGCTACACCTGCGCCCAGTACGCCTTCACCGATGTCAACGATCTGGCCTCTGTGACCCAGACCGCCTGTGACAGCTCCGATGTCATCTATATCCCCACCGACAACACCGCAGCCAATAACACCGAGACCATCGCCAACGTGGTCATCCCCGCCGGTGTGCCCGTGGTGGCCGGGGAGTCCGGCATCTGCTCCGGCTGCGGCGTGGCCACCCTCTCCATCGACTACTACGAACTGGGCGAAATCACCGGAAACATGGCCGCCCGCATCCTTACCGGCGAGGAGTCGGTCTCCGAGATGGCCATTGCGTACGACACCACCCTCACCAAGCTCTACAACCCCGCCAACTGCGAGGCCCTGGGCATCACCGTTCCCGAGGACTATGAGCCCCTGGCCTGAGACTGCGGAGCGGAAGGAAAACACAAGAAAGACGGGAAAGGGGCTTCCCTTTCCCGTCTATTTTTGCTATACTGTCCTTATCTATTGACTTTTGGAGGCATTAACCATGGACTTTCTCATCCCCCTGCTGCGCTCCATGCCAGGCGCGGTGGGGCAAGGGCTCATCTGGGGCATTATGGCCATCGGCGTCTACCTGACCTACCGCATCCTGGATGTGGCCGATCTGACAGTGGACGGCTCCCTGGCCACCGGCGGCGCCGTCTGCGTGCTGCTGACCGTCAACGGCTGCAACATCTGGGTGGCGGTGCTGTGCGCCATCCTGGCCGGGATGCTGGCCGGGCTGGTCACCGGGCTGTTCCACACCTTCTGCGGCATCCCCGCCATTCTCTCCGGCATTTTGACCCAGCTGGCCCTCTACTCCATCAACCTGCGCATTATGGGCTTCGGCACCGACGCCGGCACCCGGGCCAGCCTGGCGGTGAGCGTCAACGACTTCGACCTGCTGGTCTCCCAGCGGTATGTCCGGGAGATCGCCCTGCGGAACCCCATCCTCCTGCTGCTGGTCCTCACCGCCCTCCTGATCGGGGTGCTCTACTGGTTCTTCGGCACCGAGCTGGGCTCCTCCCTCCGAGCCACAGGCTCCAACCCCAGCATGGCCCAGGCCCAGGGCATTGACACCAAATTCAACAAGGTGCTGGGCCTCATGGTCTCCAATGGGCTGGTGGCCCTCTCCGGGGCCCTTCTGGCCCAGTACCAGGGCAGCTCCACCGCCGACATGGGCCGGGGCGCCATTGTCATCGGCCTGGCCGCCGTCATCATCGGTGAGGTCATCTTCTCCAAGGTCTTCCAAAACTTTGCCCTGAAGCTGCTCTCCGCCGTCATCGGCGCCATCATCTACTATTTGGTCATCCAGTTCGTCCTGCGGCTGGGCCTGGATACCAACGACTTAAAGCTCCTCACCGCCCTGGTGGTGGCCGTCTTCCTGGCCATCCCCTACTGGAAGGGGAAATACTTCTCCAAGCCCGGCCGGAAGGGAGGACGCACCCATGCTTGAGGTCAAACAGGTCTACAAGACTTTCAACCCCGGCACCATCAACGAAAAGACCGCCCTCAACGGCCTCTCCCTCACCCTGGCCGACGGGGATTTTACCACCGTCATCGGCGGCAACGGGGCGGGCAAGTCCACCCTCCTCAACGCCGTGGCGGGGGTGTGGCCGGTGGACGCCGGCACTATCTCCATCGGCGGGGTGGACGTGACCCGGCTGCCGGAGCACAAGCGGGCCCCCTATATCGGCCGGGTCTTCCAGGACCCCATGATGGGCACCGCCGCCACCATGCAGATCGAGGAGAACCTGGCCCTGGCCAAGCGCCGGGGCCGGCCCCGGACCCTCCGGCCCGGCATCACCCGCCCGGAGCGGGAGGAGTACCGGGAGCTGCTGAAAATCCTGGACCTGGGGCTGGAGGAGCGGCTCACCGCCAAGGTGGGACTCCTCTCCGGCGGCCAGCGGCAGGCCCTGACCCTGCTGATGGCCACCCTCCAGAAGCCCAAGCTCCTGCTGCTGGACGAGCACACCGCCGCCCTAGACCCCAAGACCGCCGCCAAGGTTCTGGACGCCACCGAGCGGATTGTCCAGCGGGACAAGCTCACCACCCTGATGATTACCCACAATATGCGGGACGCCATTGTCCACGGCAACCGGCTCATTATGATGTACGAGGGCCGGGTGGTCATCGACGTCTCCGGAGAGGAGAAGCGGAAGCTTACTGTGGAGGCCCTGCTGGATATGTTCAGCAAGGTCTCCGGCTCCGATGAGGCCGATGACACCATGCTTCTCTCCTAGGGCTTGTTTGAAAATTGGCGATGTGTCCGGCAGCGAGGGATTTTGGGCCGCTGGCAAGCAATTTTTTCGCAGGAATCCTGGCGGATTGCAAGGAAAAATTGCGCCGTCCAGGGGGCAAAAGACCCGCCGGTTGGGCATGTTGACATGTTTCAAACAAGCCCTAAATGGAGGTAACCCGCAAATGAAAAGGCAACACCGCACAAAGAGCACCGAACGGCTTTGCACGCCATCTGCTGACCCATTATCTTTGTGTGGTGTTGCCAAAATTTTTAAGAAAATCTTGCAACTTTTGTCACAATTCTCCGTCTAACTTCGTTGTATGATATAGACCGGCCCACGCTTGAGAACTGGAGTTTGGAAGGAGCTTCTGTCATGAAATTGAAAATTTTTTTCTCTGTTTCCATTGCCATCGCGCTTGTCATCCTTGCCGCCCTGATGACCTCCGTTCTGGCGGCCTCCCCCAGCGTTATACCAGACGGCGCTGCGCCGGACGTGCGCACAGAATCCACTTCCACAGGATCTGACGGCGCCACGCCCACACCAACACCAACACCTACACCTACACCAACGCCCACACCTACGCCAACGCCCACACCTGCGCCAACGCCCACGCCTACGCCCACACCTACGCCAACGCCCACACCTGCGCCAACGCCCACACCTGCGCCAACGCCCACGCCTACGCCCACGCCCACACCCACACCCACACCCACACCCACACCCACACCTACGCCAACGCCCACACCTACGCCCACGCCAACGCCCACACCTACGCCCACACCTACGCCAACGCCCACACCTACGCCCACACCGACCCCCACACCCAGCCCGGTCACCGGTCTGACCTTAAACAGCGGCAGCGCCTCCATTTCCGTCAGGGGCACGGTGCAGCTCACCGCCACAGTATCTCCCGACAATGCGGTCAGTAAGACCGTCACCTGGAAATCCTCCAATGAGCGCGTGGCCACAGTGAACGCCAACGGATTGGTCACCGGCGTCACACCGGGCGCCGCTGTGATCACAGCCACATCCTCAGCGGATGCCTCAAAGACGGCTGCGTGCACGGTCACGGTCACGGCCGGCGCCGCCGCCGCCATCCAGAAGTCGGTAAAGGCCGACGGAACCCTGACCCTCAGTGCCAGCGACTTCAACAGTGTCTGCGCCGGCGTGTACGGCGCCAGTCTGGACTATGTACGCTTCAGCAGCAACAGTGTCAGCGCCGGCACCCTCTACTACGGCTACACCCAACAGGACGGGGGCGCTAAAATCGACCCTAACCGGGACTACTCCGCCTCCAGCAGCGCCAGCCGCTGCATCTCGGACATCACATTTGTCCCCGCCGGGCGGGGCGGAGAGACTGCCGCCTTCTCCTACACCGCCACAGACGTCAACGGACAGTCCTACACTGGCCAGCTGGTCATCACCCTGGAGGCCCCCTCCAACGACGTCAAGTATGAGACGGCCAGGAACGAACCGCTGGACTTCGACGCCGCTGACTTCGACGACCTCTGCCGAAGCGCCACCGGCTCCCGGCTGGACTATGTGACCTTCACCCTGCCCAGCTCCTCCCAGGGCGCCCTCTACTTTGACTACGAAGGCAGGAACGAGGAGCGGCTCTCCTCCTCTGACCGCTGCTACGCCAGCGGCGACGATTTTCTGCTGGATGACATCACCTTCGTCCCCAGAAGCGGCTACAGCGGCGCTGTCACCATCCGCTACACCGGCCGCAGCACGGGCCGGGACGACTTCTCCGGAACCGTGACCATCACCGTCACCCGCACCGGCTCCACCCTCCGCTATGAGACCGGCGAGGGGGAGGACCTCACCCTGGACGACAGGGACTTTAACGACTACTGCCTGGACCGCACCGGCTCCAGCCTGGACTATGTGACCTTCACCCAGCCGTCCTCCTCCCGGGGCGCCCTCTACTATGACTATGACTCCCGGGACGAGGAGGTTGTCGCCTCCGGTGACCGCTTCTACCGCACCTCCTCCCCCCGGCTGGACGATGTGACCTTTGTGCCCGGGAGCGGCTACGCCGGCGCTGTCACTGTGGAATTTTCCGGACGCGGCACCAACGGCGACCGCTTTACCGGCACCCTCAGGATTCAGGTGGGGAGCTCCGGGGGCCGCATCGCCTACTCCGCTGACGCCGGAGCCGCCGTGAGCTTCGTCCTCTCCGACTTTGACAGCCTGTGTGAGAACGAAACCGGGGCGCGCATGGACTATGTGACCTTCACCCTGCCCAGCTCCTCCCGGGGCGTCCTCTACTACCAGTACAACGAGAGCGGACAGCGTCAGGCTGCCTCCTCGGACAGGTTCTACCGCTCCGGCACTCCCAATCTGGCCGACGTCTCCTTTGTCCCGGCCAGCGGCCTCACCGGCGCCCTGGAGCTCTCTTTCTCCGGCCGGAGCATAGAAAACGACCGCTTCTCGGGTACGGTGACCATCACCTACGCCCCTGTGAAGGACGCCGCCCCCATCCGCTATACCTCCGACGGCGGGGCGGTGACCTTCCGCTCCAACGACTTTGTCTCCGCCTGCGCCGCCCGGGGAGCCGGGAGCCTGGCGTCTGTGCGGTTCAATCCCCCCTCCTCCGGCGCCCTCTACTATGGCTATCAAGGCCCCGCCTCCTACGGCGGCGTGGTGGTCCCCCTGATTTCCTTCGCCCCGGACGCCGGCGGTACCTCCATCGCCAACGTCACCTATGTGCCTCCGGCCGGCTACTCCGGCACCGCCACCTTGACCTACTCCGGCACCGACAGCCGGGGGCTGGTCTACACCGGCTCTGTCGCCATCACCGTGACCCCAGCCACCACCTCCCAGTTCACCGACATGGGCAATTACAGCTGGGCCGCCGCCTCGGTTAAGTTCCTCTACGACAACGGCATCACCACCGGTACCAGCGCCACCACCTACGGCCCCGCCGGCAACATCATCCGGGGCGACTTCGTGCTGATGCTCTCCCGGGCCTTCCATCTCACCGGCGGCGACCCCTCCAACAGCTTTTCCGATGTGCCAGCCGGCAGCTACTACGCCCAGGCCATTGCCGCGGCCAAGGCCCAGGGCATCGCCCAGGGCGGCGGCGACACCTTTAACCCCACCGGGGCCCTGACCCGGCAGGACGCCATGGTGCTCCTCTACCGCACCCTCAGCCGCACCGGGCAGGCCCTCCCCGACGCCTCCGGCAACTACCTCAGCCGCTTCTCTGACGGCGGAACGGTGGCCGGCTACGCCCAGGGCCCCGTGGCCGCCCTGGTCCAGGCCGGCGTCATCCAGGGGGACACCTCCGGCAGGCTCAACCCCCTGGGCTCCCTGACCCGGGCCGAAATGGCTGTCATCCTCCACCGGGTCCTGACCCTGTAATCCGGCCCAGCCCGGCAAACAGGTAGAGGCCGCCCCCGGCGATTTTCGCCGGGGGCGGCCTTCTTTGTCCTCACTCAGCTTTGCTTGGGCAGGGGAATCTCCGGCATGAGCTCTTCGGAGATGATGGTCAGCATCTCCTCCAGCTTGGCCAGGTCCTCCGGGGAAAAGCGGCGCTGAAGGCGCGCCATTACCTTTCCCAGATAGCGGTAGTTGATGTTGTAATAGTCGATATACTTCTGTGTGACCACCAGATGGTACTCCCGCTTGTCCGATTCGGACTGCTCCTTGCGGACATAGCCCTTTTGAATCAGGTTGTTGATCTTGTAGGCGGCGTTGGGGGCCGAGATGCCCACAAACCGGGAGAACTCGTTGACCGTGGGCTGGCCCAGGGCCGCGATGATCTCCATGCAGAAGGTCTCCACCGTGGTGAGACTGGCCTCCCGCTTCTGGAAGCGGCCGAAGACCGCCCGGTAAAAGTGGAGCTTAAATTTGGTATACACTTGGTTAAATGCCTGTTCCAGCATGGCTTGCCTCCAAAACGGCCCGTCTTCTCTCTCAGAACCCGTGCCCGCCGTTTTGGCGCGGGACTCAGCCGCCCACGGCGAAGGTGAGCTCGCCCTGGGCGGCCACCTTTCCATCCACCTTGGCCACCGCCTTGCCGAAGCCCACGGGGCCCCGCCGGCCGATGAGCTCACAGGAGAGCTCCAGGACATCCCCGGGACGGACCTGCTTCTTAAAGCGGGCGTTCTTGATGCCGCCGAAGAAGGCGATCTTCCCCTGGTTCTCCGGCAGGGAGAGGATGGCCACCGCCCCTACCTGAGCCAGGGCCTCCAGAATGAGGACCCCCGGCATGACGTGGTACTGGGGGAAATGCCCGGCGAAGAAGGGCTCATTGACGGTCACCGCCTTGATGCCCTTGGCCCAGGCGCCCGGCTGGTAGTCGGTGATTTTATCCACCAGCAGAAAGGGGGGGCGATGGGGGAGAATCTCCTGAATCTGATTGGCGTCCAGCTCCACGGCTCAGCCCTCCCATTTCTTCAGCAGAATGCTGGCGTTGTGCCCGCCGAAGCCTAAGGAGTTGGACATGGCATAGCGGATGCCGGCCCCCCGGCCCACGTTGGGCACCACGTCCAGGTCGCACGCCGGGTCGGGGACCTGGTAGCCGATGGTGGCGGGCAGGAAGCCCTCCAAGAGGGCCTGGGCGGTAAAGATGGCCTCCACGGCCCCGGCGGCCCCCAGCATGTGGCCCGTCATGGACTTGGTGGAGCTGATGGCCAGGCGGTAGGCGTGGTCTCCGAAGACCGACTTGACCGCCTCGGTTTCGATGGCGTCGTTCAGGGGGGTGGAGGTTCCATGGGCGTTGATGTAGCCCACCGCCTCCGGCGCCACACCGGCGTCCTCCAGGGCCAGGGACATGGCCTTGGCCCCCTCAGCCCCGCCGGGGGAGGGGGCGGTGATGTGGTAGGCGTCGCAGGTGGCGCCGTAGCCCACCGCCTCCCCCAGGATGGCGGCCCCCCGCTTCCTGGCGTGCTCCAGCTCCTCCAGCACTAGGATGCCGGCCCCTTCGCCCATGACGAAGCCGCTGCGCTCCGCGTCAAAGGGGATGGAGGCCCGCTTGGGGTCGTCGGAGAGGCACAGGGCGTGCATGGAGGTGAAGCCCCCCATGGCCAGCTCGGTGACCACCGCCTCGGCCCCGCCGCACAGGACCACCTCGGCGTAGCCGTCCCGAATCTGCCGCAGGGCGTCTCCCACGGCGTTGGTGCCGCCGGCGCAGGCGGTGGTGGGGCAGGTGGCCATGCCCTTGAGGCCGTATCGAATGGCAATCTGGGCAGCGGCCATATTGCCGATGGACATGGGGATGAAGAAGGGGGAAATCTTGTCATACCCCTTCTGCTCCCCCTTGACGCACTCGTGCTGGAGGGTGTAGAGCCCCCCGATGCCCGCCGAGACGATGAGGGCGCAGCGGTAGGGGTCCTCCTGGGTGAAATCCAGGCCGCTCTGCGCCACGGCCTCCCGGGCGGCGGCCAGAGCGAACTGGGCGAAGCGGTCCACCTTCCGGGCCTCCCGCTTCTCCACATAGTTGGCCGGATCGAAGCCCTTGACCTCCCCTGCCAGCTTGGCCTTCATGTTGGAGGTATCATACAGGGTGATGGGGGCGATGCCGCAGGTCCCGGCCTTTACGGCGGCCCAGCTCTCGGCGGCGGTGAGGCCCACCGGGGTCACCGCGCCCAGGCCGGTGATGACCACACGTCTCTTTTCCATTGCTTCCTTTCCTCCTTAAACCGCCATGCCGCCGTCCACACACAAAACCTGCCCGGTGACATAGGCGGAGTCGTCCCCGGCGAAGAAGGCCACGGCCCGGGCCACGTCCTCGGCCTGGCCCAGGCGGCCCATGGGGATGGAGGCCAGCAGGGCCTCCCGGGCCTTCTCGGGAAGGGCGGCGGTCATATCCGTATCAATAAAGCCGGGGGCCACCGCGTTGACGGTGACGTTCCGGGCGGCCAGCTCCTTGGCCAGGGACTTGGTCAGGCCGATGAGCCCGGCCTTGCTGGCGGCGTAGTTGGCCTGGCCGGCATTGCCCCGAAGGCCCACAATGCTGGAGAGGTTGACGATGCGCCCGTACTTCTGCTTCATCATGGGCCGGTAGACCGCCTTCATGCAGTGGAAGGCCCCCTTTAGGTTGGTGTCCAGCACCGCGTCCCAATCGGCCTCCTTCATGGTGAGCATCAAACCGTCCCGGGTGACCCCGGCGTTGTTCACCAGAATGTCCAGCCGGCCGAACCGGGCCAGGACCTCCTTAACCATGGCCTCGCTCTCGGCGGCGCCGGCCACGTCGGCCTGGATGGCGAATGCCTCCGCCCCCAGGGCCCGACAGGCCTCCACCGTCTCCTGGGCGGCGGCGGCGTTGCCGGCGTAGTTCACCGCCACCCGAGCCCCCTGCCGGGCCAGCTCCAGGCAGACCGCCCGGCCAATGCCCCGGCTGCCTCCGGTGACCAGGGCGCATTTTCCCTGTAAGCTCATGGGTTACGCTCCTTTCAGGGCGGCCACGGCCGCCTCCAGGTCCTCCGCCGTCTCCACGGCGTAGGTGGTGATGCCCTTTTCGGTCTTCTTCACAAAGCCGCTCAGGGCCTTGCCGGGGCCGATCTCCAGGATGGTGTCCACCCCGTGGGCGGCCATGTTGCGGATGGTGTCCTCCATGTGGACGCTGCTCTGGACCTGCCGCACCAGCAGGCTGGGGATGCTGTCCCCCTCCCCCAGCACGTCGCCCTTGCAGTTGAAGAGGACGGGGAACTGCATGGCCCCGAAGTCCACCGTCTGGAACCGCTTGGCCAGGGCCTCCCCGGCGGGGGCCATGAGGGAGGTGTGGAAGGGCCCGCTGACCTTCAGGGGCATCACCCGCTTGGCCCCCGCCTCCTTGGCCAGGCGGCCGGCCTCCTCCACGGCGGCGGCGTCGCCGCCGATGACGATCTGCCCGGGACAGTTCAGGTTGGCGATCTCCGCCACCCCCAGGCGGGAGGCGGCGTCACAGCACTTCTGGAGGGTCGCCCGGTCCAGCATCAGCACGGCGGCCATGGCGCTGGGGCGGTCCTGCACAGCCCCGGCCATGGCCTTCCCCCGGAAGGCCACCAGGTCAATGGCGGTGACCGGGTCAAAGACCCCGGCGGCGCACAGGGCGGAGTACTCCCCCAGGCTCAGCCCCGCAGCCATGGCGGGGCGGACACCCTTTTCATAGAGCACCGCCGTCACCCCGGCGGCAAAGGCCACCATGCAGGGCTGGGTGTACTGGGTCTGGCTCAGGGTCTCTTCGGGCCCCTCAAAGCAGAGCTTTTTCAGGTCAAAGTCCACCGGGGCGCTGTCCAGCACCGCCCGGAAGTTGGGATAGGCCTCGTAGAGGTCCCGGCCCATGCCGGCGTGCTGGGTGCCCTGTCCGGCGTACAGGAAGGCCAGCTTCATCAAAAGCCCTCCTTCTCCAGCGCGGCGAGCCGGGCGGCGCAGCCGCTCCAGAGGTCCTCCAGGATGGCTCGGACGGGGCGGATTTCGTGGAGCATCCCCGCCACCTGGCCGGCCATGAGGCTTCCGGACTTGGTGTCCCCCTCGAAGACGGCCCGCCGGAGGGAGCCCAAGGTGAACTCCTCCAGCTCCATCTTACCGGCCCCGGCCTTCTCCTTGGCGATATAGGCCTTGGCCATGGGGTTTTTCAGAATCCGCACCGGGGTGCCGCCAATGCGCCCGGTGACCACGGTGCCGCTGTCCTTGGCCTTGAGGACGGCCTCCTTGTAGTTGGGGTGGATGGGGCACTCCTCACTCACCAGCAGGCAGGTGCCCACCTGGACGCCACAGGCCCCCAGAGCGAAGGCGGCCAGCATCTGCCGGCCGTCGGCGATGCCTCCGGCGGCCACCACGGGGATGTCCACCGCGTCGCAGACCTGGGGCACCAGGGCCATGGTGGTCAGCTCCCCCACATGGCCCCCGGACTCGGTGCCCTCAGCGATGACGCCGTCGGCCCCCGCCCGGGCCACCAGCTTGGCCAGGGCCGCAACCGACACCACGGGGAAGACCTTGGCCCCCGTCTCCTTCCACATGGGGAGGAAGGAGGCGGGATTGCCGGCCCCGGTGGTGATGAAGGGGACCTTCTCCTCGGCAGCAATCTGGGCCATCTCCTTGGCCTGTGGGTGCATGAGCATGATGTTTACGCCGAAGGGCTTCTGGGTCAGGCTCCGGCACTTGTGGATGTTCTCCCGGAAGGTCTCGGCGTTCATGCCGCCCCCGCCGATGAGGCCCATGCCGCCGGCGTTGGAGACGGCGGCGGCGAACTCGCCGGTGGCGATGTTGGCCATGCCGCCCTGGATAATGGGGAACTCGGTCCCCAGGATCTCATTCAATTTCCTCATGCAAATTATCCTCAATTCTCAGTCCTGGATCATGGGGAACCCGGTCCCCGAAATTTCGTACAATTTCCCCAGCGGGAAACCTTTACCACTCCAGCAGCGCGCCGCCCCAAGTGAGGCCGGCGCCAAAGCCCACCAGCAGGAGCTTCTGTCCCCGCTGGAGCAGGCCCTGCTCCGCCATCTCGTCCAGGGCGATGGGGATGCTGGCGGCGGAGGTGTTGCCGTACTGGGAGATGTTCTGATAGAACCGCTCCCCCGGCACTCCCAGCTTCTTGGCCACATGGTCAATGATCCGCTTGTTGGCCTGGTGGAGGACGAACCAGTCGATATCCTCCAGCCCCAGACCGCTCTTCCGGAGGAGCTCGTGGATGCACCAGGGCACCATCTCCACGGCGAAGCGGAAGGTCTTCTGCCCCTCCATGTGGATATAGGGCTCCTGGGAGCCGCAGCCGCCGATGTAGAGGACGTCGTCGCCCCCCTCGGCGCCCAGGGTGTAGGCGTAGGGGGCGGACTCCTCCAGCTTCACCACCACGGCCCCGGCCCCGTCGCCGAAGATGACGCAGGTCCCCCGGTCCTGGAAGTTCATGACCCGGCTCAGGCTCTCGGCCCCCACCAGGAGGGCGTAGGGCTTGTCGCTCTGGAGCAGCAGGCCCCGGGTCACATGGAGGCCGTAGAGAAAGCCGGAGCACCCGGCGTTGAGGTCAAAATAGGGGATGTGCTTGGGCAGGCCCAGGTCCCGCTGGATGGCGCTGGCCACTGTGGGGGCGACGCTGTCGGCGCTGCAAGTGCACCCCACGCAGGCCCCCAGGTCCTCCGGGGAGATGCCGGCCCGCTCCAGGGCCAGCCGGGCCGCCTCCACCCCCAGGGAGGCCGTGCTCTCCCCCTCGGCGCAGAAGCGCCGGGTCTGGATGCCCGTGCGGGTGCGAATCCACTCGTCGCTGGTGTCCACAAAGGCCCGCAGATCGTCGTTGGTGACCACCTTGGCGGGCAGATGCCGCCCGGTGCCTACAATTTTCAATCCCTTCATGACTTGTCCCTCCCGGTGTACAGGCTTCCCATGCCGCGGAATTTCTCGTACCGCTTCTGGGCGAAATCCCCCTCCCGGACCACCCGGTCCAGGGCCCGGGACAGGGCCCGGTCCACCGCCACGAAGACGGCCTGGGGATTTTCATGGGCCCCGCCGGGGGGCTCTGGAATGACCTCGTCCGCCGCCCCTAAGGCCACCAGGTCCTGAGCGGTGAGCTTCATCACCTCGGCGGCCTGGTCGGCCTTGCCGGAGTCCTTCCAGAGGATGGAGGCGAAACCCTCCGGGGAGAGGACGGAGTAGACGGCGTGCTCCAGCATCAGCACCCGGTTGGCCACAGCCAGGGCCAGTGCCCCGCCGCTGCCCCCCTCGCCGATGACGATGGTGACCACCGGCACGTCCAGGCCGCTCATCATGGCCAGGGTGGAGGCGATGGCCTCCCCCTGCCCCCGGGCCTCGGCCTCCAGGCCGGGATAGGCCCCGGGGGTGTCCACGAAGGTGATGACGGGCCGGCGGAACTTTTCCGCCTGCCGCATCAGGCGCTGGGCCTTGCGGTAGCCCTCGGGGCCGGGCATCCCGAAGTTATAGGTCATGTTCTCCTGGAGGTCCTTCCCCTTTCGGTGGCCCAGGACGGTGACGGGGCGGCCCTTATAGAGGGCCACGCCCCCCAGGATGGCGGGGTCCTCCCGGCACTGCCGGTCCCCCTTCTGGGCAAAGAAGCCGGTGAACAAGGCGGAGATGTAGTCCGCCGTGCCCGGCCGCCCGGCATGGCGGGCGATGGCCACCTTCTGACCGGGGGTGTACTCAGCCATGCTCCTCGCCTCCTCTCTTCTCGTGGAGCTGGAGGAGGAGGGAGAGGGTCTCCCGCATCTGGCCCCGGGGGACGATCTGGTCCACAAAGCCGTGCTCCTCCAGGTATTCGGAGCGCTGGAAGCCCTCCGGCAGGGTCTGGCCGATGGTCTGCTCGATGACCCGGGGCCCGGCAAAGCCGATGAGGGCCCCTGGCTCGGCCAGGGTGACGTCCCCCAGGGAGGCGAAGGAGGCGGTGACGCCACCGGTGGTGGGGTGGGTGAACACAGAGATGTAGAGGCCGCCGTTCCGGGAAAAGCGGGCCAGGGCGGCGCTGGTCTTGGCCATCTGCATCAGGGAGAGGATGCCCTCCTGCATCCGGGCTCCGCCGCTGGCGGTGAAGATGATGAGGGGGAGCTTGGCCCGGTCCGCGTACTCCACCGCCCGGGTGACCTTCTCCCCCACGGCCACCCCCATGCTGCCCATGAGAAAGCGGCTGTCCATCACGGCGAAGACGGCCATCCGGCCGTCCAGCTTGCCCCGGGCGGTGACCACCCCCTCGGTGAGCCCGGTGCTCTTCCGGGCCGCCTGGAGCTTGTCGTCATAGCCGGGGAATTTCAGCGCGTTGGGAGCCGACAGCTTCTCGTCCAACTCCCGGAAGCTCTTGGAGTCCAAGAGCATACTCAGCCGCAGGTAGGCCCCCACCGGGTGGTGGTAGCCGCACTTGGGGCAGACGTAGAGGGTGCGGGCCAGCTCGGTCTTGGGCACCATGGCGCCGCAGTCGGGGCACTTGCCGAAGACCGCCTTGCCGATATGCTTGCGGGGAACGTCGCTCTCCTTCCCCTCCCGGCGCGCCTTAAGCTGGATCATCCGCTCCCGCCGCTGACGAAAGGAATCTATCATTTCATGCCCTCACAGTCCCATCGGAGGAGCTCCTCCATATGCTGCTCTAAAAATCCGGTGTCATACCGGCCCTTGATGAAATCGGGCTGGTAGAGAATCAGGTGGCACAGGTCCGCCGTGGTGGGGAAGCCCTCGATGATGAGTTCCTCCAGGGCCCGGCGCATTTTCCGCAGGGTCTCCAGCCGGGTGGGGGCGTGGACCACCACCTTGGCCGCCAGGGAGTCGTACCAGGGGGAGAGCTCACAGCCGTTGAAGAGGGCGGTGTCCACCCGCACCCCCGGCCCGCCGGGGAGGTGGAGGAAGTCCACCCGGCCCGGGGCGGGGCGGAAGCCCTCCCGGGGGTCCTCGGCGTTGATCCGGCACTCCATGGCGCAGCCGTCCTGGCGGACGGCTTCCTGGTGGACCGACAGGGGCAGGCCCGCGGCGATGCGGATCTGCTCCCGGATGAGGTCCAGGCCGGTGACGAACTCGGTGACCGGGTGCTCCACCTGAATCCGGGTGTTCATCTCAATAAAGTAGAAGGAGCCGTCATGGGCCAGGACGAACTCCACCGTCCCGGCGCTCTGGTATCCGGCGGCCTTGGCCGCCCGGACCGCCGCCTCCCCCATGGCCCGGCGCAGGTCCTCGCTCAGGGCCCGGGAGGGGGACTCCTCGATGAGCTTCTGGTTTTTCCGCTGGATGGAGCAGTCCCGTTCCCCCAGGTGGACCACGTTCCCCTGGCTGTCGGCCAAAATCTGGAACTCAATGTGCCGGGGGTGGAGGATGAGCTTCTCCACATAGAGCTCCCCGTCTCCGAAGCAGGCCACGGCCTCCGCCTGGGCGGCGGCGTAAAGGCCGGGCAGTTCCTCAGGGGCGTCTACCCGGCGCATACCGCGCCCGCCTCCGCCGGAGCTGGCCTTCAGGAGGACGGGGTATCCGATGGTTTCGGCGATCTCGGCGGCCTCCTCCGGGCCGGACACCGGCCCCTCGGAGCCCGGGACCACTGGGACGCCGTGGTCCCGCATCAGGGCCCGGGCCGCCGCCTTGTTGCCCATCTGGCGGATGACGCCGCCGGAGGGCCCGATGAATTTCAGCCCGCACTGCCGGCACAGATCGGCAAACTCCGGATTTTCCGAGAGGAAGCCGTAGCCGGGGTGGATGGCGTCACAGCCGGTCTCCAGGGCGGCGGTGAGGAGGGCGGACATGTTGAGATAGCTGTCCGCCGCCTTGGGCGGGCCGATGCACACGGCCTCGGTGGCCAGCTTGACGTGTAGGGCGTCGGCGTCGGCGGTGGAGTAGACCGCCACCGTCTCCACCTCCAGCTCCCGGCAGGTGCGGATGACCCGCACGGCGATCTCGCCCCGGTTGGCAATCAGGATCCGATGGAACATAGGCTTACAGCTCCCTCACCCGGAAGAGCGGGGCGTCGAAGCCCATCAGCTCCCCGTCCCTGGCCAGGACCTCCAGAATCACGCAGTCTATGGGGGCGGGCACCTCGCTCATCATTTTCATGGCCTCCAGCACGCATAGGGTCTGTCCCTTTTTCACCGTGTCCCCCACAGAGACAAAGGGGGGCTCTCCGGGGGCGGGGGCGGCGTAGAAGGTCCCCACCAGGGGGGCCTTCACCTCCACGCCCTCTGGCTCCGCAGAGGGGGCCGCCGCAGACGCGGGGACAGCGGCAGCCGGAACGGCCGCCGCGCCTCCGGCGGGGACGGCGCACCCCTTCTCCAGCTTCAGCCGCAGGTCCCCCAGCTCCAGCTTCAGGGAGGTGGCCGTGGAGGCGTCGAACCGCTCCAGCAGGGTCAGAATCTCAGACAGCTCCATAGCTTACTCCTGATGGGCCTCCAGATAGCGGACAATGTCCCCCACCGTCTTCATGTTCTGGAGCTCCTCATCGTCGATGGAAAAGCCCAGGGCGTCCTCCAGCGCCATGTTCAGCTCCACAGCGTCCAGAGAGTCGGCCTCCAGGTCCTCCACCAGGCGGGCGTCCATGGTCACGGCCTCGGCGTCGCAGCTCAGGGTATCCACGATGACATTTTTCACTTGCTCAAACATGATTTGGTTCTCCTTTCAGCTCTGCGCTCAAAAAAGTCAGTTCGATTATTTTAATTAAAAAAATTTAACTAAAATAATTTACCGCCATTCTACCAGATTTCTAGGAAATGTCAACCGTTATCTTGCACAATTTACGGGTTCTGTTCGTTTTCTCCCCGGCCCCGCCGTCAAAACCGCCATATTCCGCACCCTTTCCCAAAAAAACGGGGAAAATCAGGACGGGTGCGCCCGCCGGCCCAGGGCAGCAGCATTTAAGAACGTAAGAGGATATCACATTTACTTTATGATTCAATAAATTTCCAAACGTCTTCTGTGAGCAGCACATCAAGAGAGTGAATTTGCCCGGATAATATGCGATCTGTAAGCATATTAGGCCGTAAATCACAGTAGTAAACGCCGTCTAATTGGATTTCGTTTAATCGTATAACCCTTAAAGTGCCCCGTTAAGAACGTAGTGTGAACGCCAAAATGCGGTTCTCTGCCTTTCCTTTGTACACCTTTCAGAAAAATTGCAAAGTGTGGTGTAGCTGCATTTGTGAGGCGGTTGTATAAAAATTTATCGAGAAAAATTTTATCCAGACGATCTTTGCTTGATGTTTTTACTGATCCAACAGCCCGTACTTGACCTTGGCTTTCAACAATCAAATCATGTTGATAGGCCATTTTAAAGGGTTCTTCGCCATCTGCTATCACTGGAACGGATACCACTCCATCATGATATTCCTCCACGCTTGCCATATGGAAAATTATATTTTATTGCAGCATAGCTTTTCTCCTTTTACAATGCGCAATGCGCCCTGCCGTATTCACCAAGGCGACGGCATTTAAGAATTAAGGCAAAGCAAGGAGGATATGCAGGAAGGCCTCTGGGTTGAGCGCCGCACGAAAGCGTTTTTTCTGGATACCGATCCGTGGACCCACATCTGTATTTTTACACAGGTTCAGAGCGGCTTTTCGCAGGATATTCATGTTCAGCGGAGAATTATCCTTTATTCTATCTTCTCACTTTTCAAATGCTGTTGCCCTCCGCCGGCGGTCCCTTGCTTGACAACGCCCCGCTGTGTGTTACAATGGGGGGACAACTTGAATTTGGAGGAATGGACTTTGGACAGACAGTGGTTTGACGGCATGGAGGCCCGCATTCCCAGGGGCGGCGTCCGCACCCGCTTCGCCCCCTCCCCCACGGGCTATATGCACATCGGCAACCTCCGCACCGCCCTCTACACCTGGCTCATCGCCCGGAACGCCGGGGGCGCCTTCATCCTGCGGATTGAGGATACCGACCAGGAGCGGCTGGTGGAGGGGGCCGCAGAGGTCATCTACCGCACCCTGCGCGGCTGCGGCCTGGACTGGGAGGAGGGCCCCGACAAGGGCGGCCCCGTGGGGCCCTATATCCAGACGGAGCGCCGGGACCTCTACGGGAAGTACGCCCAACTCCTGCTGGAGACCGGCCACGCCTACCGCTGCTTCTGCACCAGGGAGCGGCTGGATGCCCTCCACGGGGAAAACAGGGGCTATGACGGACACTGCCGGGACCTCTCCCAGGGGGAGATCGACGAAAAGCTGGCCGCCGGGGTCCCCTACGTCATCCGGCAGAAGATCCCCCGCACCGGGCAGACCACCTTCCACGACATAGTCTTCGGGGACATCACCGTGGAGAACGACAGCCTGGACGACCAGGTCCTCATCAAGTCCGACGGCCTGCCCACCTACAACTTCGCCAACGTGGTGGACGACCACCTCATGGGCATCACCCATGTGGTCCGGGGCTCGGAATACCTCTCCTCCGCCCCCAAGTACGACCTCCTCTACCAGGCCTTCGGCTGGGAGGTGCCCACCTATATCCACTGCTCCCCCGTCATGCGCGACCAGCACAACAAGATGTCCAAGCGCAAGGGGGACCCCTCCTACGAGGACCTGCTGGCCATGGGCTTCCTCTCTGAGGCCATTGTGAACTATGTGGCCCTGCTGGGCTGGTCCCCCCGGGGGGCCTACGCCGAGCGGGAGTTCTTCACCCTCCCGGAGCTCGCCCAGGTCTTCGACATCGGCGGCATCTCCAAGTCCCCCGCCATCTTCGACCTGGAAAAGCTCACCTACTTCAACGCCCACTACCTCCGGGCCCTCTCCCCCGAGGCATTCCACCAGGCGGCTCTGCCCTACCTCCGCCAGGCGGTGAAAAACCCCGCCCTCTCCACTCAGGAGATCGCCGGGCTCCTCCAGGCCCGGTGTGAAAGGCTCACCGGCATCCCGGAGAAGGTGGACTTCTTCGACGCCCTGCCGGCGTACGGCGTGGACCTCTACACCAACAAGAAGTCCAAGACCAACCCGGAGATCTCCCGGCGGATGCTGGAGGCCGCCCTCCCCGCCCTAGAGGGGCTGTCGGACTGGACGCCCGAGGCCATCCACGGCGCCCTGACCTCCCTGGCCGAGTCCCTGGGGGTGAAAAACGCCACCCTCATGTGGCCGGTGCGCATCGCCGTGGCCGGCAAGGCCGTGACCCCCGGCGGCGCGGTGGAGCTGTGCCACATCCTGGGCCGGGAGGAGACCCTCCGGCGGCTGCGGCTGGGGCTGGACAAGCTCTCCCAGGCCGGCGGGTGACCCCTCTCCAGACACGAACAGAAGCGCTCCCCTGTCCGGGGCGGTCCGCTGTGGGGCCGCTCTCAGACAGGGGAGCGCTTTCTCGTTGTATGGAAGCAGGCGTCAGCGCTTGTTGGAGGCCCGCCAGATGCCCATCTTGCCGGCGGCGGCAATCAGCTCCTCCCGGCAGTCTGGGTGGGCCAGGCCGATGATTTGCTCGGCCCGCTGCCAGGTGTTCAGGCCCTTGAGGTTCACAATGCCGTTCTCGGTGACAATATAGTGGACACAGGAGCGGGGGTCGGTGACAATGGAGCCGTTGGTCAGGGTGGGGACGATGTTGCTCCGCAGGGAGCCGTCCTTGGCGGTGGAGGCGGAGGCCATGCAGATAAAGCTCTTGCCCCCCTTGGAGAGGTAGGCCCCCATGACGAAGTCCAGCTGTCCACCGGTGCCGGAGATGTGCTTGAGCCCGGCGCTCTCTGCGTTGACCTGGCCGAAGAGGTCCATATTGACGGCGTTGTTGATGGAGATGAAGTTGTCGATCTGGGCCAGAATTCGGACGTCGTTGGTGTAGTCCACCGGGGCGCCCATCACGTCGGGGTTGCGGTCGATGTAGTCATAGAGCTTCTGGGTGCCGGCGGCAAAGGCGAAGACCTGCCGGCCCCGGTCCAGGGCCTTGCGGCGGCCGGTGATTTTCCCGGCCTTGGCGATGTCCACAAAGGCATCCACATACATCTCAGTGTGGACGCTCAGGTCCTTCAGGTCGGACTGGGCGATCATGGTGCCGATGGTGTTTGGCATACCGCCAATGCCCATCTGGAGGCAGGCGCCGTCGGGAATCTCCCGGACCACCAGCCCGGCCACCGCCTTGTCCACCTCGGTGGGGGCGCCGCCGCCGCCAAGCTGGGCCACCGAGGGGTTCTCCCCCTCCACCACCATGTCCACATCCCTGATGTTGATCTCGCTGCCGGTGAGGCCGTAGACCCAGGGCAGATTCTGGTTGACCTCCACAATCACGCACTTGGCCTTTTCCAACAGGTCCGCCAGATGGGAGGTGGAGACGCCGAAGTTGAAGTTGCCGTGGGCGTCCATGGGGGTGGTCTGGAGCATCACCACGTCCACCGGGTCCAGGTGCTCCCGGTAGTAGCGGGGCAGCTCGGAATAGCGCAGGGGGGTGAAGTAGCCCATGCCCTTGGCCATGATCTTCCTGTCCACACCGGAGCAGTGCCAGGAGTTCCAGGTGAAGTGGTCCCCGGCGTCCTCGGCCTTGCAGATTTCAGGCATCCACATGGTGACGCCGCCCCGAACCTTCACGTCGGTGAGCTCCGAAGCGCGGGCGGCCAGGGCCTTGTCCAGGGCTGCGGGGTGGTTGACACACCAGGCGTAGTCCACCCAGTCGCCGGATTTGACCACCTTCACCGCCTCTTCAGCCGTGGTGAGCTTCTTCTGATATTCCGCTTGGTAGTCCATGTTCCATTTCTCCTTTTTCCGCAAACAATGCGTCACTGGGGCAAGCCCATTTTGCTGTGATAGCTTTCATCATAGCGGGTTCTTTCCCCCTATGTCAAGGAAAAACCGAACATTTTTGCATTTTTTATAGGCGGGCTGCCGATGGAACGGCAGGGGGATATCTATCGAAAGCCCCAGGGCTTGCTTGAAAAATAGCAATGTGCCCAGCGGCGAGGGATTTTGGCCCGCTGGCAAGCAATTTTTTCGCGGGAATCCTGACGGATTTCAAGGAAAAATTGCGCTGTCCAGCGGACGAAAGCCCCGCCGGTTGGGCATGTTGATGATTTTCAAACAAGCCCAGGGCTTTAGGGCTTGTTTGAAAATTGGCGATGTGTCCAGCAGCGAGGGATTTTGGGCCTCTGGCAAGCAATTTTTTCGCAGGAATCCTGGCGGATTTCAAGGAAAAATTGCGCCGTCCAGGGGACAAAAGACCCGCCGGTTGGGCATGTTGACATTTTTCAAACAAGCCCTAGGTCATGTGGTCGCTCTGGTGGAACTGCTTCAGGTTTCCAATCTTCTGGCTCCTGCGGTCCAGCTCCTCCAGCACGGCCTCCAGGGGGATGTTCTGGTCCACCATCATCACCGTCAGATGGTAGATGAGGTCGGAGATCTCCCCCACGGTGTCCGCCTGGCTCCCGTTTTTGGCGGCGATGATGGTCTCGCTGCACTCCTCGCCCACTTTCTTGAGAATCTTGTCCAGGCCCTTGTCCAGCAGGTAGCAGGTGTAGGAGCCCTCCTGGGGGTGCTCCCGCCGGTCCTGTACCACGGCGTAAAGGCGCTTGAGGGTTTCGTCCATGGTCGTTATTCCTCCACAATGGTGTTGAAAAAACAGCTCCGGGCCCCGGTGTGGCAGGTGGGGCCGTCGGGCCGGCAGAGATAGAGCAGGGTGTCGGCGTCACAGTCAGTGAGCACCTTCTTCACATGGAGAAAGTGCCCCGAGGTCTCCCCCTTGTTCCAGAGCTTCTGCCGGCTGCGGCTCCAGAACCAGGCGGTCCTGGTCTCCAGGGTGCGCTCCACCGCCTCCCGGTTGGTGAAGCCCAGCATCAGCACCTCCCGGGTCTCCTCGTCCTGAATGATGACGGGGATTAGGCTGTCCTTTTGAAAAAGCTGGTCTAAATCAAACATAATTTCTCCTTCCCGCCTTGGGCCGGTGGGAACATCGGACCGGCCTTCCGCCGGGCCGCGCTCAGATCTGCGCCCCGGCCCGGCAGCGCACCGGGATGCCCCGGTCCCGGAGGTAGTCCTTCACCTGGGGCACGGTCAGCTCCCCGAAGTGGAAGAGGGAGGCCGCCAGGGCGGCGTCACAGCCGGTCTCCTGAAAAACCTGGGCGAAGTCCGCCAGGCTGCCGCAGCCACCCGAGGCGATGACTGGAATGGGGACGGCCTGGGCCAGCGCCCGGGTCATGGCCAGGTCAAAGCCTGCCTTGGTGCCGTCGGCGTCCATGGAGGTCAGGAGAATTTCCCCCGCCCCCAGGCGGGCCCCTTCCCGGGCCCATTCCACCGCGTCCAGTCCGGTGGGAGTCCGGCCCCCGGCCACCACCACCTCATAGCTGCCGTCCCCCCGGGCCCGGGCGTCAATGGCCAGCACCACACACTGGGAGCCGAACCGCTCCGCCGCCCGGGCAATCAGGGTCTTGTCGGCCACCGCCGCCGAGTTCACCGAGATTTTGTCGGCCCCCGCCCGGAGGAGCTGCCGGAAATCCTCCAGGGTGCGGATGCCGCCCCCTACCGTCAGGGGAACGAAAACCTGTTCAGCGGTGCGCTCCACCACGTCGGCCACCGTGGCCCGGCCGTCGCTGGTGGCGGTGATGTCCAGGAAGACGATCTCGTCGGCCCCCTGGGCGGAGTAGAACCGGGCCAGCTCCACCGGGTCCCCGGCGTCCCGGATGTTCACAAAGTTGACTCCCTTTACCACCCGGCCGTCCCGGACGTCCAGGCAGGGGATAATCCGTTTGGCTAACACTGTGCTCCCGCCTCCTTGATGGCCTCCGCCAGATCCAGGGTCCCGGCGTAGTAGGCTTTGCCGATGATGGCCCCGTAGAGCCCCATGTCCCGCAGGCGCTTGACGTCGTCCAGGGTGGTGACCCCCCCGGAGGCCACAATCCGGCAGCCCACCGCCTCCTGGAGGGCGGCGAGCTGATCGTAGGAGGGCCCCGAGAGCATCCCGTCGGCGGCGATGTCGGTGAAGATCAGCGTCTGGACCCCTCTGGCCTCCATCTGCCGGGCAAAGTCCAGACAATCCAGGCCGGAGTCGGCCTCCCAGCCAGCGGTGCGGACCCGCCCATTGAGGCAGTCGATGCCCACCGCCACCCGGCCGGCCCCCCACTGGGCGACGGCGTAGTCCACCATCTCCGGGCAGGTCACGGCGGCGGAGCCCACCACCGCCCGGGCAACGCCGGCCTCCATCACGGTGATGAGATCGGGTGCCGATTTGATGCCGCCCCCCAGCTCCACCTGGAGGCCAGACTGGGTAATGACCTCAAAAATCTGGGAAAAATTCCTTCGGACCCCGTCCCGGGCCCCGTCCAGGTCCACCATGTGGACCCACCGGGCCCCGGCGCCGGCGAAGCGCCGGGCGGTCTCCAGGGCCCCGGCGGCCACCTGGTGGACGGTGCCGAAATCCCCCTTGCGGAGACGGACGCAGCGTCCGTCCTTCATGTCGATGGCAGGCAATAGGATCATCTGTTCAGCTCCCCAAAGTTTCTCAGAATTTGCAGCCCCACCTCGCCGCTCTTCTCCGGGTGGAACTGACAGCCGTAGACCCCGTCCCGGCCCACCGCCGCCGCCACCGAGGGGCCGTAGTCAGTGCGGGCGATGACGTCCCGCTCGTCGGCGGCCACGCCGCAGTAGGTGTGGACGAAGTAGACCCAGGCGCCCGCCTCCAGCCCCCGAAAGAGGGGGGATTGGTTCTGGAAGGTCAGGCTGTTCCAGCCGATGTGGGGCAGCTTGTATTCGGTCTCCATGCGCTTCACACGGCCGGGAATCAGCCCCAGGCCCTTGGAGGGGCGGATCTCCTCGCTCTCGTCAAAGAGAAGCTGCATCCCCAGGCAGATGCCCAGGATGGGCTTGCGCCCGGCCTGGGCCAGCAGGACCCGGTCCAGACCGGTGGTCCGCAGCTTCTCCGCCGCGTCGGGGAAGGCCCCCACGCCGGGGAGGAGAATGGCGTCGGCCCGCTCCATCTCCCCGGGGTCTCCGGTGACGGCGGTGGGCAGGCCCAGATAGTGCATAGCGTTGGTGACGCTCTTTAGGTTCCCTACGCCGTAGTCCACAATGGCAGTCCGGCGAACCATTACAGCACCCCCTTGGTAGAGACGGCGCCCCCGCCCTCCACCCGGAGGGCCTCCTTCAGGGCCTGGCCCAGGGACTTAAAGAGGGCCTCGGTGATGTGGTGGGCATTTTTTCCATAAAAACACTTCATATGTAAGGTGAGCCCGCCGTGCACCGCGAAGGCCCGCAGAAACTCTTCGGTGAGACAGGCGTCGTAAGTCCCCATGACCGGCTGGGGCATGGGGGCGTCAAAGACCAGATAGGGCCGGTTAGAGCAGTCCAGGGCGGTAAAGGCCAGAGCCTCGTCCATGGGCACATAGGCGCTGCCAAAGCGCCGGATGCCCTTCCGGTCCCCCAGGGAGGCCCGGAGGGCCTGGCCCAGGACAATGCCCACGTCCTCCACAGTGTGGTGGCCGTCCACCTCCAGGTCCCCCTTGGCCTCCAGCTCCAGCCCCAGGCCGCCATAGAAGGCCAAAGCGGTGAGCATGTGGTCAAAAAAGCCGATGCCGGTGGAGACCTGGACCTCTCCCCCGTCCAGGCAAAGCTTGGCGCGGATCTGAGTTTCCTTCGTTCTGCGCTCAATGGAATAGGCCCGGAGGGGAGTCTCCCCCGCCCGGTACACATGGCTGTCCATTAAAATCCCTCCTTGTCCGGCCCGTCCCCCTCAAACCGCACCCTGATGGCATTGGCGTGGGCCGTCAGGTGCTCCGCCTCCGCCAAGGTAATGATCTCCTCCCGGACGGGGGCCAGGGAGGCGCGGTCGTACTGGATGACGCTCATGGTCTTGAGAAAACTGTCCACGCTCAGGGGGGAGAAGAACCGGGCAGTGCCCGAGGTGGGCAGCACATGGTCCGGTCCCGCCAGATAGTCCCCCAGGGGCTCCGGGGACCAGGCCCCCAGGAAGACGGCCCCGGCGTTCTTCACCCTGGGCAGCAGGGCCCGGGGGTCGGCGGTGACGATCTCTAGGTGCTCCGGGGCGATCTCGTTCGCCAGGTCCAGGGCCCCTTCCAGGTCCCGGCAGACGATGGCGCAGCCGAAGTCCCGGAGGGAGGCCTCGATGATCTCGGAGCGGCCCAGATAGCCGGTCTGCCGGACCATCTCGGCGTCCACCGCCTGGGCCAGGGCCTGGGAGGTGGTGAGGAGCACCGCCGAGGCCAGCTTGTCGTGCTCGGCCTGACTGAGGAGGTCGGCGGCTACATATTTGGCCCGGGCTGTCTCATCGGCGATGACCAGCACCTCCGAGGGGCCGGCCACCATGTCGATGTCCAGGGCGCCGTAGGCCATGCGTTTGGCGGCGGCCACATAGGCGTTGCCGGGGCCCACCAGCTTATCCACCTGGGGGATGAAGCCCGCCCCGTAGGTCAGGGCGGCCACCGCCTGGGCCCCTCCCACGGCGATCACCCGGTCCACCCCGGCGATTTTGGCGGCGGCCAGCACCGCATCGTTGAGGTTTTCGGTGGGCGGGGTCACCATGACGATCTCCTCCACCCCCGCCACCTTAGCGGGGACGGCGTTCATCAACACCGAGGATGGGTAGGCCGCCGTGCCGCCGGGCACATAGACGCCCACCCGGGTGAGGCCCCGGACCACCCGGCCCACCACACCCCCGTCGGGGGAGGTCCACGCCTGGCTTTTCACCAGTAGTTTCTCGTTGTAGTCCCGGATGTTGGCCGCCGCGTGCTCCAGGGCGGCGGTAAGGGCCCGGGGGCAGCGGGCATAGGCCGCCTCCAGGTCCCCCTGGGAGAGCTCGTAGGGCTCCCTGTGGTCGAACTGGAGGGAGTACGCCCGCACCGCGTCAAAGCCCCGCTCCCGCACGCCCTCCATGACGGCGGAGACCGCCCGCTGAATGTCGGCCCCCACCTGGGCCGCACGGGCCCGCATGGCGGCGATGCGCCGGCGCTCCGCCTGTCCGTCCGCTTGGATGATTTCAATCATGACCGTCTCTCCAATTCCCGCTCACAGCGGCTGATAAAGTCGTCGATGGCCTCCTTGTGGAGCTTCATGCCGGCGATGTTGACAATGAGCCGGGCACTGACCTGGGCCACGTCCTCGATGGGCGTCAGGCCGTTGGCCTTCAGGGTGGCTCCTGTCTCCACAATGTCCACAATGGCGTCGGCCAAATCCAGGATGGGGGCCAGCTCCACCGAGCCTTCAATCTTAATGATGGACACGTCCATGCCCTTCCCCTCGAAGAAGGTCCGGGCCACGTTGGGATATTTGGTGGCGATGCGCCGGGTCTTGTAGGTGCCGTAGAAATCGGCGCCCTCCTTCACCGCCAGGGCAAAGCGGCATTTGCCGAAGCCCAGGTCCAGCACCTCGTAAAAGGACCGGCCCTGCTCCAGGATGGTATCCTTGCCCACGATGCCCAGGCTGCAGACCCCGTGCTCCACATAGGTGATGACATCGGGGGCCTTGGCCAGCACCGCGTCCAGAGGGTAGTTGGGGACGGAATGGATGAGCCTCCGGCCGGGGTTCTGGATGGGGGTGCAGTCCAGGCCCATGGCCTGGAAGAGCTCCACCGACTGGTCCTGGAGCCGCCCCTTGGTCAGGGCAATCCGCAGTCTTTCACCGCTCACAGCGCCTCCCTCCTCTCTGTGCCGTCCTCCAGCATCAAAACCTCCCGGGCCCCCTTCTCCCGGGCCAGGGCCAGGGTCTCCTCCAGGGTGTCACAGGGGGAGAGCTCCCAGGTCCCCGGGGCCTGGCCGTCCACCGCCGCCAGGGCCTGGGCCAGGGCCCCGGGGCCGAAGTGGACCAGCCCCTCCAGCTGGGGCGGTTCCCAGCCGGGGAGGCAGCCCGCCACCGCGTCCACATCCACGGCAAAGCCGGTGGCCGGGGCAGGGCGGCCGAAGGCCTCCACCAGCTTGTCGTACCGTCCTCCGGAGAGGACGGCGTCCCCCGCCCCCTCCACATAGCCCCGAAAGACCACCCCGGTGTAGTAGTCGATCTGGTGGACCATCCCCAGGTCGAAGCGCAGGTGCTCCCCATAGCCCGCCCGGCACAGCTCCCCATAGAGCTGCCGCAGGTAGACCAGCACGGCGCTCCCCCCGGCCAGGGCCTCGGCCTCGTCCAGGACCTCCGCCCCGCCGAAGAGCCGGGAGAGCCGCCGGAGGGCCTTGCAGGCCCCCTGACCGGCGTAGGGCTCCAGCAGGTCGTTGAGGGCGGCGAAGTTCTTGCCCTCGATGAGGGCGCGCATCCGCTCGATGACCTGGGACGGCATGTCCACCCGCCCCGCCAGGTCCCGGAAGAAGCCGGCGTGGCCCAGCTCAATGTGGAAGCGCTCCACTCCACAGGCGCGCAGGGCGTCCACCGCCAGGGCCACCATCTCCAGGTCGGCCTTCCGGCCGGCGGCCCCCAGGAGCTCCACCCCGCACTGGGCGATCTCGCTGCTGCCCCCCGTGTGGGCCTGGCCGGAGCGGAAGACCGTCTGGTCGTAGTAGAGCCGCTGGGGCAGGGGCAGGGCCTTGAGCTTGGTGGCCGCCACCCGGGCGATGGGGGTGGTGCAGTCGGGCCGCATCACCATAATCTTGCCGGAGCGGTCGATAATTTTGAGCATGCTCTCCTGGGGCATGGGGTTGCCCGACCGGAGGAAGAGGTCGTAGAACTCCACCTCCGGCGTGCTAACCTCGGCGTAGCCCCTGCGCTGGAAGAGGCCGGTCAGGGCCGACTGGACCTGCCGCCGCTCCCGGCACTCGGCAAAGAGCCGGTCCCGGGTGCCCTCCGGGGTGTTGATGGTATAGGCCAAGGGGTTGGCCCCCCCTTTCTATAGAAAAATGACTTTCATATATTAGCACGCTACTATGCTAAAGTCAAGAGAGTTCCTCAGGCTTTTTCCAGGGCAAGCCCCAAGGAAAAGAGCCCTGTCCCGGGGGACAGGGCTCTGCGCATACCGCTTCCAGGGGCAGAGAGGGGCGCGCCGCTTTCTGTTCCTTTCCTTCTGCGTCCATGGTAACACGTTTTCCGCGGAAATACAAGGGGCGGCGGAAATCCAATTCTTTTCTCCGGGGCGGTCCGCCCCGTCAGAAGCCGTCGAAGAGGGTCATCTGGCTGGTGTCGGGCAGTCCGGCCAGAGCGCCGCAGTCCTTCAAAAGCTGGATGTGGGCCTTGGTCACCTTGGGGCAGTCGGCGGAGAACTCCTCCACCGAGAGGTACTCCTTGCCCCTGCGCTGCTCCACAATGGACGCCGCCGCCGTCTCCCCCAGGCCGGGGATGGCAAGGAAGGGAGGCAGCAGGGCCTTCTTGTCCTCGTCCACCCGGAAGCGCACCGCGTCGGAGCGGTAGAGGTCCATCTGCTCAAAGGTGAAGCCCCGGATGTAAAACTCATAGACTACCTCCAGGGTGGTGAGCATGTCCTGCTCCACAGCGGTGGCCTCCTTGTCTTTGGCCCGGATTTCGTCCATCTTGGCCCTGGCCCGCTCCAGACCCCGGCACATGACGGAGGCGTCGAAGGCCTTGGCCCGGATGGAGAAGTAAGCGGCGTAGAAGGCCAGGGGCCGGTGGACCTTGAACCAGGCGATGCGGAAGGCCATCATCACATAGGCCACGGCGTGGGCCTTGGGGAAGAGGTAGGCGATCTTCTTGCAGGAGCCGATGTACCACTCGGGGACCCCCAGGGCGCGCATCTCGTCCTCCGCCCCCTCGGGGAGGCCGCGGCCCTTTCGGACGGCCTCCATGATCTTGAAGGCCCGCTTTTCGTTCATGCCCTTGGAGATGAGGTAGATCATGATGTCGTCCCGGCAGCCGATGGCCTGTCCCACGGTGGCGGTTCCGGAGAGGATCAGGTCCCGGGCGTTGCCCAGCCACACATCTGTGCCGTGGGAGAAGCCGGACAGCCGCACCAGGATGTCGAACTCCGCCGGCTTGGTCTCCTCCAGCATCCCCCGGACGAAGCTGGTACCGAACTCCGGGATGGCGGCAGCCCCGGTGGGGCCCAGAACCTTGTCCCCCTCGTAGCCCAGGACCTGGGAGGAGATGAAGATGGAGCGGGTGTCCGGGTCGTCCAGGGGGATGGTCTTGGCGTCCACCCCGGTGAGGTCCTCCATCATGCGGATCATGGAGGGGTCGTCGTGGCCCAGCATGTCCAGCTTTAAGAGGTTGGACTCCATGGCGTGGTATTCAAAGTGGGTGGTGATGATGTCGGTGTCGGTGTCGTCGGCGGGGTGCTGCACGGGGCAAAAGTCGTAAATCTCCTTGTCCTGGGGGATGACCACCATGCCGCCGGGGTGCTGGCCGGTGGTGCGCTTGACCCCGGTGCAGCCCTTGGCCAGCCGGAGCATCTCCGCCCGGGTGGCCGTCTTCCCCCGCTCCTCCATGTACTTTTTCACATAGCCGAAGGCGGTCTTTTCCGCCACGGTACCGATGGTCCCCGCCCGGAAGACGTGGGAGTCCCCGAAAAGCTCGAATGTGTGCTTATGGGCGCTGGACTGGTACTCGCCGGAGAAGTTCAAGTCGATGTCGGGGACCTTGTCGCCGCCGAAGCCCAGGAAGGTCTCGAAGGGGATGTTGAAGCCGTCCTTCTCATATTTGCTCCCGCAGACGGGGCAGAGGGCGTCGGGCATGTCGGCGCCGCAGCCCGCCCCCAGGGTCTTTGCCGTGTCAAAGTCGGAGTGCTTGCAGTTGGGGCAGCGGTAGTGGGGGGGCAGGGCGTTGACCTCGGTGATGCCCGACAGAAAGGCCACGATAGAGGAGCCCACGGAGCCCCGGGAGCCCACCAGGTAGCCGTGGTCCAGGGAGTCCTGGACCAGCTTTTGGGCCGACATGTAGATCACGTCGTAGTGGCGCATGAGGATGTCGTGGAGCTCGGCCTCGATGCGCTGGGTGACGATGGCGGGGGGCTCCTCCCCGTAGAGCCGCTTGGCCTTCCCCCACACCAGGCGCTTGAGCTCCCCCTCGGAGTCCTCCAGCTTGGGGGCGAAGAGGCCGTTGGGCAGGGGGTTTAAATCCCCGCACCAGGCGGCGATGAGGCGGGTGTTGTCCACCACCACCTCCCGGGCGGTCTCCTCCCCCAGGTAGGCAAACTCCCGGAGCATCTCGTCGGTGGTGCGGAAGTAGAGGGGGTTGGGGGCGTCGGCGTCCTCAAAGCCCTTGGTGTTCAGGAGGATGTGGCGGTAAATCTCGTCCTCCGGGTCCAGGAAGTGGACGTCCCCGGTGGCCACCACCGGCTTGCCCAGCTCATGGGCCAGCTCCACGATGGTGTGGTTGAAGTCCCGGAGCTCCTCCTCGTTCCGGGCGATGGTCCGGCCGCTCTTGTCGGGGCGGAGCATGTAGGCGTTGTTGCTGATGGGCTGAATCTCCAGGTAATCGTACCAGGAGGCGATGCGCTTGAGCTCGGCCCAGGAGCTGCGGCGAACCACCGCCTGGAAGAGCTCCCCCGCCTCGCAGGCCGAGCCCAGAAGAAGGCCCTCCCGGTTGGCGTCGATGAGGCTCTTGGGCATCACCGGGTACTGCTTGCGCTGAAAGTGCTCCAGATGGGCCTTGGACACCAGCTTGTAGAGGTTCCGCAGGCCGGTCTGGTTCCGGGCCAGGACGATGAGGTGCCGGGCCCGGCGCTTGCCCTTGCGCTTCTGGTTCTGGGCGGCCGCCCAGCGGTTGATGGCGCCCAGGGAGTGGATGTCGTGCTCCTCCTCCAGCCGTTTAAAGAAGGGGACCAGCATATAGGCCACGGTGGAGGCGTCGTCGGTGGCCCGGTGGTGGTGAAAGGAGGGGAGCCCTAGGTGCCCGGCCACCAGGTCCAGCTTGTGCCTAGACAGGTTGGGCAGGAGGGCCTGGGCCAGGGGTAAGGTGTCCACCGCCGTGGCCTCCAGGGAGAGGCCCATGCGGCGGCAGCCCTCGGAGAGGAAGCCCACGTCAAAGCCGGCGTTGTGGGCGGCCAGAGGGCGTCCGTGGATGAAGTCCAGAAACTGCCGGAGGGCCTCGGCCTGGCCGGGGGCCCCCTTCACCATGTCGCCGGTGATGCCGGTGAGCTGGCTCACCTCATAGGGGATGGGCCGCCCCGGGTCCACAAAGGTGGAGAAGACCTCGTCGGTGACCTTCCCGTCCCGGTAGACCACCGCGCCGATTTCGATGATGACGTCCTTCCGGGCGTCCAGGCCGGTGGTCTCCAGGTCGAAGCAGACATATTCCCCGTGGAAACCGGCGTCCAGGTCCCCCCGGACGGCGGGCATATCGTCCACATCATTAACGAAGTAGGCCTCCACCCCGAAGATCATCTGGATGCCCGCCTTTTTGGCGGCGGAGTAGGCGGCGGGGAAATCGTGGCAGACCCCGTGGTCGGTGATGGCGATGGCGGGGTGGCCCCAGGCCGCCGCCCGCTGAATCACCGCCTTGATGTCGGTGACGGCGTCCATGGCGGACATCTTTGTGTGGAGGTGGAGCTCCACCCGCTTGTCCCCCTCCGCCGCGTCCTTCCGGGGCTCCGGGGGCTTGCCCTGGGCGATGCCCGTGGGCTCAATCTGGAGCTCCCCCTGGTAGGGGCTCACCCGGCCCTGGACGATGAGGCGGCTCCCCTCCTTCAGGGCGCCGGCCAGCTGTTTTCCCTCGTCCCCCACCAGAAACTTGGCCACCCGGACCGAGTTGGTCCGGTCGGTGAGGTCAAAGCGGACCATCCAGGCCCCCCGCTTCTTCATCTCCACATGGTCCACGGCAAAGACCTCCCCCTCCACCGTCACCATCTCCGAGTCCAGAGTCAGGTCCTTTAAGGGGATCTTGGGGAACTTCTTCATGATCTTCCCGAAGAGGAGGCTGCCGCCCCCCTTCTCCTTCTTCTCCGCCGGGACAGGGGGCTTGAGGTGCTTAAGGGTCTCCTGGCGGATGCGCTCGGTCCGGCGGAAGACCGCCATGGGGTCCTCCACCATCGGATCCGCCTCCGCCGGGGGCGGAAACGGGGCCTCTGGCTCCGGGGGCATGTCGGCCTCGGTGGGCAGGGGGGGCAGCTCCTCCAAAAGCTCCAGGGGCGGTTCCTGGTTCAGAGGGGCGCAGAAGCGCAGCTCCATCCGCCCCAGGCGGTAGGCTGCGGTCAGCTCCCCCTCCAGCCGGAGGCGCAGGGGCTCGTCCAGGCAGACGGGGCCCTCCACCTCGGCCAGAACCGTCCGGGCCCCCCGCTGGATCACCGCCGAGCGAACCAGCAGCCCCTCCAGGGCGGGCAGGATCTCCCCCGCCGGCGTCCAATCGGAAAAGAGAGATAGAAATGGGATTTTATGTTGCTCCGGCATAGGCCGGCGCCTCCTTCCAGAACGTTCAGAGATGGGTTACAGGGTTTGGATGAGCTGGAAAAGCTCCTCCACCAGGGCCTCCTGGGGGACCTTCTTCACGATTTCCCCCTTGTGGAACAGCAGGCCCGTGCCGTCTCCCCCGGCGATGCCCACATCGGCGGCGGAGGCCTCCCCGGGGCCGTTGACCACGCAGCCCATGACGGCCACGGTGATGGGCTTGTCCACCGCCTGGAGGCGGCGCTCCACCTCCTCGGCCAGGCCGATGAGGTCGATGCGGGTGCGGCCGCAGGTGGGGCAGGCGATGAGGTTGGGCCCCTCCCGCCGGAGGCCCAGAGCCCGGAGGATGTCCCGGGCGGCATAGACCTCCTCCACCGGGTCGGCGGAGAGGGAGACCCGGAGGGTGTCCCCGATGCCGAAGCCCAGAAGGCCCCCGATGCCGATGGCCGATTTGAGGGTCCCCATCCGCCGGGTCCCCGTCTCGGTGACCCCCAGGTGGAGGGGATAGTCACAGCGCTCCGACATCAGGCGGTAGGCCGCCATGGTGGTCCGCACGTCGGAGGACTTCAGAGAGACGCAGATGTCGTCAAAATCGAATTGATGTAAGAGGGCGATGTGGCCCAAGGCCGACTCCACCAGGGCCTCCGGCGCCGCGCCGCCGTATTTGGCCAGAATGGGCTTTTCCAGGGAGCCGCCGTTGACCCCAATGCGGATGGGGACCCCCCTGGCCCGGCAGGCCCCGGCCACCGCCTTCACCCGGTCGGCCCCGCCGATGTTGCCGGGGTTGATGCGGATTTTATCCGCCCCCGCCGCCACCGCCTCCAGGGCCAGCCGGTAATCGAAGTGGATGTCGGCCACAAGGGGGATGGAGATGCGCTCCCTGATGGCCCCCAGGGCCCGGGCCGCCGCCAGGTCGGGGACGGCCACCCGGACGATCTGGCACCCCGCCTGGGTTAGCCGCTGGATCTGGGCTGCTGTGACCTCCACGTCGCCGGTGGGGGTATTGCACATGGACTGGATGGTGACGGGGGCCCCTCCGCCGACGGGGACGCCCCCCACAAGAATCTGTCTGGTCATAGTCTCCCTCCTCTGGAGATAAGGCTCCACCGGCGGAGGGGACGCCTCCCCTCCGCCGGCACACGGTCAAATAATCAGCTTCACAATGTCGTTGAAGGCCACCACGGCCATGAGGGCCAGCAGGCAGACAAAGCCCGCGGCATTGATATAGCCCTCATACTTGGGGTTGAGCCGCCGGCGGGTCAGGAGGGTAAAGATCCCGTTCACCGCCAGGAAGAAGATGCGCCCCCCGTCCAGGGCGGGGATGGGCAGCAGATTCATCACCGCCAGATTGATGGCAATGAGGGCGATGAAATCCAGGATGTTCACCAGCACCCCGTAGAGCCCCGCCGCCGCCGCGCCTGCCTGGCCCACCTCTCCGGCCATGGCCACGATGCCAATGGGGCCGGACATATCCCGGATCCCCACCGCGCCTGTGAAGAGGTCCCCCAGACTCATCCACACCAGGCGCACATAGTCGATGGACTGGTACCAGGCGCTGCTCAGGGTCTCCAGGGGCCCGGACGCCTGGGGCTGGCCCAGGTAGATGCCCCGCCTTTGGACTGTCTCTCCGGTGGCCTCGTCGGTCAGAGTCCGGTAAGGGAGGGAGAGAATCCCCAGGTCCACCACCCGGCCCTCCCGGAGGACCTCCACCTCCACCGTCTCCCCCGCCCGGCTCAGGTAGAGGAGGGCGTCGGACTGGAAGTAAATCCGGTGGCCGTCCACCCGGTAAAACTGGTCCCCGGGCTGCAGGCCGGTCTCCGCGAGGTCCTCCGCCCCGGCCATAAAGCCGGTGACCACCGGCAGCGAGGGGGTCCCGGCCACGGCGAAGAGCAGGAGGATGAGCCAAAAGCCCGCCGCAAAGTTCATGAAGGGGCCGGCCACCAGGATGAGGAGCTTCTTCCAGGCGGGCTTGGCGTAGAAGGAGCGGGGGTCCCCGGAGTCCTCCTCCTCCCCCTCCATGGCGCAGAAGCCGCCGATGGGGAGGGCCCGGAGGGAGTAGGCGGTCTCCCCCCTGGTCCGGGAGAGGAGCAGGGGGCCCATGCCGATGGCAAACTCGTTGACCCGGACCCCCAGGGACTTGGCGGCCAGGAAGTGTCCGAACTCGTGGATGGCAATGAGAAATCCGAAGAGCAGGATGGTGAGGACGATAGAAAGGATGGTCATAGGCACCTCAACTCAAAGATCGGTCACAAGGGCGCGGGCGGCCTGGTCGGCCCCCAGCACCTCCGTAAGGCCGGGCTTCTGGACCGCCGGCAGGCGCTCCAGGGCCAGGGCAACTCGCTGAGCGATGCCGGGGAAGGAGAGCTTCCCCGCCAGGAAGAGGCCCACCGCCGCCTCATTGGCCCCGTTGAGGACCGCCGTGGCCGTGCCGCCGGTCCGGGCGGCCTCCAGGGCCAGACCCAGGCAGGGGAAGGCATCCAGGTCCGGGGCCTGGAAGGTGAGGCTGGGGCACTCCAGCAGGTTCAGGGGCCGGACGGGCCCGGGGGTCCGCTCCGGCCAGGTGAGCGCGTACTGGATGGGCAGGCGCATGTCCGCCGCCCCCAGCTGGGCCAGTACCGCGTAATCACAGTATTCCACCAGGGAGTGAATGATACTCTCCCGGTGGATGACCACGGAAATTTTCTCCGGCGGCATGTGGTAGAGGCGCATGGCCTCGATGTACTCCAGGCCCTTGTTCATCAGGGTGGCCGAGTCCACGGAAATCTTGGCCCCCATGGACCAGTTGGGATGCTTCAGGGCCTGGGCCGGCGTGACTTCGGCCAGGGCCTCCCGGCTCCAGCCGAAGAAGGGCCCCCCGGAGGCGGTGAGGATGAGGCGGCGCACCTCCCCCCGGTCCCGGCACCCCTGGAGGCACTGGAAGAGGGCCGAGTGCTCCGAGTCCACCGGGAGGATCTCCGCCCCGTACTCCTCCGCCTGGTCCATCACCAGCTCCCCGGCGCACACCAGGGTCTCCTTGTTGGCCAGGGCGATGCGCTTGCCCGCCCGGACGGCGGCCAGGGTGGGCTCCAGCCCCGCAATCCCCACCACGGCGGTGACCACCGTATCGGCGGCGGGCAGGGCGGCCGCCTCCAGCAGCCCCTCGGGCCCGGCGGCCACCCGGACCGGGGTGTCGGCCAGCCGGACTTTCAGGTCCGCCGCGGCGGCGGGGCCGGCGCAGACCGCCAGCTCCGGCCGGAAGCGCCGGGCCTGTTCCTCCAGCAGGGCTGCGTTTTGGTGGGCGGTGAGGGCGGCCACCGGAAGGTCCAGGGCCTGGGCCACCTCCAAAGTCTGCCGGCCGATGGAGCCGGTGGAGCCCAGAATCGACAGGGTTCTGCGCACAGCCTTACACCTCCCAGATGGCGGGTAGATAGTGGATGAGAATTTCAATCAGGGGGGCGCAGAAGATCACGCTGTCAAAGCGGTCCAGCACCCCGCCGTGGCCGGGGAAGATGTTGCCGAAGTCCTTGAGTCCGTACTGCCGCTTGATATAGGAGAAGGACAGGTCCCCCAGCTGGGAGACCAGGCTCCCCAGGGCCCCGTAGAGGGCGAAGCGGGGATAGCTCACTCCCAGGCCGAAGCCCAGATCCATCACCGCGCCGTAGACCAGGCAGCAGGCGATGGCCCCCAGGAAGCCCCCTACAGCCCCCTCCACCGTCTTCTTGGGGGAGAGCTCCGGGGCCAGCTTGTGTTTGCCGAAGGCCATGCCAGCGAAGAGGGCAAAGGCGTCGCTGGTGAAGGCGGCCACCAGTGGGATGAGGATGAGGTGCTTTCCCAGGGCCAGACTATCCAGCCGCACAAAGGAGGAGAGGAAGTAGGGAATGAGCATGGCGAAGAAGAAGGAGCCCCCCATCTTCTCCAGGGTGACGGTGTAGCGGCTGGAGATAGCCGTCAGGAAGATCAGCACGAAGTAGAGGAAGATGCCCACCAGGGCCGAGCGCATCCCCTCCCCGATGAAGACCCAGAAGGGGATGACGCCGGAGAGGACAATGGAGAGCCCGGAGATCTTCGGATTCTTCACAAAGCCCGTGGACCAGAGCACCTCATGGAGGGCAATCATGGACAGGAGGGAGATCATAATGGGCAGAAAGATCGGGGGCAGCAGAAAGAACACCACAAAGATCAGCGGGATGCACACCACCGCCACCAGGATACGTTTTCCCATGGTTTTAAATGCCTCCAAACCGGCGGGAGCGGCCCTGATAGGCCGCCAGGGCCCTGTGGAGCTCTTCCTTGGAAAAGTCGGGCCAGAGCACGTCGGTAAAATAGAATTCAGCATAGGCCGCCTGCCACAGCAGAAAGTTGGAGATCCGCACCTCTCCGCTGGGCCGGATGACCAGGTCGGGGTCGGGGACGCCGGCGGAGTACAGGTAGCCCCCGAAGGCCGCCTCGGTGAGGTGGTTGGGATCGGCCCGGCCCTCCAGGCAGTCCAGGGCAAAGGCCCGGGCCCCCCGGAGGAGCTCGTCCCGGCCCCCGTAGTTCAGGCAGATGTTCACCTGACAGCCCTCATAGCGCTGGGAGATCTCCTCCGTCTCCCGGCACAGCTCCCGGAGCTCCTGGCTCAGGGGGCTTAAATCCCCAAAAAAGCGCATCTTCACCCGGTCCCGCTCCATGCGGCCGATGGCCTCCATCAGGTACTTCTTCAAAAGACCCATGATAGCGGAGACCTCCTCCGCCGGGCGCTTCCAGTTCTCGGTGGAGAAGGCGTAGACCGTCAGGTACGCAAGGCCGATCTCCTTGCAGTAGGTGGCGATGGCGCGGAAATTCTCCGCGCCGGCGGCGTGACCGGCAGTGCGGGGCAGGCCCCGGCGCTTGGCCCACCGGCCGTTGCCGTCCATAATGATGGCCACATGGCGGGGCAGGCGGGTAAAGTCCACCTCCGCCGGGGGCTTCTTCTTCCAAAGGGCCATACGCGCCTCCTCAGGTTCAGACAGGAATCGCGGGGACAGAAAGCGTGCGGGGCGTGTCAAACGCCCCGCACTGCGGTGGGATTGCGCTCCGGGCTTTTATACGGCCATGAGCTCCTTTTCCTTCTTGGCCGCCAGCTCGTCGAGCTCCTTGCAGCGCTTGTCGGTCAGGTCCTGGAGCTCCTTCTCAAAGTCCTTGCAGTCGTCCTCGGTGATCTCGGACTTCTTTTGCAGGGCCTTGAGCTTATCCATGGCCTCCCGGCGGACGTTGCGGATAGCCACCTTGCCGTTCTCGGCGTATTTCCGCACCTGCTTGGTGAGCTCCTTACGGCGCTCCTCGGTGAGCTGGGGGAAGTTCAGGCGGATGGAGGAGCCGTCGTTCTGGGGGTTGATGCCCAGGTCGGAGGCCTGGATGGCCTTCTCGATGGCCTTGAGGACGGAGCCGTCCCAGGGCTTAATGAGGAGGCTCCTGGGGTCGGGGGAGGAAATGGCGGCCACCTGGTTGATGGGGGTGGGGCTGCCGTAGTAGTCCACCGTGATTTTGTCCAGCACGGCGGCATTGGCCCGGCCGGCCCGGACAGCCGCGAAGTCGGAGATGACCACGTCCACGGTCTTCTGCATCTTCACGCTGTACTCCTTGAGAATCTCGTTCATCTCATTTCTCCTCCTTGACGATGGTGCCGATTTTCTCGCCCATGACCACCCGGTAGATGTTCTCCGGGTCCCTGAGGGCAAAGAGAATCACGGGAATTTTGTTGTCCATGGAAAGGGAGGTGGCGGTGGTGTCCATCACCTCCAGGTGCTGGGTCAGTACGTCGTCGTAGCTGATGCTGTCGTACTTGACGGCGTTAGGGTCCTTCCGGGGGTCGGCGCTGTAGACGCCGTCGATGTTCTTGGCCAGCAAAATGGCGTCGGCGTCGATCTCGGCCGCCCGGAGCACCGCGGCGGTATCAGTGGAGAAGAAGGGGTTGCCGGTGCCGCAGCCGAAGATGACCACTCTCCCCTTCTCCATATGGCGGATGGCCCGGGAGCGGATGTAGGGCTCGGCCACCGCCCGCATCTCGATGGCGGTCTGAACCCGGACGTCCACCCCCTTCTGCTCCAGCACGTCGGCCAGGGCCAGGGCGTTGATGGCGGTGGCCAGCATCCCCATATGGTCGGCCCGGGTGCGCTCCATCCGGCCGCCCCCGTCCTTCACGCCCCGCCAGAAGTTGCCGCCGCCCACCACGATGCCCATCTGCACCCCGGCCTGACAGCACTTCCGGATGACGTCGCAGACCTCGCCGATGACGTCGAAGTCCAGCCCCCGGCTGGCGTCTCCCGCCAGGGCTTCGCCGCTGACCTTCAGCAGCACCCGCTTATACCGCAGCTCAGGCATATCCATGTCCCCTTCCCTTGTCACAGTTCTGTCCCTCCATTTTAATATAAGTTTTCCCTTTTGCATAGAGGTCAGAACAGTTTTTTTACAATTTGTTTTCAGACCCGGCGGCCGGAGCCGCGCCGCCTACTTCATGGCGGCCAGCTGCTCCTCCAGCCCGGCAATGAGTGCAGCGAGCTTTTCGGCCCGCTCCCGCTCGGCCTGGACCACGTTGGCCGGGGCCTTGTTGACAAAGCCGGGGTTCTGGAGCTTGGTCTGGAGCTTGTCCCGCTCGGCCAGCTGCTTGCCCAGCTCCTTCTCCAATCGGGCCTTCTCCTTCTCCAGGTCCACCAGCTCGGCCAGGGGCATGGAGATGCGGGCAGAGGGGGTGAGGACGGTGACCTCCCCTTTGTCTCCCTCCTGGGCTCCGGACAGGCCGGTGATGGTGACCTCGCTGCCGTAGGCCAGGCGCTTGAGGAAGGGAATCCCGGCGTGGAAGACCTCCTGCTCCAGGGTGGCCACAGTGAGCCGGGCCTTTCTGGAGGGGGGCACGTTCATCTCGGCCCGGCGGGTCCGCACCGCCCCGATGGCCTCCATGATGAGCTCCATGGCCTTCTCCTCCTCCGGGAAGTCCAGGCGCACATGGTGCTCCGGCCAGGGCTGGAGCATCAGGTAGTCCCCTTCGTGGGGCAGGGCCTGCCAAATCTCCTCGGTGAGGAAGGGCATGAAGGGGTGGAGGAGCTTGAGGATGCCGGTGAGGACGTAGCAGAGGACCTGCTGAGCCCGGACCTTGGCCTCCGGGTCCTCCCCCTGGAGCCGGGACTTGGTGAGCTCGATATACCAGTCGCAGTAGTCGTCCCAGATGAAGTCGTAGACCTTCTGGGCGGCCACCCCCAGCTCGAACTTCTCCAGGTTCTCGGTGACCTCCGGGATCACCCGGTTGAGCTTGGAGAGAATCCACTTGTCCTCCAGCTCCAGCTTCTCCGGCAGCTCGCATCGATCAATGGTCAGGTTCATCATCAGGAAGCGGGAGGCGTTCCAGATTTTGTTGGCGAAGTTCCGCATGGCCTCGCACCGCTCGGTGTAGAAGCGCATGTCGTTGCCCGGGGAGTTGCCGGTGACCAGGTTGAAGCGCAGGGCGTCGGCGCCGTACTGCTGGGCGATCTCCAGGGGGTCGATGCCGTTACCCAGGGACTTGGACATCTTCCGGCCCTTGTCGTCCCGGACCAGGCCGTGGATAAAGACGGTGTGGAAGGGCGGCTTGCCGGTGTGCTCACAGCCGGAGAAGATCATCCGGGCCACCCAGAAGAAGATGATGTCGTAGCCGGTGACCAGCACATCGGTGGGGTAGAAATATTTGTAGTCCTCGGTCTCCTCCGGCCAGCCCAGGGTGGAGAATGGCCACAGGGCAGAGGAGAACCAGGTGTCCAGCACGTCCTCCTCCTGAACGATGTGCGCACTGTGGCAGTGCTCACACTCGGTGGGGCCGGTCTCGCTGACGGTGATCCCGCCGCAGTCCTGGCAGGTCCAGGCGGGAATCCGGTGGCCCCACCAGAGCTGCCGGGAGATGCACCAGTCGTGGACGTTCTCCATCCAGTTGGTGTAGATTTTGGAGAAGCGGTCGGGGACGAACTTGACCTCCCCGTCCCGGACCACCCGGAGGGCCTCCCGGGCCAGGGGCTCCATCTTCACAAACCACTGGGCGGAGATCAAGGGCTCCACATCGCTGTGGCAGCGGTAGCAGGTGCCCACATTGTGCTGGTGGGGCTCCACCTTCACCAGGTATCCCCCCGCCTCCAGGTCAGCCACAATGGCCTTCCGCGCCTCGCAGCGGTCCATACCGGAGTACCGGCCGTAGCCCTCCGCCACCTTGCCGTTGTCGTCCAGGACCCGGATGGTCTCCAGGTTGTGCCGGAGGCCCACCTCAAAGTCGTTGGGGTCGTGGGCGGGGGTCATCTTCACGCAGCCGGTGCCGAAGGCCGTGTCCACATAGGCGTCGGCCACGATGGGGAGCTCCCGGCCCACCAGGGGGAGGACGCAGGTCTTGCCCACCAGATCGGTGTAGCGTTCGTCTTCTGGGTTTACCGCCACGCCGGTGTCCCCCAGCATGGTCTCCGGCCGGGTGGTAGCCACCACTACATACCGGCCCTCCTCCCCCTGGATGGGATAGCGGATGTGCCAGAGACTGCCGGGCTTGTCCTGATACTCTACCTCGGCGTCGGAGAGGGCGGTGACGCAGTGGGGGCACCAGTTGATGATCCGGGAGCCCTTATAAATGAGCCCCTTCTGGTAGAGGGAGACAAAGACGTGCCGCACGGCGGCGGAGAGGCCCTCATCCATGGTGAACCGGGCCCGGGACCAGTCGCAGGAGGCCCCCAGCTTCTTCTGCTGCTCCACAATGCGGTTTCCGTACTGGCTCTTCCAGGCCCATACCCGCTCCAGGAACTTCTCCCGGCCCAGGTCGTAGCGGGTGAGGCCCTCATGCTTCCGCAGCTCCTCCTCCACCTTAATCTGGGTGGCGATGCCGGCGTGGTCGGTGCCGGGGACCCACAGGGCGGCGTAGCCCTGCATCCGCTTGAAGCGGATGAGGATGTCCTGGAGGGCGCAGTCCATGGCGTGGCCCATGTGGAGCTGTCCGGTGACGTTGGGGGGCGGCATGACGATGGTAAAGGGCTTCTTGTCCGGGTCCCGGCGGCCCACAAAGCAGCCGTTCTTCTCCCACATCTCATAGATGCGCCCCTCTGCCTCCTGGGGCTCATAGACCTTTGGCAATTCTCGGTTCATGGGTTGAAACTCCTTTCCTTGCGGCGCTGCTGCATCCAGCCCAAGGGGGATGCAGCAGAGATTATTTCAGCAGGGCCTGCATGTGTTTGGTGTTCAGCGGGTGATAAATGGCCTTCCGGCCGCATTTCTCCTCCAGAAAAGCGATAAGCGCCTCCGGCGTCCCCTGGGTCAGGTCGGCCTTGGCAAAGCAGGCGCCCCCCGCCGTTTTGCTGCCCAGGAGCACATAGTCCTCCGAGACAAAGAGGCCGCTGACGTCGCCGTAGGAGAAGAGCCGCCGCTCCTCCTGGTCGCTGCCGGGCAGGAGGGAATCGGGGGCCCGCAGGGTGCAGCCCTCCTGGTCGAACTCCAGCAGGAGCTCCGTATCTGCGTCCTCAGGGGCGACGGGGTGGCTCCGGGCAGTGCGGATAAAGGCCCTGGTGCTCCGGCCCTGGAGCTGCCCGGCGGCGTACCAGACCAGCACTGCGGCGGCCAGCACCAGGAGGAGGCCGGCGGGGCCGCTCCAGTCCTGGGTCACGGCCAGCACCACCGCCGCCGCGGCCAGCATCAGAGGACCTCCCACCTTGATTTTAAAGAAGAGGCTTGCCCGCTCCTGGGCCCGGCGGAACAGGAAAAACTGCTCGGTGCAGCGGCTGAAGCGATCCCCGGTGGTCTTGACGGTAAACAGGGGCATGGTTGTCGTTCCTCCTTACACAAAAAAACGCCCCGGGACCTCTCGGTCTCAGGGCGGATGACTCCGCGGTACCACCTGAATTCGGACGCTGTGCGTCCGCGCTCTTGTCCCGGTAACGGCGGGAGGCCGGCGGGGCCTAATCTGGGTTCAGCCCGCAGCTCTGGGACCACCTTCCCCGCGTCCCTTGGAAAGCCTTGCACCAAACCGGCTTCTCTCTGGACCAGACACGCGGGTACTCCTTCCCTTCTCAGCCTTTGACCTGTTCAGTATATGCAATTTCCCCGGAAAAGTCAACAAAAAAATCCGCCCCCGCCCCAACAGGGGTGGAGGCGGTGTTGCCTTAATTTTCCCGGAAGCGGGAGAGAAATTCCCTGGTACGCTGCTGTTTGGGGTTGGAAAAGACCTCCTTGGGGGCTCCCTCCTCGCAGATAACCCCCTCGGACATGTAGACCACATGGTTGGACACGTCCCGGGCGAAGGCCATCTCGTGGGTGACCACCAGCATGGTCATGCCCCCGTCGGCCAGGGAGCGCATGACCTCCAGCACCTCCCCCACCATCTCTGGGTCCAGGGCCGAGGTGGGCTCGTCGAAGAGGAGGACCTCCGGCTCCATAGCCAGGGCCCGGGCGATGGCCACCCGCTGCTTCTGGCCGCCGGAGATCTGCCGGGGCTTGGCGTTGATGTAGGGGGCCATGCCCACCTGCTCCAGATACTTCATGGCGTTGGCACGGGCCTCCTGGGCGTTCTTTTTCAGCACCTTGGTCTGCCCCACCATGCAGTTTTGAAGCACCGTCATGTTGTTGAAGAGGTTGAAGGACTGGAAGACCATGCCCACCTTGGTCCGGTAGGCGTTGGGGTTGACCTTGCCGCCGGTGACGCTCTCCCCGTGGAAGATGATCTCTCCGCTGGTTGGGGTCTCCAGGAGATTGATGCACCGCAGGAGGGTAGACTTACCGGAACCCGAGGCCCCAATGATGCTGGTCACGTCCCCGGGCCGGACGGTGAAGTCGATATCCTTGAGCACCTGGTTGCTGCCAAAGGTCTTGGAGAGGTGCCGGACCTCTAAAATGGCGTCGCTCATGTCAGCGGTCCCCCCTTGTCCGTCCGTGCTTGAGTTCCTGCCGGATGCGTTCCCGCTGCTCCTTGCTGTGCTCGTCGAAGGGGGTACCCCGGTCGGGGTGGCTGTAGGTGCCGGCGGCCAGGACCAGCGAGTCGCCCTGGACCAGCTCGTAGCTGTCGGAGCCGTCCAGCACCTTCTCCAGCAGCCGCAGCAGGAAGGAGGCGGTGAGGGTCATGCACAGGTATCCGATCATCTCAATGGCGGCGGAGGGGAAGTACATGTTGTTGACCCCCACGATGTTCCGGTGCTGGGCAAAGAAGTCGAAGAAACCGATGATGAACATCACCGAGGTGTCCTTGATATTGATGATGAAGTTGTTGCCGATCTGGGGCAGAATGTTTCGGATGGCCTGGGGCAGGATGACGCTGGTCATGGTCTGGAAGTGGTTCATACCGATGGCCTTGGCCCCATCGGTCTGGCCGGGGTCAATGGAGATGATGCCGCCCCGGACGCTCTCGGCCATATAAGCCCCGGTGTTGATGGAGACCACGATGAGCGAGGCGGCCCAGATGCCCGGAATCCCCCGAAAAGCCACGGCGTTGTCGGTAAAGTAGGGCAGGCCGTAGTAGATGAACACCGCCTGGAGCACCATGGGGGTGCCCCGGAAGACCTCCACATAGACCCGGACGATCACCCGGAGGAGTTTTAGGAAGAAGCGCTTGACAGCGTGGTCCTGGCGGCTGTGGGGGATGGTGTTGAGCACTCCGCAGAGAAAGCCGATGAGGCAGCCCACCAGAGTAGCCGTCACCGCCAGGATCAGGGTGTTGAGAATGCCGTTGAGATAGCGGGAGGCATAGGTCCCCCAGAGCAGGGCGATGTCGGCCCCCAGCTCCGCGAATTTATCCATGCCGGAGTGGCTCCTTTCTACCGTCAGACAGCGGGCTGGATGGCAATGGCCTCGTCCATCATGGCATTGAAGTCATCCTCGGTCATGGTGGAGAACACATCGTTCATGGCCGTCTGGAGCTCGGTGTTGCCCTTTCGGACGGATACGCCGATGTTCACGTTCTCCGCCCGCTCTTCCTCGCTGGCGAACTGGAAGTCGCCGTCCGTGCCGGAGAAGTTGAGAACCACAAGGCCGGGGTTCTTGGCCGCAGCCCCGTTGGCGGTGGGCAGGTCAGTGCAGATGAAGTCCACGGTGCCGCTCTCCAGGGCCATAATCATGGCCGGGGCGGTATCGGCGGGGGGCTGGATGTCAGCGCCCTCGATCTGGGGCAGGCAGGAATCATACCAGATGGTGCCGGACTGGGCGGTGCAGGTGCCGCTGAGATCGGAGATGCTGGTGGCGGAAGCGTTGGGGCTGTCCGCAGTGGTGACGCAGACAATGGTGGCATAATAGTAGGGCCCGGCCATATCCACCTCGGCCATACGCTCGGCGGTCATGGACTGGCCGGCGATGGCCACGTCAATGGTTCCGGCGGCCAGGGCCGGAGAGAGTCCGCCCCACTCCAGGGCCATGACCTCCAGCTCCCAGCCGTAGGCGTCGCAAATCTTCTGGGCCATCATCACGTCGTAGCCGTTGGCGTAGGAGCCGGGATTGTTGACAATGGGCACGGCCCCGTTGGAATCATCCACCTGAGTCCAGTTATAGGGGGCGTAGGCGCACTCCATGCCCACGGTGAGGACGCCGTCCTCCACGCCGGAGAGCACGGCGCCGGCGGTCGCGGCGGGGGCGGAGGCTGTGGGGGTGGCGCTCTCAGGGGCGGGGGTCTCGGCGCTCCCGCCGCCGCAGGCGGCCAGGGTCACGGCCATGGTCGCGGCCAGGAGCAGGCTGGGCAGTCTCTTCATTGCAATCATCTTTCCTTTCCTGTGTGTCGGATGGGCGCCGGAAGGGCGCTGGAACATCAAAAACGACCGCGGCGCGGCGCCGGCGGTCGTTTTCCAAACATCCCCATTGAGTGGAACCGGAAAAGAACGATAGCACTCCACGCAACGTGACAGTCGGCGGGATATTCTCCCACCGCCCAACAGCCCGCCCCTCAACCTGACGGCCATTTCGGCGAAGCCCCCTTTCCCTCCGCGTCACCGGCCGTCGAGCGCCTCGGCAGGGGTACTGATGGTCTTCGCGCCTCTATCATCTTTGATTGGGTGTGATTCTATCACGATTTCCGGTGCTTGTCAACATATCCTGCGGTTTTTCCGCAACAAACGTCTGAGTAAATAAATTGTAAGCAACCGCCCCTATTCTGACTTGATAAACAAGAAATGGAATTTACGTTATGGCCCAGTTCGCAATCAATTTTCAGATAGTCAAGAATTTAGAAAATATTTTGCCGGTTGATAAAAACGAATCTGCTCTCTTCCGGGGGTGAATTCCTTCCTGCGTTTGTCGCGGCCGCTTTTCATCCAGGCGTTGCAATTTTTCGCCCTTTGGGGTAAAATGGTGTGCAACGCCTCCGCCGCAGACAGCGGGCGGAGGGGCGCGGCAGACGCCGCGAGATGACGAAGGAGTGAAAGACCACATGCCAGAAGCCCTCAACCCCACCATGACCCAGAACTTTATCCACGATTTTATCGACGAGGACCTGGCCCCGGGGGGGCAGTTCCAGGGCATGACCGTCCACACCCGGTTCCCTCCGGAGCCCAACGGCTACCTCCACATTGGCCACGCCAAGGCCATTTTCATCGACTTTGGCACCGCCGAGAAGTACGGCGGCCTGTGCAACCTCCGCATGGACGACACCAATCCCACCAAGGAGGATGTGGAATATGTGGAGGCCATCCAGGAGGACATCCACTGGCTGGGCTATGACTGGGGGGACCGCTTTTTCTACGCCTCCGACTATTTTGAGCGGATGTACGGCTATGCCGTGGAGCTCATCCAAAAGGGCCTGGCCTACGTCTGTGCGCTCACCCCGGAGGAGTTCAAGGCGTACCGGGGGGACGTGAACACCCCCGCCCGCTCCCCCTGGCGGGACCGGCCCGCAGAGGAGTCCCTGGACCTCTTCGCCCGGATGCGCGCCGGGGAGTTCCCCAACGGTAAATACACCCTCCGGGCCAAAATCGACCTGGCCTCTGGCAACTTCAACATGCGGGACCCGGTGCTCTACCGCATCAACCACATGCGCCACCACCGCCAGGGAGACAAGTGGTGCATCTACCCCATGTATGACTTCGCCCACCCCCTGGAGGACGCCATCGAGGGGATCACCCACTCCCTGTGCTCCCTGGAGTTCGAGGATCACCGCCCCCTTTACGACTGGGTCATTGCCAACTGCTCGGCGCCCTCCAAGCCCCGGCAGATCGAGTTTGCCCGGCTGGGCATCAACTACACCGTCATGAGCAAGCGTAAGCTCCGCCAGCTGGTGGAGGAGGGCCGGGTCTCCGGCTGGGACGACCCCCGGATGCCCACCCTCTGCGGCCTGCGCCGCCGGGGCTACACCCCCCGGTCCATTCGGAACTTCTCCGAGCGCAACGGCGTCAGCAAGGCTGCCTCCACCGTGGAGTATGCCTTCCTGGAGCACTGCCTTCGGGAGGACCTGAACGAGACCGCCCAGCGGGTTATGGCGGTGCTCCGCCCGGTGAAGCTCACCATCACCAACTACCCCGAGGGCCAGAGCGAGACCTTCCAGGTGGAAAATAACCCCAACCGGCCCGAGGACGGCGTCCGGGCGGTCGCCTTCTCCCGGACCCTCTATGTGGAAGCCGAGGACTTTCTGGAGGCCCCGGTGCCCAAATATAAGCGCCTCTATCCCGGCGGCCCCGAGTGCCGTCTGAAGGGGGCCTATCTGGTGAAGTGCACCGGCTGTATCAAGGATGAGGCGGGCCGTGTCACCGAGATTCTGGCCGAGTACGACCCGGACAGCCGGGGGGGCGACCCAGCCGACGGCCGGAAGGTAAAAGGGGCCACCCTCCACTGGGTGGACGCCGCCACCGCTGTGGAGGCCGAGGTCCGGCTCTACGACAATCTCTTTTCCGACGCCGACCCCGACGCCGGGGACAAGAACTTCCTGGACTGCCTGAACCCCAACTCCCTGGAAATCCTTTCCGGGGCCAAGGTGGAGCGGAGCCTGGCCCAGGCCCAGGCCCCCGCCTCCTACCAGTTCCTGCGGCAGGGCTACTTCTGTGTGGATAACCGGGACTCCACGCCGGAGCACCTGGTCTTCAACCGCTCTGTGAGCCTGAAGGACTCCTTCAAGTTCTGACGGCCCGCCTGTGTCCCAATCCTTGAAAACGAGGTGGTTCCCATGTACCTCTTCCGCAACGACTACTCCTTCGGCGCCCCTCCCCAGGTCCTGGCCGCCCTGGGGGAGACCAGCCTGGAGGGCAACGTAGGCTACGGCGAGGACGGCTACTGCCGCCGGGCGGAGGCTTTGCTGCTGGACCTGTGCCAGTGCCCGGAGGGGAAAGTGGAGTTCCTCACCGGCGGCACCCAGGTCAACGCGGTGGCCATGGCCGCCTTCCTGCGCCCCTGGGAGGGGGTCCTCACTGCGGACTCCTCCCACCTCAACGGACACGAGGCCGGGGCGGTGGAGGCCGCCGGCCACAAGCTGCTGCTGGCGCCCGCCGGACCAGACGGCAAGCTCCGGCCGGAGCTGCTTCTCCCGATTCTGGAGGAGCACCAGAACCCCCACACCGTCAAGCCCCGGGTGGTGGAGGTGGCCGACGCCACCGAGAGCGGCGGCGTCTACACCCGGGCCGAGCTCTCCGCCCTCTCCGCCTTCTGCCGGGACAACGGTCTGCTGCTGTATGTGGACGGGGCCCGGCTGGGGGCCGCCCTCACCTCCCCCCAGAGCGATCTCACCCTGCCGGACCTGGCCCGGCTGGCCGACGCCTTTACCATCGGCGGCACCAAGAACGGCGCCCTCATGGGGGAGGCCCTGGTGCTGGCCAACCCGGCCCTCCAGCCCGACTTCTTCCGCATTAAGAAGCAGATGGGGGGCGTGCTGGCCAAGGGCTGGCTGCTGGGGGCACAGTTCGAGGCCCTGTTCCGGGACGGCCTCTACTTCGAGCTGGCCCGCCGCGGCAACGCCATGGCCGCCCGGCTCCAGGCCGGCCTGAAGGCCCTGGACTGGCAGCTGTGGGTGGACTCCCCCACCAATCAGATTTTCCTGGTGGTGGACCAGGTCCGGCGCTCCGCCCTTCAGGCGATCTGCGCCTTTGAGGACTGGCGCCCCGCCCGGGAGAGCGGCCACACCGTCATCCGGCTGGTCACCTGCTTTGCCACCACTCCGGAGGACGTGGACGGCTTCCTGACCGCCGCCGCCCGGCTGTAAACGCCCCATCAAAAACGCCCAGCCGTTGATTTGGCTGGGCGTCTGCATCTTCCGCCCCAATGGGTACGGCAGGTGAATCCGCTTCGTTGAAAGGAGTTCTTACCCATGCTGAAAAAGCCCCGCATCCTGGTGGTGGGCAGCCTCTCTATGGACCTCACCGCCTCCGCCCGCCGTGCCCCCGGCGCCGGGGAGACCGTCATCGGCCTCTCCTTCTCCACCGCCCCCGGGGGCAAGGGGGCCAACCAGGCCGTCCAGTGCGCCCGTCTGGGGGCCCGCACCACCTTTGTGGGCCAGGTGGGAGCCGACCCCTTCGGGTCCTCCCTGCTGGAAACCGTGGAGGCCCAGGGGGTGGATACCTCCCACGTCACCGTGGACCCAAGCGCCCCCACCGGGGTGGCCCAGATTCTGCTGGAGATCACGGACCAGGGCGCCCAGAACCGCATCACTGCCTGCCCCGGCGCCAATTTTACCCTGACGGTGGACCAGGTGTCCTGGCTGGAGGGCGCCATTGGGGACTACGACATGGTGCTGCTCCAGTTCGAGCTGCCCATGGCGGTCAATGAGGCGGTGGCCGGCTGGGCCAGGGCCGCCGGCGTCCCGGTGATGGTCAACCCGGCCCCGGCGGCCCCCCTCTCGCCCGCCCTGACGGCCTGCGCCACCTACCTCTCCCCCAACGAGTACGAGGCCGCCGCCCTCTCCGGCCTCCCCATCCGCTCGGACGCCGCCGGGTTCTCTCTGGAGGATGTGGCGGCGGCGGCCATGGACCTCCGGGCCCAGGGGGCGGCTTATGTGCTGGTGACGTTGGGGGAGCACGGCGCTGTGCTGGCGGGGCCGGAGGGCCTCCAGCAGACCCCCTGCGTCCGTATGCCCCAGGTGGCCGACCCCACCGCCGCCGGGGACTCCTTCGTGGCGGCCTTCTGCACCGGGCTGTGCGCCGGGCTCTCCCAGGGAGAGGCGCTGACCTTTGCCAGCCATGCCGCCGCCCTCACTGTCTCCCGGTCCGGGGCCATGCCCAGCCTGCCCACCGCGGCCCAGGTCCAGACCCTCCTGCGGGAGCGGGGCTGCTCCGCCTTCGACCCCGGCCTGCTGGACGCGCTGGCCGGAAATCCTCCAGCGCGGCCTAGGGCTTGTTTGAAACATGTCAACATGCCCAATCAGCGGGGCTTTTGCCCCCTGGACGGCGCAATTTTTCCTTGAAATCCGCCAGGATTCCTGCGAAAAAATTGCTTGCCAGCGGCCCAAAATCCCTCGCTGCTGGACACATCGCCAATTTTCAAACAAGCCCTAAAAGAGCCCCGTGATTTTTCCGTTCTCGTCCACGTCGATGTTCTCGGCGGCGGGGACCTTGGGGAGACCGGGCATGGTCATGATGTCCCCGGTGAGGGCCACCACGAAGCCGGCCCCGGCGGAGACCTTCACCTTCCGCACGGTGATGCGGAAGCCGGAGGGGGCCCCCAGCTTGGCGGGGTCGTCGGAGAGGGAGTACTGGGTCTTGGCCATGCACACGGGGAGGTCTCCATAGCCCAGCTCGGTGAGCCGCTGGAGCTCCTTGGCGGCGGCGGGGGCGAAGTCCACCCCGTCGGCTCCGTAAACCTTCTGGGCAATGGCCTGGATCTTCTCCGCCAGGGGGGCGGAGGACTCGTAGGCAAAGCGGAAGTCCTTTTTCCCCTCGTCGATGATCCGCAGGACCTCCTGGGCCAGGGCCTCGCCCCCCTGTCCCCCCTTGCCCCAGACCTCGCTGAGGGCCACCCGGACCCCGAAGCGGCCGCAGGCCTCCCGAATCCTCTGGAGCTCAGCCTCGGTGTCGCTGTCAAAGCGGTTGATGGCCACCACGGCGGGCAGGCCGAAGACCTGGGTGATGTTCTCCGCATGCTTGAGGAGGTTGGGCAGGCCCTTCTCCAGGGCCTCCAGGTTTTCCCGGCCCAGACCGTCCTTGGGGCAGCCCCCGTGGTGCTTCAGGGCCCGGACCGTGGCCACGATAACCACCGCGTCGGGGGCGAGGCCGGCGGCCCGGCACTTGATATCCAAAAACTTCTCCGCCCCCAGGTCGGCCCCGAAGCCGGCCTCGGTGACCACATAGTCCCCCAGCTTCAGCGCCGTGTCGGTGGCCGACACCGAGTTGCAGCCGTGGGCGATGTTGGCGAAGGGCCCGCCGTGGATGAGGGCGGGGGTGTGCTCCAGGGTCTGAACCAGGTTGGGGCGGATGGCGTCCTTCAAAAGGGCGGTCATGGCCCCCTGGGCCTTCAGATCGGAGCAGTACACCGGCTCCCCGAAGCGGTTGTAGGCCACCACCATCCGGCCCAGCCGGGCCTTTAGGTCCATGAGGCCGGAGGCCAGGCACAGCACGGCCATAATCTCCGAGGCCACGGTGATGTCGAAGCCGTCCTCCCGGGGGACGCCGTCTACCTTTCCCCCCAGGCCGCAGACGATGTTCCGAAGCTGCCGGTCGTTCATGTCCACGCACCGCCGCCAGGTGACCCGGCGCACGTCGATGTCCAGGGCGTTGCCCTGCTGGATGTGATTGTCCAGCATAGCGGCCAGGAGGTTGTTGGCCGCCCCGATGGCGTGGAAGTCCCCGGTGAAGTGGAGGTTGATGTCCTCCATGGGCACCACCTGGGCGTAGCCGCCCCCGGCGGCGCCCCCCTTCACCCCGAAGACCGGACCCAGGGAGGGCTCCCGCAGGGCCAGAATCACATGCTTGCCCAGCCGGTGGAGGGCGTCGGACAGGCCCACGCTGGTGGTGGTCTTGCCCTCCCCCGCCGGGGTGGGGTTGATGGCGGTGACCAGGATGAGCTTCCCCTTCCGGGGGGCATCCCGGAGGGCCAAGGTGTCTACCTTGGCCTTATAACGGCCGTAGTACTCCAGCAGGTCCTCCCCCAGGCCGGCCTGGGCGGCGATCTGGGCGATGGGCAGCAGCTCCGCCGCCTGGGCAATTTCGATGTCAGTCTTCATAACACGGCGTCTCCTCTCTCTATATAATATCTATCTCTATTTTTGGTGGTGCGGAGGCCCTCAGAGGTTCAGCAGGGCAGCCGCTGCGGTGCCGATGAGGTTGGCGTCGGCCACCTTCCGGAAGGCGTAGTGCCGGCCCAGGACGCCGGTGAAGTATTCGGCGCACAGCCGCTCCAGCTTGCCCCGGAAGAGGTGGCCCTTGTAGAAGGTGGAGCCCTCCGCCACGATGCAGACGGGGCGGTGGATGTGGGTTCCGGCCCCGGTCTGGAGGAGGATGCCCCCCAGGTTGGCGCACACCAGCCGGGCCGAGCGCTCCACGGCCCGGTCGATGACGGTGTAGACGGCCTCCCGGTCGGCCTCCGTCCGGCAGGCAGAAGCCAGAAGGCCGTCCCCGTAGGGGCGGGCGCTGAAGGCGTCGGCCTGCACCGAGGTCAGCCCCGCCAGCCCCTGGAGGAAGGCGGAGAGTTTTGGGGAGAAGAGGCCCTCCTCCGCACCCTGGCGCAGGGCGTAGTAGATGACCTCCCCCTGGTAGCGGCCAGAGACCATCTTCTCATAGCGGCACAGCCCCGGGTCCACGCTCTGGGCGTCCAGGCGGCGGTCAAATTCACTCTGGGGGGCTCCGTCAAAGCGGGCCGCCTCCATGTTGATGAGCATGGTGTCCCGGGCCCAGGGGGCGGCGACCTTGGCCAGCTTTTCCCGGTCCTCGGCGTAGCAGGTGTTGACCCCGGTTCCGTAGATGAGACCGATGAAGCCGTCAAAGACCTCCTCTCCCAGGGCGGCTACGCCCCCCAGCAGGGCCGCCACCGTGTCGTTGAGCACCGCGAAGGTGACGCCGGGGGCCCCCTTCTCCGCCAGGGCGGCGGAGAGGTCCCGGCCCAGCTCCCTCCCCTCGGCCCCCTCCACCTGGACCTGCTTGGAGAAGCGCAGGACCCGGCCGTCCCGGTTGGGGAGAATCTCGGCGGCGTAGGAGAAGCACAGCCCCACCCGGCGGCTGCGGCCGGTCAGAGGCAGCACCGCCTCCGCCACCTGGTCTACAAATTCCGCCCAGGTGATGGGCCCCTGGGAGCCGGGCATGGGGAAGACCCGCAGCTCCTGGACCTCCGGCCCCTGGGCGCCTAGGGAGACCAGGGCGATGCGGAAGTTGGTGCCGCCGGCGTCGATGACAATGGCGGGCTGGTTTCGGGGGACCTCCCCCTGGGGGGAGAGATAGGTGGGGAGCATCAGCATGTGGGCGTCCGGGTCCCCCCGGAGGCCCTTTTCCATGTCGGCCTGGAAGGCCTGGGCGCACCGGTCCAGGTCCACCCGGCCCGGGTCCATACCGTAGGCCCCCAAAAAGGCGTCCACGCGCCTGGTCACATCTGTCATAAGCATTCTTCCTCTCTAGTTGGTAGAGAAAATGGGGCGGGTCACGGCCCGCCCCATTTCCATTTTACCTGATTTTTTACTTCTTGGCAAGGTATTTCCGCATATCCAGGGCGCAGGCGAAGAGGATAATAGCGCCCTTGATGAGGTACTGGTAGTTCTGGTCGATGCCGGCGAAGGTCAGGCCTACGAAGATGAGCCGCAGCATGATGACGCCGATGATAATGCCGCTGATCTTGCCGATGCCGCCCACGAAGGAGACGCCGCCGATGACGCAGGCCGCGATAGCGTCCAGCTCGTAGTTGAGGCCGGTGTTGGCGTTGTTGGCGGCCACACGGGCCCCCTCGATGAAGCCGGTCCAGCCGTACATGGCCCCGGCCAGGGCGAAGACCAGGATGGTGGTCACCAGCACGTTGACGCCGGACACCCGGGCGGCCTCCTCATTGGAGCCCAGGGCAAACATGTTCTTGCCGAAGGTGGTCTTGTTCCAGATGAACCACATGATGGCGGCCAGAAGGATGGAGTAGAGCACATAGCGGGGGATGGGGACGCTGGCCCCGTTACCGGCGGGGATGGAGAAGAGGG
>NZ_CALXGA010000005.1 GCF_944387725.1 uncultured Intestinimonas sp. | reverse complement strand
ATTCCACCTCCTCGCTATTTCTATTTTCTAACTTGATGGAGTACTAGGGCTTGTTTGAAACATGTCAACATGCCCAATCAGCGGGGCTTTTGCCCCCTGGACGGCGTAATTTTTCCTTGAAATCCGCCAGGATTCCTGCGAAAAAATTGCTTGCCAGCGGCCAAAATCCATCGCCGCTGGACACATCGCCAATTTTCAAACAAGCCCTAAATTTTCTCCGCTGAATCAATGCAAAATCCTCTGCAATTTGTCAGAATCTCTCCTGTACGGTCGCCGGGAGCTCCAGACAATTCGGCTCTGCCTCCATAGCGCGGAGCTCCTCGTCCGTCAGCAGCACATCCGCCGCGCCGAAGTTCTCCCGGAACCGCTCTGCTCCGCGCATCCCGGGAGCGGATATCTCCTTTGCTGCCGCTTCTGAAAAATTGCCGCTTTTTCTCCAAAAAGTTCCGAACGGTCTTATTGCCCGGAAAGAGGAAATTTGTGCACTTGCCGTGGATTTCCTCAAAAATTTACCTGCCGACAGGAAGCCTTTCCTCGATTTTGAAAAGTTCATAGACACTTCTGCGCCCAAAATGGGGTGTGAAGTTTGAGAAGGCAGATACTCACTTTTTTAGTAATAGGTTCATTCATACGTTTGTTGTGCGTGGGGTCCCTGCTTGTGTTTCGGCAAATCTGTGGCATCATCGTGGTCGTCCATAGTGATTGCGCTCCCTTGAATGGAGTGTTTGCCAGGCGCCCTATCCTGCATGGGAGGAAGGTCACTGTGGACATTTCTCTTTGGTGTTCTACTTGATTTTACAATCAACCTATTGTTTTTTTCGACGAGTTGTGGCATAACTATAAAAGACAGATCCCGTGCCTCCCGCCGGCCGAGAGCTCCGGCGCGGGGCGAAAGGAGGCGGGCGGAGATAGGCAGAGTGATCCGATCTCTCATGGTACTGGCGGCCCTGCTGGCCTGCTGCGCCATACCCGTTCTGGCCGATGAGGCCCGGTATGGGGACGCGGCGGTGGAGGCCGTGGGCTTCTCCCTCCCCGGCAACCTGACCGACGGCAGCCGCACCGCTGTGGCCAGCGCCGGCGGCCCGGCCCAGGTGACCCTCTCCCGGGCGGGGGGCATCGCCGGCGTGTACATCGAATTTGACACCATCCCCCAGCCCTGGACGGCCGCCGACCCGCTCACGGGGGACAGCCTGTCCTGCGGAGAGAAGGGCTTCCTCCACGAGTATGTGGACCTGGCCGCCCTGGGGGACGGCCTGCCAGAATCGCTGGTGCTGGACTTTCCGGCGGGGGCGGACATCGGGGAGCTCTATGTGTTCTCTGAGGGGGAGCTCCCCGGCTGGGTCCAGGTGTGGCAGCCCCCCTGTGAGCGGGCCGACCTGCTGCTGGTCTCCTCCCACGCCGACGACGAGCAGCTGTTCTTCGCCGGCGTGCTGCCCTACTACGCCGTGGAGCGGGGGCTCAACGTCCAGGTGGCCTATCTGGTGCAGTATTTCGAGGGGGGCTACGCCGACCACCGGCGGACCCATGAGCAGCTGGACGGCCTGTGGACGGTGGGCGTACGCAATTACCCCGTCATGCCCGAGTTCCCCGACCTGTACGCCGAGTCCAAAGACCGGGACACTGCCCTGGCCCAGGCCGTCTCTGTCTATGAGGCGGCGGGCTACACCTACGAGGATTTTGTGGACTACCTGACCTGGTGCATCCGGCGCTTCCGGCCCCTGGTGGTGGTCTCCCACGACCTGGACGGGGAGTACGGTCACGGCGCCCATGTGCTGTGCGCCGACGCCCTGGGAGAGGCGCTGGACCGGGCCGCCGACCCCGCCCAGGACCCGGACACGGCGGAGGAATTTGGAGCCTGGCAGGTGGAGAAGACCTACCTGCACCTGTACCCGGAGAACCAGATCGTCATGGATTGGGATACCCCCCTGGACAGCCTGGGGGGCAGGACCCCCTTCCAGGTGACCCAGGAGGGCTTTGCCTGCCACGAGAGCCAGCACTGGACCTGGTTCTACCGTTGGATCTACGGCACATCCACCGTCCCCATCCAGCGGGCGGCGGACATCGGGAGCTACTCCCCCTGTCTGTACGGGCTCTACGACACCCAGGTGGGGCCGGACACCGCGGGGGGCGACTTCTTTGAACATGTAGAGACCTATGCCCAGCGGGCCGAGGCGGAGCGGCTGGCGGAGGAGGCCCGACGGGCCGAGGCGGAGCGGCTGGCCCAGGAGCAGGCCGAAGCCGAGTGGCTGGCGGAGGAGGCCCGGCAGACGGAGGCAGAGCGGCTGGCCCAGGAGCAGGCGGCCCGGAGGCGGCTGGCCGCCGGCCTGGCGGCGGGGGCGCTGATCGCTGCGGCGTGCGCTGTCCTGGCCGTGCACCGGGTCCAGCGCCGCCGGCGATGATGAAACGAGACAAGAGGAAAGGCGGGAGGATATGAATCGGGTCTCTGTTATCATTCCCGCATACCAGCCGGATCAGAAGCTGATCGGCACGCTGGAGGGACTGCGCCAGGCCGGGTTTACCGATATCCTGGTGGTGGACGATGGCAGCGGCCCGGCGTTCGCCTCTCTCTTTCAACAGGCGGAGGCGATCCCAGGCTGCACCCTGCTGCGCCACCCGGCCAACCGGGGGAAGGGGGCGGCCCTGAAGACCGCCATGGCATATTTCCTCCAGCACCAGCCGGAGCAGGCCGGGGTGGTCACCGCCGACGCCGACGGGCAGCACCTGCCCCAGGACATCGCCGCCGTGGCTCAGGCCATGCTGGACAGCGGGCAGGTGGCCCTGGGGGTGCGGGACTTCTCCCACCCCTCCGTCCCCTTCAAGAGCCGGGCGGGTAACCGGATCACCATCGCCGTGTTCCGCCTGCTTTTGGGTATGAAGGTCCACGACACCCAGACCGGCCTGCGGGCCATCCCCAGGCCGTACATACCCATGCTGGCCGGGGCCAAGGGGGACCGGTATGAGTACGAGACCAATATGCTCTTCCTCATGAACCACCGCCACGTCCCCTTCGTAGAGGTGCCCATCACCGTGGTCTACCTAGAGGGCAACCGCTCCTCCCACTTCCGGGTGGTGCGGGACAGCCTGCGGGTCTACGGCGTGATCTTGAAGTATCTGTTCAGCTCCCTGGGGTCCTGCGTGGTGGACGAGCTGGCCTTTTTCCTGCTGAAGTCTCTGGAGGTCCTGGCTTTCCTGCCCATCCCCACCACCTTCACCGCCGCCTTCCTGGCCCGGGCGGTCTCCTCCCTGCTGAACTTCTGGGTCAACGCCAACCTGGTCTTTGAGGAGCGGGCCAGCACCCGTGCTCTGGCGCGGTACTACATCCTGGCCGTGTGTCAGATCGCGGCCTCCGCCTGCCTGGTGTTTCTGGCCGAGGGCGTGTTCACCATCACTTCGCCCGCCCTGTCCACCCTGGTGAAGATCCTGGTGGACACCATGCTGTTTTTTATCAGCTTCCGTGTGCAGCACAGGTGGGTGTTCCGCCGGGACGGGGACGGCCCGGAGGAGGGAAAGGACAAGACAGTATGAAAAAGATCTCATTCAAACGAGCCTATCTGATCTATCTTGCCGTCCTGGCCGCCCTGGTCATCGGGTCGGTCTCCTATGTGTACTTCCTGCTGCGCCAGTACGAGGCCTCCCAGCCCGAGCGGCAGGTGTGGCTGGCGGTGGAGGAGCTGGCCGCCAAGGCCGCCGGCGGCGCCTTCCTGGAGGAGTATGACCTCCCCCAGGCCGACCCCGGCCCCTATGAGCAGGGCCAGGACATCCGGCAGGCGTATCTGGCCCTGTTCGGGGACCAGGAGGACCTGAGCGTCGTCCGGGCAGCGGACTCCCTCCAGGGGGACAGCGCGGCGTACCAGGTGGAGCGGGGCGGCGTGGTGCTGGCCCGGGTGGGCCTGCGGGCGGAGGGCCCGCCGGTCACCAAGCTGGCCGTGTTCACCATGCGGGACTGGGCGGTGGACTACGTCCGGCCCGAGCTGGAGGCCCACGACTACACCCTCACCGTCCCTGCCGCCTTCTCGGTGAGCCTGAACGGGACACCCCTCACCGCCGCAGCGGAGGACAGCGGAGAGAGCACCTACACCGTGTCCGGCCTATACCTGCCCCCGGACTTCTCCATCACTGATGAGACGGGGGCCCGGGCCCAGTACACCATCCGCGACGGCCGGGTGCTGGTGGACTACACCCACTACATCCTCACCCTCCCCCCGGCGCTCACCGTCCAGGTCAACCAGTCCGACTGGCCCGGCCAGGCCCAGGGGGATGGGCTGGTGCGCTATGAGATCGCCCGATTGGACGCGCCCGACGTCACCATCTCCGACTGCTATGGCAACACCGTCCGCTACGAGGGCGGGGCTGAGCTGCCCCTGACCAGCTGTACCATCACCGCCGACGAGGGATATACCGTCCAGGTGGACGGAACCCCGGTGCCCGAGGAGGCGGTCACCCGCACGCCAAACCCGGACTACCAGCAGTTCGCCGGCTATGTGGAGGGCCTGCCCCAGCTGTGCGTCTACTCGGTGGCCGTGCTGGAGGACGGGGCCCAGATCACCGTCACCGGCGGGGATGGCGAGCCCGTGGCCCTGGAGGAGGGGCGCAGCGCCTATGACCTCACCTCCTCCGGCCCCGGCTTGGACCAGGTGCCGGCAGAGGTGAGCAGCCAGATCGACGTGCTGCAGGTGGCCCAGGACTGGAGCCTGTTCATGACCAACGACCTGGCCTTCTCCCGGATTCGGGGCTATCTGATCCCCGGCTCCTACCAGTACGAGGTGGCCCAGAAGTACGCCACCGGGGTGGACATCACCTTTACCAGCCGCCACACCCTGGACGACCCGGCCTTCACCGGGAACACGGTGACCAATTTCGTCTGGATCACCGAGGACTGCTTCTCGGTGGATATCAGCTTCGTCAAGCATATGCGCCTGTGGTACGGCACCCCGGTGGATGACGCCATGAACGACCGGTTCTACTTTGTCCGGTACGACGACCCAGAGGACGGCGCGGACGATCCCGCCTGGAAGCTGGTCAGCATGAAGGAGATCCTGAATGATGGAGAAGAATGAGATCCGTTCCGCCCCTGCGCAGGGCCGGAGCCCGGCGGTGCGTGGGAAACGGGAGCAGCCCGGCGGCGTCAGTCTGGGCCGGCGGGCAGGGCGGGCGGCCCTGCGGGCGCTGGCCTGCCTGCTGACTTTGGCGGCGGCCTTGGCGCTCACGGTGCTGCTGAGCCTGCGCATGATCTGCTCCGACGCCTTCCCCACCGCCCAGCAGATGTTCGTGACCACCATCCTGGAGACTGGACAGCTGAAATTCCTGGCCTCCTGGTTCCTGAGCCCAGAGGAAATCCAGGCCATCGTGGACCAGAACTCCATGGAGGCCCTGGACGCCCAGGTGGACTCCACCCTCATCCAGATCGGCGGCTCTGGTCAGGGAGACACGGCGGGGACCGAGGAGGACATCGAGATCGTGGAGGTGGCGGGGACCACCTACACCGGCACCATGATGATCGTCCAGGACCCCTCCAGGGTGAGCCTGGCCACCATCTACCCCTGGCGGGATCAGGGCATCCCCCTGGATGAGCTGGTGGAGAACAGCGGCGCCATCGGGGGGATCAACGGCGGGCTGTACGACTCCACCAACAACACGGGCGGCCGGCCTCTGGGCGTGGTGGTCTCCCATGGGGAGATCCAGTACAACCAGCCCCAACAGTACCCGGGCCTGGTGCTGGTCGGCTTCACAGAGGACCATCTGCTGCAAATCATCGACATCGACGGCATGAGCGCCGCCCAGGTGGAGGAGCTGGTGGCGCAGGAGAAGATCCGGGACGCGGTCACCTTCCAGGAGGAGGCCAGCGACTCCAACAACCACTTTGTCCAGCTGATCATCAACAACGAGACCCGGGACATGAAGGGACAGGGCAGCGGCCTGAACCCCCGCACAGCCATTGGCCAGCGGGCCGACGGCGCGGTGCTGCTGTTCGTCACCGACGGCCGGGGGAAGTCAGGCCACCTGGGGGCCTCCAGCGGGGACCTAATCCAGGTCATGCAGGAGTTCGGCGCGGTCAACGCCGCCAACCTGGATGGAGGCAGCTCCTCCTGTATGTATTACGACGGGGAGTACCTGATGCCCAGCGTGACCTTCTACTACGCCAACTCCTCCTGGCGGCTGCCCGCCGGCTTCGTGGTGACCTGACCGGGCGCAGATCGCGGTGGCCTTCCCCGTCCGTTATTCAATCCCCAATACTGCCAGTGCGGTGCGGCAGATTCCGGTCCCGCTGCGTGTCTCCCTGTCCACAGCCTTGCCGCCTTCCGATGCAAAACATAGTAACGCGCCCTCCATGAGGACAGTTCTGTCTTTCCCTGTCTCTCATAGAGGGCGCATATCATTTCGGCCGTCCAGCCTGTCATTTTGTGGCTTCCTTTACAGCCGGCCGCTTGTCTCCGCGCCAGTTACAGCACAGCGGAGAGGAAATCCTGGGTCCGCTTGACCTGGGGGTGCTCAAAAATCTGCTCCGGGGTCCCCTCCTCGGCGATGACGCCGTCGGCCATGAGAATGACCCGGTCCGCCGCGTCCCGGGCGAAGCCCATCTCATGGGTCACCACGATCATGGTCATACCCCCCTCGGCCAACTCCTTCATGACATTGAGGACCTCCCCCACCATCTCAGGGTCCAGGGCGGAGGTGGGCTCGTCAAAGAGCATGACATCCGGGTTCATGGCCAGGGCCCGGGCGATGGCTACCCGCTGCTGCTGGCCGCCGGAGAGCTGGTGGGGGTAGGCGTCGGCCTTCTCCTCCAGCCCCACCCGGCGCAGGAGCTCCAGAGCCTTCTGCTCCGCCTCCTCCTTGCTCATCAGCTTCAGGTCCACCGGGGCCAGCATGATGTTCTTCTTCACCGTCAGATGGGCGAAGAGGTTAAAGCTTTGAAAGACCATGCCGATGTTCTGGCGCACCTTGTTGATGTTCACCTTCGGGTCGGTGATGGTGTAGCCGTCCACCGTAATCTCGCCCCCGGTGGGCTCCTCCAGACGGTTGATGCACCGGAGGAAGGTGGATTTGCCGCCGCCGGAGGGTCCGATGATGCAGACCACCTCGCCCTCATGGACGGTCAGGTCGATGCCCTTCAGAACCTCCAAATGGTGGAAGTTCTTTTTCAAGTCATGAACGATTACCTTTTCTGTCATAGCTTATCTTCTTCTCCACATAATTTGCCAGGACCATCAGCAGAGAGGTCGCTGCCAGGAAGTACAGGCCCACAAGGACGTACGTCTGGAAGTATTCCCATCGAATCATCACATATTGCTGGGCCTCGTTCATGATCTCCGGCAGGGCGATGACGGTGAGGATGGAGGTGTCCTTTAGGGTGATGATGAACTGGTTCACCATGGGGGGTATGGCGATCTTGAATGCCTGAGGCAGCACGATCTTAACCATGGTCCGGCCGGCCCCCAGGCCCAGGCTGCGGGCGGCCTCGCTCTGCCCCTTAGGTACCGCTTGGATGCCGCTGCGGAAAATCTCCGACAGATAGGCTCCTGCATTGAGGCTCAGGGTGATGACGCCGGCAGTAAAGGGGGTCAGCCGGAGCCCGGTGACCTGGGGGACGCCGAAGTAGACCACCATAGCCTGGACCAGCATGGGCGTACCCCGGATGATCCAAATGTAGACCCAGGCCACGGCTCGCAGGGGCCGGAAGGGCGAGAGCTTCAACAGACAGGTCACCAGCCCCAGCGCCACGCCCAGGACAATGGAGATCGCCCAGATTTGAATGGTGATCTGAAATCCATCCATCAAATAGGGCAGGGACGCCTGAAAGATCGTAAACAGGGAACTCATTCTTTTACCAACTTCTTACGTTTAAAATAGCGGAGCTCAGACTCATACCTCAATGCCGTACTTGGCCATGATCTCGGCATAGAGACCGCTCTCCCGGATGTTGGCCAGCCCGGCGTTGAACATCTCAATGAGCTCAGGGTTGTTCCCCTTCAGCACGGCAAAGCCGTAGGGGGTGGCGTTCTGCTGCTCCCCCACCATCTTCAGGTCCAGGTCACTCTGGGTCTGGAGCTGGTAGGCGATGACGGGGTAGTCCTCGAAGCCGGCCGCGTCGATGCCGCCGGTGACAGCGGCGTAAACCGCCGGGGAGTCCTTGTAAATGACCACCTCGAAGCCGTACTCCTCAGCAATACTCTGGGCGAAGGCGGCGCTCTGGGTGGCGGTCTTCACCGCTACGGTCTGGCCCGCCAGATCCTCATAGGAGGAAATGGTGCTGTCCCCCTTGACGATCATGATCTGGCCGCCGTCGTAGTAGCTGTCGGAGAAGTCATAGCTCTCCCGGCGCTCGTCGGTGATGCTCATGCCGGCGATCATGCCGTCGGCCTGGCCGGACTGGAGGTTGCCCAGGGCGGCGTCCCAGCCGCAGTTGTCCACGGTGTACTGGAAGCCCTGGTCCTCAGCGATGGCGGCCAGCAGGTCCATGTCCACGCCGGTGTAGGAGCCCGTGGCCTCGTCCAGGAACTCAAAGGGGGCGAAGGCATTGTCGGCCACGATATGATAGACCTTCTCCGTTCCGGCGCCGCTCTCCACCGGGGCGGTGCTTCCACTGCTCTCCTCCGGGGCGGCGCTCTGGCCGCCGCAGGCGGCCAGAGCGCCGGTCAGAACCAGGGTCGCTGTGGTCAGGGCAAAGATACGCTTTTTTGTAGTCATGTGTGTCTTCCTTTCCTCTTTTTGATTCGTGCGCATACGCGCCTTTCCGTCTGTTGGGAGCGCCTGCCGTCGGCTTGAAAACCGGCAAAGGACCGTTTGGCTGCTTTCAAACGGACGTCAGGGTCCCTGCGGAACACACTGGGAAGGCTCCAGCAGTCTTCCCGTATGCCTTAGATTATACACGTTCCGTGGTCTTTTGTCATCTAAAAAATTTCCTTTTCCCCCGCTGCGGGCAAAAAAGCCCGGCGGCTCTGGGCCAAGTCCCCGGAGCCGCCGGGATAAGCGGGGACGGCTTGGGGCAGACAGCCCCTTTCCCCACTCTGCGCTCCGGCCCTCAGCCCGGCTCCCCCATCAGCAGGTAGAGCACCGCCTTTTGGGCGTGGAGGCGGTTCTCCGCCTCGTCAAAAATCTCATTGGCGTGGGCCTCGAAGATGCCGGCGGTGATCTCCTCCCCCCGGTGGGCGGGCAGGCAGTGCTGGACCATAGCTCCGGGGCGGGCCGCCGCCATGACCGCCTCGTTGACCTGGTAGACGCCGCCGAAGGCCCGCTGGCGGCGCTCCTTCTCCTCCTCCTGGCCCATGGAGGCCCACACATCGGTGATGACCACATCGGCATTCGCGGCGGCCTCCCTGGGGTCCCGGCAGAGGAGGAACTTCGCGTCTGTGACCGTTTGGGCGAAGTCCAGCACCCGCCGGTCCGGCTCATAGCCCTCGGGACAGGCCACCGAGACGTCCATACCGCACTTGAGCCCTCCCACAATCAGGGAATTGGCCATGTTGTTTCCGTCCCCGATGAAGCAGAGCTTCAGGCCCTCCAGCCGGGTCATATGCTCCCGAATGGTCATCAGGTCGGCCAGGACCTGGCAGGGGTGGGCAAAGTCGGTGAGGCCGTTGATGACGGGGATGGAGGCGTATTTCGCCAGCTCCTCCACCTCCTCCTGGCGGTAGGTGCGGATCATGATACCGTCACAGTACCGGGCCAGGACCCGGGCGGTGTCCTCAATGGGCTCCCCCCGGCCGATCTGGCTCTCCTTGCCCGAGAGGAAGAGGGCGTGCCCCCCCAGCTGGTACATGCCCACCTCGAAGGACACCCTGGTCCGGGTGGAGTTCTTCTCAAAGATCATGGCCAGGGTTTTTCCCTGGAGATAGTTGTGGATGAGGCCGTGCTTCTGGTTGTACTTCATCTGGTCGGCCACGTTGAGGATTTTGGTGATGTCCTCCCGGGTCAGATCCAACAGCTTGAGCAGGTCTTTCTGCATCTTTGACACCTCTTTCCGGTTTTATCCTGGTCACACCAAGGTCTGCTTCAGGATGGCCAGGCCCTTGTCCATCTCGTCCTTGGTGATGGTCAGGGGGGGCAGCAGGCGGATGGCGGGCCCCGCCGTCAGCACCAGCAGGCCGTTGTCCATCAGCGTCTCCGCGATCTCCCGGTTGGAGTGCCCCGGCTTAACCTCAATACCGATCATAAGGCCCAGGCCCCGGGTGGGCCCGAAGCAGGGCAGGGCCATGGCGTCGATGGCATCCCGCAGGTATTTCCCCTTGTCAGATATCTCCCCCATGGCCTCCTCACTGAGGATCTCCAGGGTCGCCAGGGCGGCGGCGGAGCATATTGGATTGCCGCCGAAGGTGGTGGCATGATCGCCGGGGCCCAGCACGTCCCGGCACTTCTCGCTGACCAGGAAGCCGCCGAAGGGCAGTCCGCCGGCGATGCCCTTGGCAAAGGAGACGGCGTCGGGCAGGATGCCGTACTGCTGGTAGCAGAATAGGGTTCCGGTGCGGCCGATTCCCGTCTGGACCTCATCCACCAGCAGCAGCCAGTCTCGCTCAGCGCAGAGCACCGCCAGGTCGTGAACAAAGTCCTGGTCCAGGGGCCAGACGCCGCTCTCCCCCTGGACCAGCTCCAGCAGTACAGCGCACACGTCATGGCCGGACACCTGGGAGATGCCGTCCATGGTGGGCTCGGCGTACCGAAAGCCGTCTGTGAAGGGGAAGAAGTAGTTGTGGAAGACCTCCTGCCCGGTGGCGGACAGGGTGGTGACGGTGCGGCCGTGGAAGGAGTTCTTCAGGGTGAGGATGGTCCCCCTCCCCTTCCCGTACTTGTCAAAGGACCACTTCCGGGCCAGCTTGATGAGGCCCTCGTTGGACTCGGCCCCGGAGTTGGCGAAGAAGGCGGCCGACATCCCAGCCCGGCGGCAGAGCTGTTCCGCCAGGGCCCCGCAGGGCTGGGTGTAGAAGAGGTTGGACATGTGGCCCAGCCGGACCGCCTGGTCCGCCACCGCCTCCACCCATTTGGGGTTGGCCACCCCCACCGAGTTGACCCCGATGCCGGAGGTAAAGTCAATGTACTCCCGTCCCTCCGCGCTCCAGAGGGTGGCGTTCTTCCCCCGCTCGATGTCCAAGGGGAAGCGGGCATAGGTGTGGAGGACATACTGGTCGTCTCTGGCCTTGATCTCAGAAAAATTCATCGTCTCACCTCACACAAGCATGGTGCCGATGCCCTGGTCGGACAACAGCTCAATCAGGATGGAATGGGGGATTCGCCCGTCCAGGATAATGCTGCTCTTGACGCCGGAGCGCACCGCCTCCACGCAGCAGTCCACCTTGGGGATCATGCCCCCCTGGATCACCCCGTCCTTGATGAGGCCGGGGACCTGGGAGAGCTCCACCACCGGCAGGAGGCTGTCCTCGTCCGCCGGGTCCCGGAGCAGGCCCCGGACATCGGTGAGGAGGAGGAGCTTTTCGGCGTGGAGGGCCACCGCCAGCTTGGCGGCGGCGGTGTCGGCGTTGATGTTGTAGGCGGTGTCGGCGTCCACCCCCTGGGCCACGGTGGAGACCACCGGGATGTAGCCGTCGGCCAGAGCGTCCTGTACCACGGCGGGGTTCACCTGGACGATCTCTCCCACCAGGCCGTAGGCATCACTGAGCTTTCGGGCCTGGAGGAGTCCGGCGTCCATGCCGCACAGCCCCAGGGCCCGGCCCCCCACCCGGTTCAGGGTGGCCACCAGGTCCTTATTCACCTTGCCGCAGAGCACCTGCTGGACCACGTCCATGGTCTCGGCGTCGGTGTAGCGCAGGCCGTCCACGAATTTGGACTCCTTGCCCAGCCTTTTCAGCATGGCGCTGATCTCCGGGCCGCCGCCGTGGACCACCACCACCCGGATGCCCACCAGGTGGAGGAGGATGATGTCCCGGATGACGGCCTCCCGCAGCTCCTGGGAGATCATGGCGTTGCCGCCATACTTCACCACCACGGTCATACCGTAGAACTTTTGAATATAGGGCAGGGCCTCGGCCAATACCTGGGCCCGTTCCTGCAAATGGTCAGACATGATGACACCTCATCTTTTTTCTTTCTTGCTGCGGGAAAACCCTCCCAGCGCCAGGAACCGCTGGACCACACCGCCGGAGAGAACAACCAGGAAGGGTATGACGGAGTAACGGTACCGCGGCTGTACCTCGATCAGCAGATAGACACAGAAAAAGGCGCAGATCACTGCCGCAGACACCAGCGCGATTCCCTTTTCCCGCCGCTCCGGGCGCCGGAACAGCAGCACCGCCGCCGCAGCCAGCAGCCCCCACAGGCCGAGATAGACGCCTCTCTCCACCAGGAGCATCCCACTCATCAGCATATCCACCGTCACGCCCGGCACAGGCTGGGCATTCCGCTTCAGATGCCCCATGGACCAGTGGAAGCTCTCATCCCAGGCCCACATCGCCCTGACCTTGCTCAGGAAAAAGCCTGGAACGTTTTCGCAATCCCGGAAGGACTGGCGGATCACCCGCCAGGTCTCCCGCTCCCGCTCCGCGTCATTCTCTATGGTCAACACATGGGCGTTTTCCATCGTATAGTCGCCGTACTCATTTTCGGCGTCCAGCCCCACGACAAATTTCCACTCCGGCACGTTGTTTCCAATGCCGTGGGGCGCAATCCCGGACACACGCAGCGCCAGGCCGGCCGCAGCCTGCGCCAGGACATAGACCGCCAGCGCCAGCGCCAATCCAAGCGCCATCCGCTTCGCCCGCTCCTTCGCCGGCCACCGGACCAGGACGCACACCCCGCAGCAGAGTATGGCGGCCCAGACCACAGCCTCCTCCGGGCGCATCAGGTTTGCCGCTGCCAGACATATGCCGGCCAGCAGCATCCTCGGCCAGGTCAGACGGCTCAGGAGCAGCCACAGGCCCAAAAGGAGGAAAAACAGGCCGATATGCTGGTTGGTGAGCACCGAAACCATGTGGATCGCCCCGGGATAGACCGCGTAGAGCGCCGCCGCAGAGGCGGCGGCATTCTCGCTGACGAAGAGCCGTCCCAGTTTGTAAATCAGGAAATTGCTCCCGACCATAAAGGCCAGGTTGAGCGCCTTCAGCGCCCAGTTGGACGGAATCAGCTTCAGCACCAGGGCCTGATAGGCCACAAAGGGGATTTGATAACCCCAGTTTTGGAAGTAAACCTGTTCCGTCCAGGACAGGTCCCCCTGGGCCAGCATCCAGGAGGCCTGGTTCAGCACATAGAAATCGCTGTTGGGCGGCGTATTTACCGCAAGCAGAAAGGTCAGGCGCAGCAGCAGGGACACCAGCATCCCCACAAGGAGGAGCGTCCTGCCTGAACAGCGCAGCCGGGCAGTTCCGAACAGCAGCAGGACAACCGCAGCCGTCAGAAGAACGACTTGAACCGTCCAGAGGACTCCCCAGTCACCCAGCTGCACATCCAGAATTTGGAGGACTACCAGCAGAGCGATTCCCAGCGCGGAGAACAGCGCAATGCCTTCCAGGGCCCGTCCCCAGCGCGTTCCCATTCCGGCGGATGGGTCCAGCAGGCCGCAAAACGCGTCTGGCCTGACCTTTTTTGTCATGTCCGATAGTCCCCGTTGATCCTCACATAGTCATAAGTCAGATCACAGCCCCAGCAGGTGGCGGCATACTCCCCCTCGTGGAGGTCCACATCAATGACCACCTCGTCCTGACTGAGGATGCTCTTGGCGGCGGCCTCGTCAAAGTCCACCCCGGCCCCCTGCTGGCAGACCAGAATTTCCCCCACATCGGAGGAGAACTTCACGTCCACAAACTCCGGCCGGAAGGGGGCCTTGGAGTAGCCCATGGCGCACAGGACCCGGCCCCAGTTGGCGTCGGCGCCGAACATGGCGGCCTTTACCAGGGAGGAGCCCACCACCGCCTTGCCCAGGCGCTCGGCGCTCTCCTCACTGCGGGCGTTGCGGACGGTGCAGGTGATGAGCCGGCTGGCCCCCTCCCCGTCGGCGGCAATGGCCCGGGCCATTTGCTCGAAGAGGCTGTAGAGGGCCTTATAGAAGACGGTGTAGCCGTCGTCCTTCCACTCAATGAGGGGATTTTCCGCCATGCCATTGGCCAGCACCACACACATATCGTTGGTGGAGGTGTCCCCGTCGATGGTCACCCGGTTAAAGGTCCGGGGGACGATCTCGTGGAGGGCTTCGGAGAGCATTTCCTGGGTAATGGCGCAGTCGGTGGTGACAAAGCACAGCATGGTGCCCATGTTGGGGTGGATCATGCCGGAGCCCTTGGCAATGGCGCCGAGGGTCACGGTCTTCCCCCCCACAGTGCAGGAGACGGCCATCTCCTTCTTCACCGTGTCGGTGGTCATAATGGCGTTGGCCGCGTCGCCGGAGCCCTCCCGGGACAGCCCGGCGGCGCACTGTGGGAGGCCGGCGCGGATGGCGGCCATGTTCAGCTCCTGTCCGATGACGCCGGTGGAGGCCACCACAAAGTCGCTGGCCTTGATGCCGGTGGCGGCGGCGGCCAGGCTGCACATTTCCTCGGCGTGCTCGTGGCTGTTGGGGGCGCAGGCGTTGGCGTTTCCGGAGTTTACCACAATGCCCTGGGCCTCGCCGTTTTCCAGGTGGTCCATGGTAACATAGATGGGGGCGGCCTTCACCCGGTTCATGGTGTAGACCGCCGCTGCCGCGCAGGGCTGATCGGAGACGATGAGGGCCAGGTCCTTCTTCCCGTCCAGGACCTCAGGCATCTTGCTCATGGGAGGCTGGTTGCCGTCCCCCTTCCCCTTCTTGACGCCGCAGTGGACGCCCGCAGCCCGAAAGCCCTTGGGGGCGGCCACGCCGCCGGATAGCTGTTTCATGGTCATGCACTCCTTCCATACATGGCGGATGGTTCCGCCCCTACAGGCTCAGCCCCGCCGTCTCGGGGAAGCCCAGCATCAGGTTCATGTTCTGTACCGCCGCACCGGAGGCGCCCTTGCCCAGGTTGTCGAAGATGGCGGTAATCGTGGTTCGCACCCCGTCCTCGCTGCCGCAGACGATCAGGGTCAGGGTGTCCTTTCCGGCCATGGTGTTGGCTGCGATCATGGGCTCGCTCCAGCCGGGGGGGGCCACCCGCACCAGGGTCTGGTCCCGGTAGTGCTCGGACAGCTCCTCCCAGACCTGTTGGGCACAGCCGCCGTATTGGAGCAGCTCCAGACTGTTGTGCAGGCAGACCGTTGTGGCCATGCCCTTGTAATAGTCATCCACAACGGGACAGAAGATCGGGGCCAGGGTCAGGCCGCAGACTTTCTGCATCTCGGGCAGATGCTTGTGGGACTGGTTCAGGCCGTAGACGCGGGGGCTGAACAGCGCCTCCCCCTTATCCGCCCCCTCGTACTGGGCAATCATCTTCTTCCCGCCCCCGGAGTAGCCGGTGAGAGAGAAGCAGGACAGGGGATAATCCACTGGCAGCGTCCCGCCGGCCACCAGGGGGTAGACCGCGCTGATAAAACCTGTGGCGTGACAGCCGGGATTGGCCACCCGTTTCGCCGTCCGAATGCGTTCCCGCTGGCCGGGGTTCAGCTCGGGGAAGCCGTAGACCCAGCCCGCCGCTGTGCGGTGTGCGGTGGATGCGTCAATGACCCGGGTGTCCCCGTTCTCGATCATCTCCACTGCCTCCCGGGCCGCGTCGTCGGGCAGGCAGAGGAAGACCAGGTCGGCGGCGTTTAAGCACTTTTTGCGCTCCGCCGGGTCCTTCCGCTTCTCCGGGTCAATGAGGAGGAGTTGTATGTCCTCCCGCTCCCCCAGCCGCTGGTAAATTTGCAGGCCGGTGGTCCCCTCCTGGCCGTCAATGAATACCTTTGGCTTTTCGCTCATATTTGACGCTTCCTCTCTGCGAAACGAAATTCTGATTCTGGTATGTTTTGCATACCCGCGCCGCCCGGCGCGGCCCGCCAAAGGCGGGCAGCTCTCCGGCGGCCCTTGGTTTACGAACGCGCCTCCACAAACTCCTTGATGTGCTCGATCTGCGTTTTCACGGAGTCCGGCGCGGGGCCGCCGTAGACCTTTCTTCCCCCCACACAGGTCTTGAGCTCCAGGGCCTGGTAGACGTCGGGACCAAAGGCCCCGGAGACCGACTGGAAGTCCTTCAGGGGCAGAGTGTCCAGGGTCTCCCCTGTTTTGAGGCACATATGGACCAGCCGGCCCACAATCATATAGGCGTCCCGGAAGGGCAGGCCCTGCTTCACCAGATAGTCGGCGCAGTCGGTGGCGTTGATGAAGCCGCCGGCCGCCGCCTTCTGCATATTCCGCTGCTTCACCGTCAGGGTGTCCACCATGGCGGCGAAGACCGGCAGGCACTGCTCCACTGTGTCAATGGCGTCAAAAACGGGCTCCTTGTCCTCCTGCATGTCCTTATTATAGGCCAGAGGGAGGCCCTTCATCAAGGTCAAAAGGGTGATGAGCGAGCCATATACCCGCCCTGTCTTGCCCCGGACCAGCTCGGCCACGTCTGGGTTCTTCTTCTGCGGCATGATGGAGGAGCCGGTAGAGTAGGCGTCGTCCAGCTCCACAAACTTGAACTCCCAGGAACACCAGAGGATGATCTCCTCGGAGAACCGGGACAGGTGCATCATGAGGATGGACAGGGCCGAGGTGAACTCGATGGCAAAGTCCCGGTCGGAGACCGAGTCCAGGGAGTTGTCGGTGGGCTTGGCAAAGCCCAGGGCCCGGGCCGTCTGGAACCGGTCCACCGGGTAGGTGGAGGTGGCCAGGGCCCCAGCCCCCAGGGGACACTCGTCCATCCGCTCCAGACAGTCCTCCAGCCGGGTGACATCCCGCCTGAGCATGTTGGCGTAGGCCATCATATAGTGAGCAAAGGTGGTGGGCTGGGCCCGCTGGAGGTGGGTATAGCCCGGCATGACGGTGTCCAGATTGGCCTCCGCCTTTTTGATCAGAACCTTTTCCAGGTTCAGAATCATGCCTATGATGTCGGGAATTTTTTCCTTGACATAGAGGCGGAAGTCCACAGCCACCTGGTCGTTGCGGCTCCGGGCGGTATGGAGGCGCTTGCCCGTGTCGCTGATGCGCTGGGTGAGCATGGTTTCAATGTTCATGTGGATGTCCTCGTTTTCCACGGAGAACTCCACCTGTCCGGCCTCGATGTCGGCCAGAATGGCCTGGAGGCCCTGGATGATCTTCTCAGCCTCGTGCTCCTCGATAATGCCCTGCCGGCCCAGCATGGCGGCGTGGGCGATGGAGCCCCGAATGTCCTCCCGGTAGAGCCGAGCGTCAAAGGTGATGGAGGAGTTAAAGTCATTGACTGCCGTATCCGTCTCCTTCTGGAAGCGGCCTGCCCATAATTTCATCCGTTACACACTCCTTGCAAGCGATGAAGGCGGGCCGTCGAGGGCGCCGGCCCCGGAGGGCGGCGTGTGCTCGGCGGCCCGGCCAAGTTCGTTTCGGTCTTTACTTCAGCTTCCCCTGTTCCCGGAGGGCCTGGACCGTGTCCGGCAGACCCCACAGATTGATGAAGCCAGTAGCGTCGTCCTGGTTGTAGTCGCTCTCCTCAAAGGTCACCAGCTCCTCAGAGTAGAGGCTCTCGGGAGAGGTGATGCCGGCGTTGATGATGTTGCCCTTGTAGAGCTTGAGCTTCACCGTGCCGGTGACGTGCTCCTGGGTCTTGTCCGCGAAAGCGGACAGGGCCTCCCGAAGGGGGGTGAACCACTTGCCGTTGTAGACCAGGTCCGCAAAGTCCACCGCCAGCTTGGCCTTCATGTGGGCGGTATCCTTGTCAATGGTGATCATCTCCAGAGCCTCGTGGGCGTGGTAGAGGATGGTGCCCCCCGGCGTCTCATAGACCCCCCGATCCTTCATGCCCACCAGGCGGTTTTCCACAATGTCCAGCAGGCCGATGCCGTTCTCCCCGCCCAGCTTATTCAGCTTGCGGATGATGTCGCTGGCCTTCATGTTCTCCCCGTCGATGGCCACAGGCACGCCCTTGACAAAGTCCAGGGTCACATAGGTGGGCTTGTCCGGGGCGGCCAGGGGGCTCACGCCCATCTCCAAAAAGCCCTCCTTCTCATACAGGGGCTCGTTGGCAGGGTCCTCCAGGTCCAGACCCTCGTGGGAGAGGTGCCAGAGGTTCTTGTCCTTGGAATAGTTGGTCTCCCGGCTGATTTTCAGGGGGATGTTGTGGGCCTCGGCGTAGTCGATCTCCTCGTCCCGGCCCTTGATATCCCACTCCCGCCAGGGGGCGATGATCTTCATCTCCGGGGCGAAGCGCTTGATGGCCAGCTCAAAGCGCACCTGGTCGTTGCCCTTGCCGGTGCAGCCGTGGCAGATGGCGTCGGCCCCCTCCTTTTTGGCGATCTCCACCAGCCGCTTGGCGATGATGGGCCGGGCAAAGGCGGTGCCCAGAAGATAGTTTTCGTACTTGGCCCCCATCTTCATGGAGGGGATGATCACCTCATCCACCATCTCGTCGGTAAGGTCCTCGATGTAGAGCTTCGAAGCCCCGGTCTGGATGGCCTTCTCCTCCAGGCCGTCCAGCTCGGAGCCCTGGCCCACGTCGGCGGAGACCGCCACCACCTCACAGTTGTTGTAGTTCTCCTTGAGCCAGGGGATGATGATGGATGTATCCAGCCCGCCGGAATAGGCGAGCACGACTTTTTTGATGCTGCTGTGGTCGATCATGGCAAAAACCCTCCGTGTCCTTCAATGTTGGAGACAGTGTACCACCTCCCCGGGAAAAATGCAAGAGGCAATTCGCATAAATATGCGAATTGCCTCCGAAATTTCTCGTATATTCTCCCTATATCATTCATAAATATACGGTATATTATGAATATTATCGGCCTGTCAGCTCCCCTGCCCCCAGAATGGACGGCGTCTGCCCGGATTTTCCCCCGCCGCCATTTTAAAGATGGAACCGCCTGCGGACCTCATCCCGGAGGGCGGGACGGCGGCGGACCACGATAAGGGGGACCATCAGGGCCACGCAGACGGCGGCCACCACCAGGGACCAGCCGGGCTGGTAGGTTTCCGTGAGCCAGCGGTCCACGAAAAACTCGATGCCCATGAGGAAGAGCCCCACGGCCCCGATGATAAGGGTGACGCTGGTGAGGATAGACCGCCCGCTGCTCAGGACCAGTCCCAGGGCCATGACGATGGCCCCGCCGGTGAGGACGATGGGCAGGGCCAGCCCCAGATACCAGTCCAGGCCGCGCAGGTCAATGGAGATGAGGTAGACATACACCCCCACGGCGCAGGCGTCCAGGCCCAGCCGGATCCACAGGGGCATCCGCCGGAGCACCAGGGGAGGCACCAGCCAGATCCACAGCATGGCCGCCGCCCCGATGACATAGAGGGACCAGGGCCGGCTGGAGTGGAGGAAAAAGAGGTTGAGCAGGCCGCAGCACACCGCCACCGAGCCCATCATGGCGCTGAGCAGCAGGGCCAGCTCCTTCTTGCTCACCGGCTGGACCTCCTCCCGGCGGCTGGGAAAGGGGGGCGGAAGGGCGGTGTCCACCGGCTGGTTGGGGTTCACTGCCGGGGTGTGGCACAGGGGACAGGCCCGGGCCGTGGGGTCCAGCTCCACGCCGCAGTTGACACAGTAGGACATCGGACTTCACTCCTCCCGGTTGGAGATGACTTTGACAGGGATGCCCTCCCGGACCAGGTGCCGGAAAAAATCCCGCTCCACGTCGGTCTCCTTCACCGTTCCGGCGAAGGTGATCTCCATGGTGTTGCCGTAGCTGATGGAGGCACAGTTGGCCCGGGGCGTGTAGGACTGGCCCAGGATGACCTCCATGCGCTGGATGTGGGGGGCCATTTCCGGCGGAACCGGAAAGGCGCCCGGGTTGGTGTAGGTGGTGGAGTAGGGCCGGCAGCCCACCAGCCGGTAGCTGAGGGCCATGCTCAGGTTTTTCAGGGGGGCCGGCGCCAGCTGGAGAAACTTGTTCTTCTGGAGCATCACGTTGCGGGTGATGACCGCCTGCATCTCCTGGCGTGTGATGTGCAGGCGCATATGGTGGTGGACCTGGGAGACGATCTCCGAAAAGGTGTACTCCCCCAGCTCCGGGTCGATGGAGGGCCGGACGGTGAGGATGAAATTCCGCAGGGTCCGGGAGGGAAAATGGGGCCGGAGGTTGATAGGCACCGCCAGGGCTACCGGCAGCTCCCGCCGCCGCCCCTCCCGGCGCTGCCGGGCCAGGATGGAGGCGATGAGCACCGCAGAGAGGTATTCCGTCACCGAGGCGCCGTAGCCCTTGGCCGCCGCCCGGAGCCGGTCCAGGGGCAGGAGCCCCATGGTGACATTCAGGGTGTAGAAGGGCTCCGGGGTCCCGGTGTTCTGGTATGCCTTCCGTTCCCCCATGCCCCGGCGGACCCGGGACTTGGCATAGCGGAAGTAGGCGTCCTCCCCCTCCTCCGCTGGGGGCGGCTGGGTGATGTCCAGCACTCCGCCGGTATTGGGGATTGCCCAGCCCCGCTCCCGGAGGTAGACCGCCAGCAGAGTCCGCAGAAGGGTCAGGGCCCCCGCGCCGTCGGCCAGGGCGTGGAAGACCTCCAGCGAAATGCGGCGGCCGTAGTAGAAAAAGCGGACGAGCCAGCCGTTGTCCTCCCAGAAGCGGACGGGCTGACAGGGATTCTTCATATCCTCCTTGACGAAGGGGCCGGGGGCGTCGTTGGGCTCAAAGTAGTACCAGAACACACCCCGCTTGATGCGTACCCGGAAGGTGGGGAACCGGGGCATGGTCTTGTCGATGGCCCGCTGGAGGGCCTCCGGGTCCACCAGCTCGGTCATGACGGCGGAGAAGCGGTAAATGGCCGAGTAGTTCTCCCGCTGAATGGCGGAGTACATCATGGCCGCGTTGTCCAGCTTGTACCACGCCTTTTTCTTCCTCTGCGGCTTTGCCATGCCCGCGCCCCCTCTCTGCCCGGTCTGTTGTCCCTCATTATACTACTATTTCCCAGCGTGCACAAGCGGGTGAAATCGGGCGTCCCTCCCACCCTTCTTCTGGCTGCGGAGGAGCCTCCTCCAAATATAGCCAGGTGGAAGGGCCCGATCAGAGCCCTTCCACCTGGCACACAATAGAGAAGGAAAGATGCGTTACAATCAGCGGTAGGTAAAGGTCATGGAGGGATAGTGCGCCAGGGGGTCCGCAAAGGTCCCGCCCACGGCGGCCTCCAGGTGCAGATGGGGCCCGGTGGCCATTCCGGTGGCCCCCACCGCGCCGATGGCCTGTCCGGCTGTCACCGTCTCCCCCGCCGCCACGGACACCTGGGAGAGGTGGCAATACCGGGTGGTTCTGTCTCCCTCGTGGGTCAGGAGCACATAGCTGCCATCGCTACTGTCCCAACCGGCCTCGGCCACCTGGCCGGAGGCCGCCGCCAGCACTGGGGCGCCGCTGGGGGCCGGGATATCCACCCCGTCATGGCTGGTGGTCCGCCCGGAAATGGGGTGGACCCGGGTACCAAAGATCATACTTACCTCGGTATAGCCCGGCAGGGGCCACTGAAGTGTCTCCTCCTGGGCCGAAATTTTCTGGGCTGTCTCTTCTGATCCCTTTGCGGACACAACACTGTAAAGGAATTCCACTTGCAGCTCTAGAACCTCTCCAGACTCGTCGGGAAGCCAGGCCCACAGGGTCAGCTCCATATGGGTCAGGTCATCGTCCGTCAGGTCGAAGACATACCTCTCCCCTGCCTTCCACCGGCCCTGGGTGCCGTCGTTGTCCACCAGATGGAGGCTCATGGACATGCCGTTCTCTCCCTTGTACCGGCCGGAGACCTGGATCAGCCAGTCCGTGTCCGGCTGGTAGCCCGCAGGTATCGTGAAGGAAAATTCCTTGTCAGATAGAGCCACACTCTCCCCCAGGGCGTCCAGGGCCTCTTGGGCCGTCATATCCTCCGTCTGGGCCTGGGCCCGGCCGAAGGTTACCAGGATTCCCAGGAGCATGGCCGCGCACAGGCACAGGCCTGTCAGCAGGACCCCCGTCTTCTTAGCGGTAAACAGGTTCATAATCCGTCCTTTCATCTCTCGCGCCCCTCCGCTTAGGGGCGCGGCGCACCGGGAGCCCGCCGGCGTCCGGGCGGCCCAGCCCAGCAGCACCCCGCCATAGCGGTGGCGGAAGGCGGCGTCCTGCCCCGCCACCACGGCGTCGTCACAGCGCAGCTCCAGGTCCCGCCCCGCCCGTCGGACCATCCACCACACCAGGGGGTTGAACCAGTGGGCGGCGTTGGCCAGGTTCAGCAGGGCCTTGGCCCACAGGTCATGGCGGCGGATGTGGGCCAACTCGTGGCGGAGGACCAGCTCGGCCTCCTCCCCTGCCAGGTCCGGGGGCAGCACCACCACAGGCCGGAGGAGCCCCAGGGACAGGGGTGGCCCTGCCGCCTCCGTGCGGAGGACCCGGGGCGGCCCATGTTCCCCATGCCACAGCCGGGCCAGGAGGATCTGGTCCTCTGGCTTCTCCTCCGCCCCCCGCAGGAGCCTCCGGCGGACCAACAGCGCCCCCGCGCTCTGCCACAACAGCAGCCCGCCGCACCCCGCCAGCCACAGCCACGGAACAGCCTCCTCCCACCGCCAGGCCGGGTCGGGCGTCTCCGGCGTGGAAGCCGGGGCCTGAGGGACCCTCCAGTCCTCAGGTTCCCCCTCTCCCCAGACCTGGGCCGGCTGGGGCGCGGGGAGGCTGAGGACAGCCGCCTCCGGCGGCGCCCACCGCACCGGCAGCAGGAGCCACAGGGCCAGCAGCAGCCACAGCAGGACCCGGCCCTCAGCCCGGTAGCGCCGCTCCAACTGTCCCGACAGGAGCAGCAGGGGCAGCAGCACCACCGAGGTGGTGAGGGAGAGCTCCCCCAGCCGCTGGACCAGCCCGGCCATCACCGCCCCTCCTCCCGAAGGCTGTCCAGCAGCGCCTGGAGGGCCTGAAGCTCCTCCCGGTCCACCGGAGCGCCGTCATAGAGGGCGGCGGCAAACCGGGAGAGGGAACCGCCGTAGAGCTTGTCCAGAAAGCTCCGCCCCTCGCTGCGCTGGTATGCCTCCCGGCTCACCAGGGGGGTGTAGCGGTTGGTCTTCCCCTCCTTCCGGCAGGTGAGGAAGCCCTTCTCCTCCAATCGTTTTAAGTAGCTGTGGAGGGCGCTGGCCGTGAGGGGCCGCTCCAGGGCCTCCAGAATGGCGGGGGCGGTGACCCCTCTTCCCTTGGCCCAGATGACCAGCATGATGTCCAGCTCCGACTCCGGCAGCCGTCCCTGTACGCCCATACAGCGGACCCCCTTCTTGTCTATAGATTTGCATTTGCAGAAGCCTTCTGCAGTTTTATTCTACATTTGCAAAAGCCCTTTGTCAAGAATATTTTTGCAAATGCAGAAAACATATCTCCCATCCCCTGCATATGCTGCGAAAAGCCTCTGCGGGCGCTCCAGACACCGGAGGGATAAACGTGAATTTTCTGTAAAAAGAGGGCCTCAATTCCCCCGGTGGAGCAGATTGGGGCTTGCAAGCCGGATTTCTTTCCTGTATAATGCAACATTGAGTCACCACAGCACTATATTTGAGAGGACTGAACGACAGAAATGAGCGCTTCCAGAGAGAAGAAACAGCGAATGGCCTCTGCGGCCAACGGCCCCACGGAAAAGCAGCGCCGGGAGGCGGCCGAAGCCGGCAAGGCCCGCACCAGGACCATCCTCTATACGGTCACCGGCGTGGTCATCGCCGTGCTGGTCATCGCCCTGCTGGTGTGGCACTCCGGCATTTTGGAAAAGGGTAAACCCGTGGCCACTGTCAACGGCCGGGACTACACCGTGGCCGAGATGGGCTACTATTACTACCCCACTGCCAATATGTACAACCAGTACGGCATCGCCATGGACGAGGCCACCCTCCGGCAGAACGCCCTGGACAGCCTCCACAGTACCGCCGCCCTGGCCGCCGCTGCTGAGGCTGACGGCTTCACCCTCTCTGAGGAGGGAGCCGCCTCTGTAGATGAGACCATCTCCAACCTGAGGACCTACGCCGCCCAGAGCGGACTCTCCTTCACCGCCTATATCCGCAACGCCTACGGTCCCTATATGACCGAGGGGATTCTGCGGGACTGCCTGACCATGGATACCCTGGCCCAGGAGTACTACAACGACCATCGGAACGCCCTGACCTATGAGGAGTCCGAGGTCCAGGCCTACTACGAGGAGCACGCCGGCGAGCTGGACACCTTCACCTACTCCGCCGTCTTTATCGACGGCTCCGCAGAGAGCACCACCGACGACACCGGCAGCACCGTAGAGCCCACCGAGGAGGAGACCACCGCCGCCATGGCGGACGCCCAGGCCATCGCCGATCAGATGATTCAGGATCTGGAGAATGGCGGCGATTTCGACTCCCTGGCCGCCGAGGCCGCCGGGAGCGCCGAGACCACGGACGGTGCCGCTGGGGACGCCGCAACCACCGGGGAGACCGAAGAGACGGAGCCCGTCTCCTATGAGACCACCGAGCTGGGCTCCAGCCTCGCCAACAGCCTCAACGCCGACTGCGCCGAATGGCTCACCGACGCCGCCCGGGAGAGCGGCGACCTGACCACCATTGAGGTGGCCGACAGCGGCTACTGGGTCCTCCGCTTCCAGGACCGCTATCTGGACGAGGAGAGCTGGGGCGATGTGAACGTGCGGCACATCCTCATCCAGGCTGAGGTGGCGGAGGGCGCCGACGCCCCCACCGACGAGGCCCTCCAGGCCGCCCAGGACCAGGCCCAGGCCATCCTGGACCAGTTCAACGCCGGTGAGCAGACCGCTGAGGCCTTTGCCGCCCTGGCGGAGGAGTATTCCGACGACCTCGGCTCCAACACCAACGGCGGACTCTATGAGCATGTCACCCCGAGCACCAGCTTCTTCACCGATTTCCTGGACTGGTGCTTCGCCGGCGGCCGCCAGGTGGGCGACACCGGCCTTGTGGAGAACACCCAGTCCGGCCAGCAGGGCTGGCACATTATGTACCTGGACGCCCAGAACGAGCTGCTGTGGCACTACACCGTCACCAACACCCTGCGGGGCGAGGACATGAGCGCCTGGACCGAGGAGATTGAGACCGCCTACCCCATCGCCAGCGATGAAAAGACCCTGGCTCTGCTGGGCTGAGCGCCAAATTCCCTTCCCGCCCCCGGAGGACCCGCCTCCGGGGGCAGGTCTTCTTTAGGAGGTTTTTCGATGGACCCTCGTTTTCTTCGTACCGAGATGCTCCTGGGCCGGGCGGCGATGGCGCGTCTTTCCGCCGCCCACGTCTGCGTCCTGGGCCTGGGGGGCGTGGGGAGCTGGTGCGCCGAGGCCCTGGCCCGCTCCGGCGTGGGGGAGCTCACCCTCATGGACCAGGACAAGGTGGAGCGCTCCAATCTCAACCGCCAAGCCGAGGCTCTGGAGTCCACTCTGGGCCTCCCCAAGGCTGAGGCCATGGCCATCCGGGTCCGGGACATCGCTCCCGGCTGCCAGGTCCACCCCGTCCAGGGGCGGTATGAGGCCGCTGCCCGGGAGGCCTTCTTCGCCCGGCGCTGCGACTATATTGTAGACGCCATCGACCTGGTGAGCTGCAAACTGGACCTCATCGAACAGGCCCTGGCCCGGGGGATACCCGTGATCTCCGCCCTGGGCACCGGGAACAAGCTGGACCCCTCCCTGCTGCGGGTCTCCGACCTCTCCCAAACCCAGGGCTGTCCCCTGGCCCGGGTGGTCCGCAAGGAGCTGCGGAAGCGGGACATCCTCCACCACAAGGTGGTCTGGTCCCCGGAGATGGCGCGGACCCCCGCCCTTCCCGCCGGGGAAACGCCGCCCCCCGGCCGCCGGAGCATTCCGGGCAGCGTCATGTGGGTTCCCGCCGCCGCCGGCCTCCTGCTGGCCGCCGAGGTGGTCCGGGACCTCACCGCCGAAGGGAGGGCAGACGTATGACAAAGCCGCTGCCCCGGTGGACGGACTGGGCCCGGGAGCTCCAGACCATGGCCCAGGCCGGGCTGACATACTCCACAGACCCCTTTGACCGGGAGCGCTTCCAGCGCATCCGGGAGATCTCCGCCGAAATGGCGGCGGAGGGCTCCGGCCTCCCCCTGGAGCGGGTCACGGACCTCTTTTGCGGGGAGTCGGGCTATCAGACCCCCAAGCTGGAGACCCGGGCCGCCCTGTTCCAGGGAGATGCCATCCTTTTGGTCCAGGAGCGGGACGGTCGCTGGGCCCTGCCCGGGGGCTGGGTAGATGAGAACCTGTCGGTCCGCTCCAACGCCGTCAAGGAGGTGCTGGAGGAGGCTGGCCTGGAGGCGGAGGCCCTGCGCCTCATCGCCCTTCAGGACCGCAACCTCCGAAACCCTCCCCCCTATCTCCACGGCATCTGCAAGGTCTTTGTCCTCTGCCGGGCCCTGGGCGGGCAGTTCCGCCCCAACCTGGAGACCCTGGACAGCGGGTGGTTTTCCCTGGACCGGCTTCCGCCCCTGGCGGAGGAGAAAACCACCACGGAGCAGATCGCCCTGTGCTTTGCCGCCTACCGGGACCCCAACTGGGTGGTCCCCTTCGACTGATGGCCCTTTGCCCGCAAGCTCCCTTTTCCCGCATAAAAGCCTCCCTCCTTCGCCATACTAGGCCCAGGAGGGAGGCTTTTTATGGAAAAGAAGCGGCCCTGGCTGGCCCCCGCCGTGGCGGGGGGGCTGGCGGGCATCGCCAACGGCTTTTTCGGCGGCGGAGGGGGCATGGTGCTGGTGCCCCTCCTCACCGGGCGGTGCGGACTGGACCAGCGGCGGGCCTTCGCCACCTCAGTGGCCATCATCCTGCCCCTTTGCGCCCTCTCCTCGGCCATCTATTTTTTCCGGGGCGGGCTGGACCTGTCCACCGCCCTCCCATACCTGCTGGGGGGGCTGGCCGGGGGCTGGATTGGCGGCAGAGTCTTCCGGCGGCTGAATATGGACTGGCTCCGGCGGGGCTTTGCCCTGCTGATCCTCTACGGGGGCGTCCGGGCCCTGCTGGCCCTGTGAGCTGGCTGGTCTCCCTGGCGGCCGGGGCGGTCACCGGGGTCCTCTCCGGCTTCGGCGTGGGGGGCGGCACCCTGCTGCTCATCTATATGACAGCTTTCGCCGGCGTGGAGCAGCACCTGGCCCAGGGCATCAACCTGCTCTACTTCCTCCCCACTGCCGCCACCGCCCTGCCCGCCCACTTCCGAAACGGATTTGTGGACAAAAAAACAGCAATGCCCGCCATCCTGGCCGGACTGGCGGGCACTGCGGCGGCGGCCTGGGCCGCCACCGCTCTGGATGTAACCCTGCTGCGCCGGTGCTTCGGGGGCTTCCTCCTGGTCATCGGCCTCCGGGAGCTCTTCCGAAAATCATCTAGCGCTCGGTGATCCGGGTGTAGCGCCGGAGGGGATACTCCCCGTCGTGGGCGTCCCCGCAGGTGGAACGGCTCATCTCCCCCGGTCCGGTGACCCGGACCACCCCCGCCCGGAGGAGGAGCAGAGCCAACTCCTCCCGCTCCTCCGGGGCGCAGAGGAGCCCCGCCGTCTGGAGGACCCCCTTGTGCCGCCGGAGCATGGAGAAGAGCTGTGCCCGGGGCAGGGGCTTCACCAGGGGGTTGCCGGACTGATAGGAGAGCTCCAGCTCCCCGTCGGTGCAGGCGGTGAGGGAGCACCCCTCCCCCCGCAGAAGCCGCCGCCCATCGCTGTGGGCGGCCTCCTCCAGGGTGCGGGTGTAGAGGGCCAGGGTCACCTGGGCCGCTGAGCCAGGGTCCAGAGGCGGAGCCTCCCGGGCGGCGGCCTCCAGCACCGGCAGAAAGCTCCGGCAGAAGGCCAGAACCTCCTCCCCGTCCCCAGTTTCCAGGAAGATGGTCTGGCAGGAGCTGCACAAGAGTTGCCGAGTGGTGAGAATGTGCCGGGCCAGGGCAGAGAGGGCCTCCGGGCTCCGTCCCCCCGCTGTCACATAGGCAAAGCTGAGCTTGTGGCCCCACTCGATGAGCTTGCTCCCCTGGGGGGCCAGGCTCCGAACGGCGGAGACCGCCCCCTCTCCGCCCCACACCACAATGCCGTCGGAGAGCTCCGCCATGCGCTTCATGGCCGGGAGGTCGTCGGATGGGGTGTCGAAGACCCAGACATAGGGGGCCAGCTCCGGGGCCTGGTCCACCAGGGCCTTCAGCAGCAGCACTGAGAGCCCCTGGTCGGCCTGGGGCAGCTTCAGAAGGTTGACGTTGCCGGTGAGGAGCCCCTCCACCACACTGTAGGCGGGCAGCCCGTCCACATTCCCGGCGGCGATGTGGAAGAGGACCCCCAGGGGCAGCACCTGCCGGGTGAAGGACAGCCTGGCGTGGGGCGGCTCCAGGCGGCGGGGTGCGGTGAAGTCCCGGCCCAGCTCCAGCTCCAGCTTGTACTCCAGGCTGTCCCGGCGCATCAGGGCGGCGGCGGAGCGGACCTGCTCCCGGGTAAAGCGCTCCTCCAGGCCCAGGGAGGCCAAGAGGCCGTCGAACTCCCCCGCCAGCAGCCGCCCGGCCAGGGCGTCGCAGGCGGCGATCACCACCTCCGCCGGGGGCGGGGGGCGCCGGAGGACCTGGGAGATCTCCGCCCCCAGCCCCTCCAGGAGGGTATTCTGCTCCTCCGTGGGCCGGAGGACGCCGTTGGCCAGGATCACAGGCCCATCCCCTTTCTCAGCTCATCGGCGCCGGCGGCGCAGGTTTTGATGCCGGTCATTCCCACCCGGCCGATGATCTCCAGCCAGGGGGAGACAGCGCCGCAGCCGCAGTCCGTCCCTTCGTGGAGAACCCCCAGGTCGTCAGTCATGATGCTCAGCACCGGAACGCTTTTGAGCATGGGGGTCAGAAGATTTACCAGTCCCACCGTCCCCCATGGCGCCGGCTGGAGCGTCTGGACGTCCCGGATGATAACCCGGCTGTAGACCGGCACATGGAAGTGGTGGTTGCGGCAGTCGGCGTAATAGATGGGGTGCTCCACCGCACCGAAGGACTCATAGACGTGCGCCTCCGGGATGGCAAAGCGCTCCCAGGCCTTGGCGTAGAAGGTCTCCTTGTCCACCTTTTCCCGGTAGAACTGCTTCCAGCCACCCCCCAGGAAGATCTTGGAGCCCTTAGGCAGTGGAAACCGCAGGCCCCGCCGCTCCAGCTCCTCCATCAGAAAGTAGGTGTAGGAGGGAAAGCCCATAAACCGGGTGGGAAACCGGGAGCGGGCATAGCGCTCCAGGGCCCGGATCAGACCCTCGAAGTCCACATAGTAGCCCTCCTTCCCATATTTCAGGGCGTACTCCCGGTGGATGGCGGGGGTGATATAGGTGTAGCCTGTGGCCGTCTTGGCCACGGCGGTCTGATTGCTCTTGTGGGGCTGGTAGCCCAGGATAAGGTAGTTGGTGGGCACCGGGGAGAGAAAGTGGTGGTAGCGCAGTATCCGCAGCACCATGTGAACGCCCGCCCACAGCCCCCCGGCCTCAAAGCCGATTACGCTCTTCTTCCCCCGGGTGCCCGAGGAGGTGGCCCGGATGAGCATCCGCGACTGCGGCAGGGAGAAGAGCTGGTGGGATTTCAGGTACAGGGTGGTGAGGAAGGGCAGGTCCGCCAGGTCCGCCGGGGTCTGGAGCCCCTCCGGCCGGAAGCCGAAGTGGTCCAGAATGGCCCGGTACTCGGGACAGTGGGCATAGTGGAAGGTGCAGCTGTCCCGCATGGCGGCCACAAAGAGGTCCTCCGTCCCCGCCACGTCATAGGGGTCCTTCCAGGTGAAGAGGCGATGGCGGTTCCCCATGTCATATCCCCTCCCCTGCTTCGCCCTCCAGACGCTTCCGGGTCAGGTAGCCCTCCAGAATCAGGGAGGCCGCCACGGCATCCACCGTCCTCCGGTGCTGCTTCATCCGCCTGCCCCCGGCGTGGAGGATGCCGTGTGCCTCGATGGTGGTGCGCCGCTCGTCCCAGAGTACCACGGGCCGCCCCACAGCCGCCTCCAGGGTCTTCCCGAAGGCCCGGCAGAGCTCCCCACGGGGGCCCTCGGTGCCGTCCATGTTCCGGGGAAGGCCCAGCACCAGCTCCTCCACGCCGGCTTCCGCCGCCATGCGGGCGATTTGGGCGCATACCTCCTCCGGCCGGCGGCTGTGGATGACCTCGGTGCGCCCCGCCAGCAGCCCTGTGGGGTCGGAGATGGCGACGCCGGTCCGGGCATCGCCGTAGTCAATGGCCATGATCCTCATATCCTCCGCTCCTTTCCCCACCACTATATATGCCCAGGGGAACCCTTGTCAAGGCCAGAAAATCATGCTTGACTTTTGACTGCGGCTGTGATAGTCTAATACCACCTATGAAAAAGGGCTCTTTTTTTGTGCGCATTTTTACGGTGTAATGGGCGCAAACCCTTCCCCTCCCCTGGAGGACATAGGGAGGCCGATCGTGCCGAACCTGCCGTGTTTGGAAAGGGGACGGGCTTCTTCCCGTACCTTCCTTTTGACATGCTGGGATTCGGCAGAGCCGGGCCCGGCATTTTTTGTTGGGCCCGAACCATACAAGGAGGTGCCGAAACATGGCAAAAGCTGGTGCGCGGGTTAAGATCACCCTCAGATGCTCCGAGTGCAAACAGCGCAACTATGTCACCAACAAGAACAAGAAGAACACTCCTGACCGTCTGGAGAGAAACAAGTACTGCCCCTTCTGCAGGAAGCACACGCTCCACACAGAGACCAAGTGATGAGTATTGCGGAAGTGTCACAAGAAGGAAGGGTGAAACTGAATGTCTGAGAACGAGAAGATCCAGAAGACCGGCTCCAACGTCCCTGCCTCTTCCAAACCTGCCAAGGCGGAAAAGAAGGCCAAGAAGGACGAGAAGCCCGGCGCTTTCCAGCGTATCGCCCGGTGGTTCCGCGAGATGAAAAGTGAGCTGAAGAAGGTCGTGTGGCCCACGTCCAAGCAGACCGTCAACAACACGCTCACCGTCATCGCCTGCGTCATCGTGGTGGGTATCTTCATCTGGATCTTCGATTGGCTGGCCGGCGCCATCATCTCCGCCCTGCTGGACTTGTTCCGGGGTTAAGAGGGCGCGGTCATGTCAGATAGCGCAAAGTGGTATGTGGTTCATACCTATTCCGGGTATGAGAACACCGTGAAGGCCACCATTGAAAAGCATGTGGAAAACCGCAACATGCACGATCTCATCCATGAGGTGAAGATCCCCCTGGAGACGGTCACCGAGATCACCGACAACGGCCCAAAGGTGGTGGAGCGCAAGGTGTTCCCCGGCTATGTGCTGGTGAAGATGGTGATGACCGACGAGACCTGGCACCTGGTCCGCAACGTCCGGGGCGCCACGGGCTTTGTGGGCTCCGGAGACAAGGCGATCCCCCTCACGGAGGAGGAGATTGCCGCCCTGGGCGTGGAAAAGCGCGAGGTGGTGGTCTCCTATCAGGTGGGCGACACCGTAAAGATCACCGACGGCGCCCTGGAGTCCTTCCTGGGGACCGTGGAGGAGATTGACCTGGACCGCAGCAAGGTCCGCGTGGTGGTCTCCATGTTCGGCCGGGAGACCCCGGTGGAGCTGGAGCTGGACCAGGTGGAGCCGGTCCAGAGCTGAGAGGACCGTTCCGGCGGTGTGCCGCCGCTCTCTCAACGGGCGGACCCCCGCCCCGCTGTCAAGGCACAAGTGGGAGGGATGCTTCGGGCATCCCGTTCCAACCACATTATTCGTAGGAGGTGCTCATTGTGGCACAGAAAGTAACTGGTTACGTCAAACTGCAGATTCCGGCCGGCAAGGCGACTCCCGCTCCCCCGGTTGGCCCCGCCCTGGGCCAGCACGGCGTCAATATCGCCGCCTTTACCAAGGAGTTCAACGAGCGGACCAAGAACGACGTGGGCATGATTATCCCCGTCATCATCACCGTCTATGCCGACCGTTCCTTCACCTTTATCACCAAGACCCCTCCCGCCGCCGTGCTCATCAAGAAGGCCTGCGGCATCGAGTCCGGCTCCGGCGTGCCCAACAAGACCAAGGTTGCCCAGCTCAAGAAGGACGACCTGCGGAAGATCGCCGAGACCAAGATGCCCGACCTGAACGCGGCCTCCATCGAGGCCGCCATGAGCATGATCGCCGGTACCGCCCGCTCCATGGGCGTCACCGTGGAAGAGTAAGGGAAGGAGGCAGAAAACGATGTTCAGAGGCAAGAAATATACCGATTCTGCCAAGCAGATCGACAAGTCCATGCTCTACGATACCGCCGACGCCATGGCCCTGGTGGTGAAGACCGCCCCCGCCAAGTTCGACGAGACCGTGGAGCTCCATGTGAAGCTGGGCGTGGACTCCCGCCACGCCGACCAGCAGGTCCGCGGCGCCATCGTGCTGCCCCACGGCACCGGCAAGACCCAGCGGGTGCTGGTCTTCGCCAAGGGCGACAAGGCCGAGGCCGCCAAGGCCGCCGGCGCCGACTTCGTGGGCGAGATGGACATGGTCCAGAAGATCCAGTCTGAGAACTGGTTTGACTACGACGTAGTGGTGGCCACCCCCGACATGATGGGCGTGGTGGGCCGTCTGGGTAAGCTCCTGGGCCCCAAGGGCCTGATGCCCTCCCCCAAGGCTGGCACCGTCACCCCCGACGTGGCCAAGGCCGTCACCGAGATCAAGGCCGGTAAGGTGGAGTACCGTCTGGACAAGACCAACATCATCCACTGCCCCATCGGCAAGGTCTCCTTCGGCCCCGAGAAGCTGGCGGAAAACTTCAACGCCCTCATGGGCGCCATCATCAAGGCCAAGCCCGCCGCCGCCAAGGGCCAGTATATCAAGAGCTGTGTCGTGGCCTCCACCATGGGCCCCGGCGTGAAGGTCAACGGCGCCAAGCTCGTCTGACGGCCGTACCTAAGAAAAAATATCGGTCCCGGACAGTTTTCTGCTTGACATAGACTGTCCGGGCTGATATAATATTCTGCGTGTTCAGAGACAGCAGGTGGCCCTTCTCCGTAAATCCTGCCGAGAATACAGTATTAGTGCTGACCTATGCTGTTTTCGCGCTCTGAGCGCGGAAACAGCATTTTTGATTTCGGAGGTGAATCCCACATGCCTAATGCAAAGGTCCTGAGCGAGAAGCAGGCCATCGTGGCCGAGCTGACCGAAAAGCTGAAGGCCGCTTCCAGCGGTGTTCTGGTGGACTACAAGGGCATCACCGTGGCCGAGGATACCGCCCTGCGCACCGAATGCCGCAAGAGCGAGCTGGACTACGCCGTGGTGAAGAACACCCTGCTCCGTTTCGCCATCAACAACGTGGGGATGGAGGAAATGGATTCCGTGCTCAACGGCACCACTTCCCTGGCCCTCAGCAACGGCGACCCCATCGCCCCCATGCGCGTCATCAACAAGTTCTCCAAGCAGTTCAACGGCGCTAAGTTCACCATCAAGGCCGGCTTTATGGACGGCAAGGTCCTCTCCATGGACGAGATCATGGCCCTGGCCGAGCTGCCCAGCAAGGAGGTCCTCCAGGCCCAGGTGCTGGGCACCATGCTGGCCCCCATCACCAGCCTGGCCATCGTCCTGAAGGCCATCTGCGAGCAGAAGGGCGGATCTGTCGAGCCCGCCGAGGCTCCCGCCGCCGAGTAAGCGGCCCCTTCCCATCATCCTTTCGTTTACAAATGTATTTTTAGGAGGTAACATATCATGGCTTCTGAGAAAATCACCGCCCTCATTGAAGAGGTCAAGGGTCTGACCGTTCTGGAGCTCTCCGAGCTGGTGCACGCTCTGGAGGAGGAGTTCGGCGTGTCCGCCGCCGCTATGACCGCTCCCACCACCAGCGGCACTACCGCTCCCGCCGCTGAAGAGAAGACTGAGTTTGACGTGGTGCTGGCCGAGGTCGGCTCCGAGAAGATCAAGGTCATCAAGGCCGTCCGCGAGATCACCGGTCTGGGCCTGGCTGAGGCCAAGGGCCTGGTGGAGGCCACTCCCAAGGCTGTCAAGGAGGGTGTCTCCAAGGACGAGGCCGAGGAGCTCAAGAAGAAGCTGGAGGAAGTCGGCGCCAAGGTGGAGCTGAAGTAAGTCCCCCGCTTTTGCTCTCATTTCTCATCAAAGGGGCGCCATGTCCCTGAAGCATGACGCCTAGGAGTCCGAGGTAATTTCGCTGCCTCGGGCTCTTTTTTATTTAAGAACCAAGTTCCTCCCCCCCCTTGATTGCCCTGATTCAGAACTTTTTGGCCCTGCTGAATTGGTTTGAAACAAGGCGGGCCCCATGATTTGGATGTCAAAAACATGGGACAAATGGACGATTTCAAAGGGGACGTTCACATGCCCTTTTTGGTTCATTTAACTCAAACTTCGCACCCCGCTTTTATCCCCGGAAAGCGGGGCTATTTGGATTCGGGCAAGTAAGCTCCTTTACTCATCTTTGAAATGAAAGTTGAATAATCTTAAGAATAATCCGAATAAAATTGGATTTTCGATACGTATTATGGATTTTTCTCAGGGTGCGAAGTTTGAGTTATCTTACCAGAAAAAGGGGACTTGTTCCCATTTTATTTACTCATGCGTTTGTCGCGGGTTCCCGCGCTCCGGGCTTGAGATTTTTCCATACCTGTGATAAAATATCGTCCTGCATGAGAAACCCCTCCCATCTGGTATCCCCCCGGCCGCCGGGCGCATACCTTAAAAAGAGAACATTCAACCGGAAAAGGAGCTTCTGTCTATGAAGATCGTCGTCATGGCGGGGGGGCTGAGCCCCGAACGGAACGTATCTCTGTCCTCTGGGGTCATGATCGCCGAGGCCCTGCGGAGCCGGGGCCACCGGGCCGCCCTGGTAGACCTCTACTTCGGCCTGGAGGACTGGCCCGGGCCGCCTGAGGCCCTCTACGACGCCCCCCTGCCCCAGGCGTGGCGGCAGGTGGACCACGCCGCCCCCGACCTGGCGGAGGTCAAGGCCCGGCGGCGGGCGGCGGGCGAAAATCAGTTCGGCCCCGGGGTGCAGGACCTCTGCGCTGCGGCGGACGCCGTCTTCCTGGCCCTCCACGGCGCCTGCGGGGAGGACGGCCGGGTCCAGGCCGCCCTGGACCTGATGGGCGTCCCCTACACCGGCTCCGGCTATCTGGGAAGCGCCATCGCCATGGACAAGGACCTCACCAAGCGCCTGGCCGCCCAGGCCGGGATTGCCACCGCCCCCTGGCGGCTCCTCACCTATACCGGGGCTGACATCCCCGCCCTGGTCCGGGAGCTGCCCCTCCCCTGCGTGGTCAAGCCCATGGACGGCGGCTCCTCCATCGGGGTGTCCATCGCCCACACCTCTCAGGAGCTCACCGAGGCCCTGGAGCAGGGTCTGGCCTTTGGCGGCCGGGTCCTGGCCGAGAGGTATCTCCAGGGCCGGGAGATTCAGGTAGGGGTTCTGGAGGACCGGGCCCTGCCCTCCATCGAGATCATCCCCAAGCAGGGCTTTTACGACTACGAGAACAAGTACCAGCCCGGCGCGGCGCTGGAGGTCTGCCCTGCCCCGGTGGATCCTGAGCTGGAGCGCCGCCTGGGCGAGACCGCCCTGGCGGTCCACCGGCTTCTGGGGCTGGCGGCGTACTCCCGGACCGACTTCATTGTGGACGGGGACGGTACGCCCTGGCTGCTGGAGATCAACACCCTGCCCGGCATGACTCCCACCAGCCTCCTGCCCCAGGAGGCGGCGGCGGTGGGCATCGGCTACCCGGAGCTGTGTGAGCGCATCCTCACCGCCTCCCTGGCCGCCCGCCGGGCGGGGCGCTGAGCCCGCCCGGGAGAACCCGCGAGAGAAGGAGAAGGAAGGATATGGAGCCCATCACCATCCGCGAGATTCTGGAAGCCGTGGACGGCACCCTGCTGGGGGAGTTCCGGGACCTGGACCAGACCGTCACCCACGTCTTCACTGACAGCCGGAAGCCAGACCCAGGCGCCCTCTTCCTCCCCCTGGTGGGGGAGCGATTTGACGGTCACGCCTTCATCCACGATGCCCTGGAGGGGGGGGGCGCCGGGTGCTTCACCCAGCGGGAGCGGGAGAGCTACCTTCCGGATAAGTTCTATATTAAGGTGAGCGGCACCCAGCGGGCCCTCCGGGACCTGGCCCGCTGGTACAGGAAGCGCTTTTCCATCCCCTTTGTGGCCATCACCGGCAGTGTGGGTAAGACCACCACCAAGGACATGGTGGCGGCGGTGCTGGGAGAGCGGTACCAGGTCCTCAAGACCGAGGGCAACTTCAACAATGAGGTGGGCCTTCCCCTGACCCTGCTGCGGCTCAACCACACCCATGAGATCTGCGTGGTGGAGATGGGCATGAACCACTTTGGGGAGATTGATTACCTCAGCGCCATTGTGGAGCCAGACGTGGCCGTTATCACCAACATCGGGGACTCCCACATTGAGAACCTGGGCTCCCGGGAGAGTATCTTGAAGGCAAAGTGCGAGATTTTCTCCCACATGGACCCCAAGACGGGCTATGTCATCCTCAACGGGGACGACCCTCTGCTCCAGAGCATCCGGCCCCGGCTCCCCTTTGAGACGGTCTATGTGGGGGCGGCGGAGGGCCTGGAGTACCGGGCCACCGACGTGGTCACAGATGGGGAGCGGAGCGTCTCCTGCCACGTCTCCACCCCCCGGGAGGGCTTCGATGTGGAGATTCCCGCCCTGGGCAGCCACATGCTCTACCCCACCCTCACCGCTGCGGCGGTGGCTGAGCACTTCGGCATGACCGGGGAGGAGATCGCCCGGGGGGTCCACCGCTTCGCCCCCACCAAGATGCGGATGAACATCCTCAAGCGGGGAAACGGCATTACCATTCTCAACGACACCTACAACGCCAACCCCCAGTCCATGCGGGCGGCGGTGGAGGTCCTCTCCAAGAGCGGCGGCGGCTACAAGCTGGCGGTGCTGGGGGACATGTTCGAGCTTGGGCCCTTTGCCCCGGTGCTCCACGCCGGGGTGGGGGCCTACCTGGGCAAGGCCGGGGTGGACTGCCTGGTGGCCGTGGGGGAGCAGTCCCGCCACATCTACGAGGCCGCCCGGGACGCTCTGGTCCCCGAGGTCCACTGGTACGCCACCAAGGAGGAGGCCAAGCCTGTCCTGGCGGAGCTGGTCCGCCCCAACGCCACCATCCTGGTGAAGGCCTCCCGGGGCATGGCCTTTGAGGAGCTGGTGGAGTATTTGAAGTCCATTACCCCGGAGGCGTGACAAACACAACAAAAAGGCCCGGACGGCAAAGTGCCGTCCGGGCCCCTGGAAGGCCGGGATTTTCACCCGAACAGGTTCGCCAGCTTTTCCCGGAAGGGCGGGTGGATCACGCCCTTCTCCGTGACGATGCCCGTCAGAAGCCGGTGGGGGGTCACGTCGAAGGCGGGGTTACAGACCCCCACCCCCTCCGGGGCCGTCTGAACCCCGGCGAAGTGGGTGACCTCGTCGGGGGAACGCTCCTCGATGACGATATGACTCCCGTCGGGGATGGACAGGTCGATGGTGGAGGAGGGCAGTACCGTATAGAAGGGGATGCCGTGGTACTGGGCCAGCACCGCCACGGAGTAGGTGCCGATCTTGTTGGCAAAGTCCCCGTTGGCCGCCATGCGGTCACAGCCCAAAAAGACCAGGTCGATCTTCCCCTGGGCCATGAGGCTGGCGGCCATGCTGTCGGTGATGAGGGTGGCGGGGATGCCATCCTTCATCAGCTCCCAGGCGGTGAGCCGGGCCCCCTGTAGGAGGGGGCGGGTCTCGTCGCAGTAGACCATGGCCACATGCCCGGCGGCGTGGGCTGCCCGCACCACCCCCAGGGCGGTGCCGTAGCCCCCGGTGGCGATGGCCCCGGCGTTGCAGTGGGTGAGAATCCGGGCCCCCTTGGGCGCCAGGGAGGCCCCGTGTTTGCCGATTTTTCGGTTCATGGCGATATCCTCTCGGTGGATGGCCTCGGCCTCCCGGATGAGGGCAGGAATGCTCTGGGGGGTCCAGCCCTGGAACTCCAGCACCCCCCGCATCCGGTCCAGGGCCCAGAAGAGGTTCACCGCCGTGGGGCGGCTGGCCGCCAGGGTCTCCAGGGCGGCCTCCAGCCCCGGCCGGAAGTCCCCTGGCCGCTCCTGGTATTCTAGGGCGGCCAGGCATACGGCGTAGGCCGCCGAGATGCCGATGGCCGGCGCACCCCGGACCACCAGGCGGCGGATGGCCTCCGCCACGGCGCGGTAGTCGGTGTAGTCGTCCCAGACCTCCTCCACCGGGAGCTTGGTCTGGTCTAACAGGGCAAGGGCTGTCCCCTGCCAGCGAATGGCGTCCATATGCGCCGCCTCCTATCCTCACATTTGTGTGTACTATTGTACCACAGCCAGCCTCCGGCGTCAAAGCCCGGCCTGCGGCTCTGCTTCGCTGGAACTGCCCTTTGCCCCACCGATTTCCCCGTCTTGAAACCATATCCACATAGGAGAGACCTCCATGATTGACATCTCTGTCTCCAATATCGTCAAAGAATTTGAGGTGGGCCGGAAAATTTTAGACGGCCTGACCTTCCAGGTGGACACCGGGGAGCGGGTGGGCCTGCTGGGAAAGAACGGGGCGGGCAAGACCACCCTCTTCCGCATCCTCACCGGGGAGCTGGAGCCCGACGAGGGCCAGATCTCCATCGCCTCCGGCAAGCGGGTGGGGCTCATCTCCCAGATCCCCGTCTATCCAACGGGTTACACAGTGGAGGCCGTCCTCCGCACCGCCTTCGACCGGCTCCGGGAGATGGAGGGGGAGATGGAGTCCCTCACCGCCCGGATGGCCGCAGGAGAAAGCGACCCCTCTCTGCTCCGACGGTACGATGCCCTCTCCGCCGCTTTTGAGTCCGGGGGCGGCTACGACACCGAGACTGCCCTGAACAAGGTCTGCAACGGCCTGGACATCCCCTCCGCCATGCGGGAGAGGGCTTTCACCGACCTCTCCGGCGGGGAGAAGACCCGGGTGAACCTGGGCCGCCTCATCTTGGAGGACACCGACATCCTTCTGCTGGACGAACCCACCAACCACTTGGACCTCCGGGCCACCGAGTGGCTGGAGGACTATCTGAGCCGCTTCAAGGGCACCGTCCTCACCATCTCCCACGACCGCTGGTTTCTGGACAAGGTGGTGAACCGGGTGGTGGAGCTGGTAAACGGCAAGGCCGAGTTTTACGCCGGCAACTACAGCTTCTATGTGGAGGAGAAGGAGCGCCGCTACCAGGAAAAGCTCCGGCGGTATGAGAAGGAGCAGGCCAAGCTGGCGCAGCTCCAGGAGGCGGCGGACAAGCTCCACCTGTGGGCCTTTATGGGCAACGACAAGCTCCACAAGCGGGCCTTCTCCATGGAAAAGCGCATGGAGCGCCTGCGGAAGACCGACAAGCCCCGGAAGGACCGCAAGCTGTCGGTCCGCTTCGGGGAGCGGGAGTTCCATGGGGACGAGGTCCTGGTCATCCGGGACTTGAAAAAGTCCTTTGGGGACCGGGTGCTCTTCGACCATGTGGACCTGGAGGTGGTGGGCGGGGAACGCATCGCCCTGCTGGGGGACAACGGCGCCGGCAAATCCACTCTTCTGAAGCTTATTTTGGGGGAGGAATCCCCGGACAGCGGAAAGATCCGCATGGGCCCCACAGTGAAGATCGGCTATCTTCCCCAGATCATCCACTTCGACCGGCCGGACCGCAATCTGGTGGACACTATGCTCTACGCCCAGAACTGCACCACCCAGGAGGCCCGGGACCGGCTGGCCGCCTTCAACTTCCGGGGGGAGGACGTCTTCAAGAGCGTCTCCGCCCTCTCCGGCGGGGAGCAGTCCCGGCTGCGGCTGTGCATGCTCATGGACGAGAAGATCAACCTCCTCATCCTGGACGAGCCCACCAACCACCTGGACTTAGACTCCCGGGAGTGGATTGAGGAGGCGGTGGCCGACTACGGCGGGAATCTCCTCTTCGTCTCCCACGACCGCTACTTCATCCACCAGTTTGCCACCCGCATCTGGATGCTGGAGGACGGGAAGATCACCGACTTCGACGGCGCCTTTGAGGCGTACCGGGCCTGGCGGGAGAGGCGATTTTCCCCGCCGCTCCCCAAACAGGAGGCGCCCCCCAAGAAAGAAAAGCCCACGCGCACCGGCGGCACCAAGCTGCTGGAAAAGGAGGTTACCGCCGCCGAGCGGGAGGTCACCCGGGCAGAGGAGCGCATGTACGACCTGACCCTGGAGATCGAGGCAGCCTCCAGCGACTATTTAAAGCTCACCGAGCTCTATGCGCAGCGGGAGGCCCTGGAGGACGAGATTGCCCACCTCTACGCCGTCTGGGAACGGCTGAGTGGGGAACTGGAGGAGGCACGAGCGGAATGAATACCAAAATTTACCGGCACTATCAGGGCACCGGGCGCTGGGGCTCCCCGGTCATGATGCTGGGGGGCATGGTCCTGGTAATCTCCCTGCTGCTCTTTCTCCTGGCCCCCCTCGCTGTGCGGAGCTTTACCGCCTTCCCCGCCGCCCTCGGGGTCTTTCTGTTGCTCTACGGCCTTACCGCCCGGTGCAGCATCCCCACCGGGCGGCTGCTGCGGCACATTCTCCTGGGCCTGCTGGCCCTGGCCCTGCTGGTCTTCGCCATTTTGGAGATCGTGGTCCTCACCGGGTCCCGGTCCCAGGTGGCCGCGGGGGCGGAGGCGCCGGAGGTCATGGTGATCTTCGGCTGCCAGGTCCGCGCCGACGGCCCCTCTGAGCTTCTGCGGGACCGGCTGGACACCGCCCTGGACTATCTGGAGGACCACCCCGAGATGACGGTGGTGGTCAGCGGCGGTCAGGGCCCCGACGAGCCCATGAGCGAGGCCCGGGCTATGTACAACTACCTCACCGCCCGGGGGGTGGACGGAGGCCGGATCGTCCTGGAGGATCGCTCCAGCAGCACCTGGGAGAACATCCAGTACACCCAGGCCCTCTTCCAATCCGGGACGGTGGCCGCCACGGAGCACATCCTGGCGGTGTCCAACGGCTTCCACCTCTCCCGCATTCGGATGCTGTGGGACCGGGAATGGGAGCGGCCCTATACCCTCTCCACCCTGGCCGCCCCCTCCAGCCATCTGCCCTCCCGGCTGTCCATGTACCTCCGGGAGCCCGTAGCCCTGGTCAAATCCTGGCTGCTGGACCGCTGATTTCATCCTGCCAAACGAGGTTACACTATGCTGGAAGACAAGCTCAACGCCCTGGAACACCAATATGCCGAGCTGGAGGCCCGGCTGGCCGCCCCCGAGACCTATGACGACCCTGCCCAGGTGGCCCGGCTCAACAAGGAGCAGCGGGAACTGGAGCCGGTGGTTACCGCCTACCGCGCCTATCAAAAGCGGCGTCAGGACCTCTCCGAGGCCCAGGCCCTCCTGTCCGACCCGGACATGAAGGAGCTGGCTCAGGAGGAGCACGCCGCCGCCAAGGCCGACCTGGCGCGGCTGGAGGAGGAGATCAAGGTCCTCCTCCTCCCCCGGGACCCCAGCGATGAAAAGAACGTCATCGTGGAAATCCGGGCCGGCGTGGGGGGCGAGGAGGCCGCCCTCTTTGCCCACTCTCTCTACCGCATGTACACCATGTACGCAGAGGCCCGCCGCTGGCGGGTGGAGGTGGACTCCCTCAGCGAGACCGAGCTGGGCGGCGTCAAGGAAATCTGCTTTACCATTGCCGGCGAGGCGGCCTACAGCCGCCTGAAATTTGAAAGCGGCGTCCACCGGGTCCAGCGGGTGCCTGAGACCGAGTCCGGCGGGCGCATCCACACCTCCACCGCCACGGTGGCCGTGCTGCCCGAGGTGGACGAGGTGGATTTCGAGTTGGATCCCGCCGACATCGAGATGCAGGTCTTCCGGGCCTCCGGGGCCGGGGGACAGCACGTCAACAAGACCTCCTCCGCCGTGCGCCTCATCCACAAACCCACCGGTACCGTGGTGGAGTGCCAGCAGGAGCGCAGCCAGTTCCAGAACCGGGACAAGGCCATGCAGCTCCTCCGGTCCCGGCTCTACGAGGAGAAGGTCCAGGAGCAGGAGGCGTCCGTCACCGCCCAGCGCCGGAGCCAGGTGGGCACCGGCATGAGAAACGAGCGCATCCGCACCTACAACTTCCCCCAGGGCCGGGTCACCGACCACCGCATCGGCCTCACGCTCTACAAAATTGACGCCGTCATGGACGGCGGCCTGGACGAGCTCATCGACGCCCTGGTGACAGCGGACCAGGCTGAGCGCATGAAGCGCCAGGGAGAACAGGAGTGACAACGCTATGGAGATGTATATCCGTTTTTCCGCCCTGCCGGAGGGCCTGTCCCTGGAGGACGTGAAGCTGGACCTGGCCACCCTTCTGGAGGACGACGGCTGGCTCACCGGCTCCGGCCCGGATTTCATCGAGCTGGAGCTGGAGGACGAGCGCCGCAACCCCAAGTACGGCATCCTCACCGTCAAGGGCTACCTGCAAAAGGCCAAATTTTCACCGGACACCACCCTTGAGCTGGCGGGCACCCCCACCGGCATCTACGATTAGGGCTTGTTTGAAAATCATCAACACGCCTAGGGCTTGTTTGAAACATGTCAACATGTCCAATCAGCGGGTCTTTTGCCCCCTGGACGGCGCAATTTTTCCTTGAAATCCGCCAGGATTCCTGGGTCAAAATTGCTTGCCAGAGGCCCAAAATCCCTCGCTGCTGGACACATCGCCAATTTTCAAACAAGCCCTAACCGGCGGGTTTTTCAGCCGCTGGACGGTGCAATTTTTCCTTGAAATCCGTCCCGATTCCCTGGGTCAAAATTGCTTGCCAGCAGCTAAAATCCCTGACCGCTGGGCATAATGCCAATGATCAAGCAAGCCCTAACATTCTGGTGGGGGTCCCCCTCTGATTCTCTTTCCGCCCGGCAGGCCGGAAGGGAGGAAAAGCTTTTTGTGGATACACTGCTGTGGCTGCAAAGCTGGTTCGCCGCACACTGTACGGAGGACTGGCAGCATGTTTACGGGATCAAAATCGAGACGCTGGACAATCCGGGCTGGCGCGTCGAAATTGACATCGGGGAAACTCCCCTGGAGCAGAAGCCCTTTGCAGAGATCAATCGAAATCTCCAAGACGGCGCCGGCTGGCTGCACTGTCAGGTTGTGCACCGGCGCTTTGTGGGCGCTTGCGGCCCAAATCACTTAATCACCGTCTTGGAGATATTCAAGGCTTGGGCGGAGACCTGACCAATATCTACGGACGGGTCCGCCCCCCGCGAGAAACCAGACAAAAGGGAACACACTTCCATTTTCAGGAGGCGTCCGCTATGAAGATCGCAGTTGGTATTTTGAACATCGCCCTGGGGGCGGTCCTGGTGGCCGCCGGAATCCTCACCCTGGTCCTCCCCGCCCGGCGCCGGAAGCCGGAGCAGTGGGACTGACGGCAAGGGAGGAACCCGGTTGAACACAGAAAAGCTCACCGCCGGAGAGGTGGAGCGGGCCGCCGCCGTCCTCCGCCGGGGGGGGCTGCTGGGCCTTCCCACAGAGACGGTGTACGGCCTGGGGGCCAACGGCCTGGACCCGGCGGCGGTGGGGCGCATTTTCGCAGCCAAGGGCCGGCCCCAGGACAACCCCCTCATCCTCCACATCCCCTCGGCGGACTGGCTGGAGCGGTACTGCCAAAACATCCCCCCGGCGGCCTGGACCCTGGCGGATCAGTTCTGGCCGGGCCCCCTCACCCTGATTCTGGAGCGGAAGCCCCTGGTGCCCGACGCCGTCACCGCCGGACTGGACACCGTGGGCATCCGCTGCCCCTCCCACCCGGTCTGCCGGGCCATCCTTACCGCCGCAGGGGTGCCGGCGGCCGCCCCCTCGGGGAACGCCTCCGGCCGCCCCAGCCCCACCAGCGCCGCCGGGATGCTGGAGGACATGGAGGGGAAGATCGACGCCATTGTGGACGGGGGCCCCTGCTCTGTGGGGGTGGAGTCCACCATTGTGGACCTCACGGTCCGGCCTCCCCGGCTCCTGCGGCCCGGCGGGGTGACCCTGGAGGAACTCCGGGAGGCCCTGGGAGAGGTGGCGGTGGACCCGGCGGTGGAGCGCCTCATGGGCGCCGGAGAGCAGCCCCGGGCCCCGGGGATGAAGTACCGCCACTACGCCCCCCGGGCCCCGGTAACGGTGGTGCGGGGGGACCCCGCCCGGTGCGCCGCCTACATCGCCGCCCACCTGGGGCCGGAGGACGGTGTGGTCTGCTTCGCGGAGTTCGCCGGGGACTACCCCGGCCATCGGGTGGAGATTCTGGGCCCGGCGGCGGACAAGGCCGCCCAGGCCCGGAACGTCTTCGACGCCCTGCGGGCCTTCGACGGCACCGATGTCCCCGCCATCTGGGCCCAGTGCCCCGACGAGGCGGGGCTGGGCCTGGCCGTGGCCAACCGCCTCAACAAGGCGGCGGGCTTCCACATCGTCGGCCTGGAGGGAGAACCATGAGCCAAAAGCGCGGCCTTGTGCTCCAAACTCTGGAAGAGGGCCTTGGGAACGCCGTGACCTGGCTGACGCTGTAGAAAGGGATGCAGATATGAAAATCATCGGCATCACCGGCCCCACCGGGGCGGGCAAGACCACCGCCCTCCGGGCCCTGGCCCAGCTTGGGGTCTGGATCATCGATGCGGACGAGGTCTACCACCGGCTGCTGGAGGAGAGTGTCCCCCTGCAAATGGCCCTGACCGCCCGGTTTGGAGAGCTTCAGGACGAGCGGGGCAAAATAGACCGCAAGAAGCTGGGAAACGTGGTCTTCGGAGACCCGGAGGCCCTGGCCGCCCTCAACGCCATCACCCACCGCTTTATCGGGGAGGAGATCGACCGCCAGCTCTCCGCCGCCCGGGCGGAGGGACGGAGCGCCGCCGCCATTGACGCCATCGCCCTCATCGAGAGCGGCCTGGGGGAGCGCTGTGACACCGTGGTGGGGGTCATCGCCCCGGCGGAGCTGCGCGTCCGGCGCATCATGGACCGGGAGGGCATCCCGGAAGTATATGCCCGGAAGCGGGTGGCGGCCCAGAAGGGGGAGGACTTTTTCCGGGCCAACTGCGGCTATCTCCTGGAGAACACGGAGGGCGACACGCCGGGGGCCTTCGGGGCCCGGGCGCTGGTGCTCTTTACCGAGCTTTTGTCAAAGTGAAAGGAAGGACCGAAACCATGGAAGAAAAGAAGACCGCCGGCGAGCAGCGCCGGAAGGAGCTGCTCTACGCCCCCAAGAACGGCTGGGACCGGCTGGAGGCCGGCCAGGAGGCCGCCCTGCGGGCCTACTGTGAGGACTACAAAAAATTTCTCGACGAGAGCAAGACGGAACGGGAGGCGGTGGCCTACGCCGCCGCCCTGGCCGAGGCCAGGGGCTTCCGCCCCTTCACCCGGGGCATGGACCTTCAGCCCGGGGACAAGGTCTACCGCTCCAACCGGGGCAAGGCCCTGATGCTGGCCGTGGTGGGCAGCGATCCCCTTTCGGAGGGGGCCTGCATCGGCGCCGCCCACATCGACTCCCCCCGGCTGGATCTCAAGCCCAATCCCCTCTATGAGGACGCCGAGCTGGCCTTTCTCAAGACCCACTACTACGGCGGCCTGCGCAAGTACCAGTGGGTGGCCATTCCCCTGGAGCTCCACGGCGTGGTGGCCCTGAAGGACGGCTCCGTGGTCACGGTGGCCATGGGCGCCGCCGCCGGGGACCCTCTCTTCACCATCGACGACCTGCTGCCCCACCTGGGCGCCGAGCAGAGCAAGAAACCCTTGAGCGAGGCCATTCCCGGCGAGAGCCTGAACGTGCTGGTGGGCAGCCGCCCCTTCCAGGACGATGAGGGCTCGGACCGGGTGAAGCTGGCCATTCTGGACCTGCTCCACCAGAAGTACGGCATCACCGAGGAGGACTTCATCTCCGCCGAGCTGGAGGTGGTCCCGGCCTTCCGGGCCTCCGACATCGGCTTCGACCGCTCCCTCATCGGGGCCTACGGCCATGACGACCGGGTGTGTGCCTACGCCTCCCTGGCCGCCCTGCTGGACCTGGAGGTGACCCCCAAGCGGACCGCCGTTTGTATGCTTGCCGACAAGGAGGAAATCGGCTCCGAGGGGGTCAGCGGGATGCAGTCTGCCGCCTTTGACACCTTTATGTCCGACCTGTGCGACGCCCAGAAGATCCCCCTCAAGGCCTGCTATGAGAAGTCCTTTTGCCTCTCCGCCGACGTCACCGCCGCCTTTGACCCCAACTTCGCCGATGTCTATGAAAAGCGCAACAGCGCCCGGGCCGGCTACGGCATCGGCCTGTGCAAGTACACCGGGGCCCGGGGCAAGTCCGGGGCCTCCGACGCCTCCGCCGAGCTGGTGGCCTGGGTCCGCCGGGTCCTGGACGAGGCCGGGGTGGTCTGGCAGATGGCCGAGCTGGGCAAGGTGGACGCCGGCGGCGGCGGCACTGTGGCCTGCTATATGGCCAACCGGGACATCGACACCCTGGACGCCGGGGTCCCGGTGCTGAGTATGCACTCCCCCTACGAGACCGTCTCCAAGCTGGACTGCTACATGACCTACCTGGGCATGAAGGCCGTCTACGAGGCCGGCCGCTGAGTCCCACAGCACCGGTGCAGAAACGCCCGAGGACAGTTTCCCTGTCCTCGGGCGTTTTTTTGCGCGAAAATTCTCCCCGGTATGGGCCTCAGCCCCGCTTCCACACCGCCCCGCCGGGGACGTCGGCGACCTCGACGCCCTGGGCCTTCAGGACGTCCCGGATGCGGTCGGCCTCGGCGAAGTTCTTGGCCTTCTTGGCCTCCCCCCGCTGGAGAACCAGGGCGTCAATCTCCGGGTCTCCCTCTCCGGTGACGGTATAGCCCCCCACGGCGGAGGTGGTGGCCTTGGCCTGCTCCGCCCGCCTGGCCGCCGCCTTGTTCAGCAGGTCCAGGCCCAGCACCTCGTCGAAGCTCCCCACCAGCGCCCGCTTGTCGGCGTCGGAGAGGTCCCTGGCCTTGAGCACGTCGTAGAGCCGGGTCACCCCCAGGGAGGTATTTAGGTCGTTGCCCAGGGCCTCCCGGAAGCCCTCCCGGTATTTGGCAATGGAGGCGGGATCGGCCTCCCCCTCCTCCGTCAGGGCGGCCACCCGGCCCACCAGCTTCTCATAGGCGGCCTTGGCGTTGTCCAGGTTCTCCCAGGTAAAGACCAGGGCCTTCCGATAGTGAGACTGGAGGCAGAAGAGCCGGTAGACCAGGGGGTCATAGCCCCGCTCCTCCAGGGTAGAGACGGTGGTGAACGCTCCCTTGGACTTGGACATCTTGCCCCCGGCGGTGTCCAGGTGGGCGATGTGGACCCAGTACCTGCACCAGGGGTGGCCCAGATAGGCCTCGGACTGGGCGATCTCGTTGGTGTGGTGGGGGAAGGCGTTGTCCACGCCGCCGCAGTGGATGTCCAGGTACTCTCCCAGGTACTTCATGGAGATGCAGGAGCACTCGATGTGCCAGCCGGGATAACCCACCCCCCAGGGGGAATCCCACTTGAGGGCCTGGTCCTCGAACTTGCTCTTGGTAAACCACAGGACGAAGTCGGTCTTATTGCGCTTGTTTGCGTCGGCTTCCACCCCCTCCCGGACCCCCACCGCCAGGTCCTCCTGGTCGTGGTCGTTGAAGACGTAGTAGTGGTCCAGCCTGGCGGTGTCAAAGTAGACGTTGCCCCCGGCAAAATAGGCGTAGCCCGTGTCCATAAGCTTGGTGATGACCTTAATATAGTCCTCGACCATGCCGGTGGCGGGCTGCACCACGTCGGGATACTTGATGTTCAGCTTCTTGCAGTCGGCGAAAAAAGCGTCGGTATAGAACTGGGCGATCTCCATCACCGTCTTGTGCTCCCGCTGGGCCCCCTTCACCATCTTGTCCTCGCCGGTGTCGGCGTCGGAGGCCAGATGCCCCACGTCGGTGATGTTCATCACCCGCTTGACCTCGTAGCCGTCCCAGCGCAGGAACTTCTCCAGCACGTCCTCCATGAGGTAGCTGCGCAGGTTCCCGATGTGGGCGAAGTGGTAGACCGTGGGGCCGCAGGTATACATCCCCACCTTGCCGGGGGTGTGGGGCACAAATTCTTCCTTGGCATGGGACGCGGAATTGTACAGCTTCATCTTGCTCACTCCTTACAGATTGACACTCTTATTTTGCTCATCCAGATATTTTTCCAGCCATTCCAGCCGGGAGGAAAGGGCCTGGAGCTCCTTCTGCACCGGGTCGGTGACGTGAATCTGGTCCACAGAGGCGGCATAGTCCACCTTCTCCCCGGCGATGCGGACCACCCGGGCGGGGACGCCCACGGCGGTGGCCTGGGGGGGGATTTCGGTGAGGACCACGGCGTTGGCGGCGATGCGGGCGCCGTCCCCCACCTTAAAGGGCCCCAGCACCTTGGCCCCGGCGGAGACCATCACATTGTTCCCCAGGGTGGGGTGGCGCTTGCCCTGGTCCTTGCCGGTGCCCCCCAGGGTGACCCCGTGGTAGAGCAGGCAGTCGTCCCCGATCTCCGCGGTCTCGCCGATGACGATCCCCATGCCGTGGTCGATGACAAAGCGCCGGCCGATCTTGGCCCCTGGGTGAATCTCAATGCCCGTCAGATGCCGGGCCAGCTGGGAGAGGAACCGGGCCAGGAAAAGAAGCCGGTGGCGGTAGAGCCAGTGGGAGACCCGGTGGAACAAAAGGGCGTGGACACCGGGATAGAGGAGAAAAATCTCCAGCTTGGACCGGGCCGCAGGGTCCCGGGCCTGGTAAGCGGAAAGGGTTTCAATCAAACCTCGAAGCATAGGCACCTCCTGATCAAAAAGGGTGAAAGAGAACCCCGCAGGACGGCAGAAAGCGCCTCCCATGCCCGAAGGCATGAGAGGCGCTGGTCATTCCACACGCGGTTCCACTCTCTTGTTTCGCTCGTGGGGCCGGTAACGGGGCCCGTCCGTGGGGCATTACACCCCCGCGCTCCCGGATGCACTTCCCGCAGGGCTCCCGTGGGTCCGCTCTCAGCCGGTGACGGTCCCTCTCTTGCCGGGCAGGTCCCCCGCGCTACTCCTTCCGTTCTTCGCGCCGGTTTCTCCTATGTCTCCAGTATATTATCATTCCCCAGCCTTGGTGTCAAGTCCCCGCCGGTTCTGTTGTCCGGATCAGAGCAGATTCATCAGGTTGAAGGCCACGATGAGACCGGAGAAGACGATGGACACAGTGGAGCATAGCTTGATGAGGATGTTCAGGGAGGGGCCGGAGGTGTCCTTGAAGGGGTCGCCCACGGTGTCGCCCACCACGGCGGCCTTGTGGCACTCGGAGCCCTTGCCGCCGTGGTGGCCGGACTCGATGTACTTCTTGGCGTTGTCCCAGGCGCCGCCGGCGTTGGACATGAACACAGCCATGGCAAACCCGGTGACGGAGACGCCGCCCAGCAGGCCCACCACACCGGTGGGGCCCAGCACCAGGCCGGTGGCCAGGGGGACAATGATGGCCAGCAGGGCGGGGATCACCATCTCATGGAGGGAGCCCTTGGTGCACAGGGCCACGCAGGAGGCGTAGTCGGGGTCAGCCGTCCCCTCCATGATGCCGGAGATCTCCCGGAACTGGCGGCGGACCTCCACCACGATGGACTGGGCGGCGGTCTGCACCGCGCTCATGGTGAAGGCGGAGAAAACGAAGGTCAGCATGGCCCCCAGGAAGAGGCCCACCAGCACTGTGGGGCTGGTCAGGGTAAAGTTGAGCACCTGGGGGGTCTTGGTCTGGACAATGTCCACATAGGACACCAGCAGGGCCAGGGCGGTGAGGGAGGCCGAGCCGATGGCAAAGCCCTTGCCGGTGGCGGCGGTGGTGTTGCCCAGGGAGTCCAGGGCGTCGGTACGCTCCCGGACCTCCTCAGGGAGGCCGGACATCTCGGCGATGCCGCCGGCGTTGTCGGCCACGGGGCCGTAGGCGTCGGTGGCCAGGGTGATGCCCAGGGTGGAGAGCATCCCGATTCCGGCGATGCCGATGCCGTAGAGGCCCCGGTTGAAGGCGTCGGTGAAGAGACCGGCCTCATCCACCACCTGGAGGGAGCCGCCGGCGGCGAAGTAGCTCACCAGTACGGCGGCGGCCACGATGAGGATGGAGGACATGGTGGACTTCAGGCCCAGGGAGATGCCGCCGATGATGACGGTGGCGGAGCCGGTCTCCGAGGAGGCGGCCAGCTTCTGGGTGGGCTTGTAGGTGTCGGAGGTGTAGTATTCGGTGAAGTAGCCGATGGCGCAGCCGCCCGCCAGACCGGAGAGGATGGCCACATACACGCCCCAGCTCTCCAGCACCAGGAGGGTCAGGGGGGCGGCGATGACGGCGGCCAGAATGGCGGCCAGGTAAGTGCCGGTGCGGAGGCTCCGCAGCAGGGACTTCTGGTCGGCGTTCTCCTTGGTGCGGACAAAGAAGGAGCCGATGATGGAGCAGATGGTCCCCTCCACTGCCAGGAGCATAGGCAGGAGGATGCCGGCGAAGCCGTATCCCGCCACGGCGGAGAGGGAGAAGGTGGCCAGAATGGAGCCCACATAGGACTCATAGAGGTCGGCGCCCATGCCGGCCACGTCGCCCACGTTATCACCCACGTTGTCGGCGATGGTGGCGGGGTTCCGGGGGTCGTCCTCAGGGATGCCGGCCTCCACCTTGCCCACCAGGTCGGCGCCCACGTCGGCGGCCTTGGTGTAGATGCCGCCGCCCACCCGGGCGAAGAGGGCCATGAAGGAGGCGCCCATGCCGTTCATGACCATGATGTTGGCCAGGGTGGAGGCGTCAGTAACCCCAAAGGCGTAGTAGAGGAGGAAATACCAGATGGAGACATCCAGCATCCCCAGGCCCACCACGGTGAAGCCCATCACCGAACCGGAGGAGAAGGCCACCCGGAGCCCCTTGTTCAGCCCCTCAGAGGCCGCCTGGGCGGTACGGGCGTTGGCGTTGGTGGCGATTTTCATGCCGATGAAGCCGGCCAGCATGGACCAGATTCCGCCGGTGACAAAGGCGAAGGGGGTGAATTTGGAGAGCATCTCTCCATCTGACCCGAAGGCAATGGCCAGCAGAATGATGAACACCACCAGGAAGACCTTGGCCACGGTGCTGTACTGCCGGCGGAGATAGGCGTTGGCCCCCTCCCGGATGGAGGCGGCGATCTTCTTCATGGTGTCGCTGCCCTCCGAGAAGCTCATGACCTTCGTTTTCTGGTACCAGGCAAACAGCAGGGCGCAGGCCGCCCCCACAAAGCCGATCCAGAAGTAGTTTTCCCACGGGATGTACGGTGACAATTTCCTCACTCCTTTTGCTTGACGGCCGCTTGGTACTCCACCAAGTTAGAAATTGCAGATTGGATTTAGGGCGGAATTTTTGCAGAACAAGGCAGCGGACGCTGGTGGGCTGACGCCCACCAAGGACGATAACGAAGGGATGCGGAACTTCAGCCGAAAGGCAAATGCAAGTCTCTGGCTTGGTGGAGTACTGGGGCCGCCCTCTTCTTTCCTACATTATTTTAGCAGATTGAAGGGGATTTTCAAGGTCTTCCCCCGCCCCTTTCCCTCCCTTCGTCCAGTTTTTACGGTTTTTACGAAAATCAAAACCTTCCCCCGGCTCTTTCCGTGCATGATTGCCATGTGATGGAAAAAGGAAACAGCAATCGAAAATATACCCCCTTCTAATGAAAAGTTTTTATTCTTACGAGCGGCGCAGGAAACGAAAGCCGCCCCCCTTGTCAAGTAAAAAATTTTTGTGCCATTCCACCAAAAACACCCCCGGGCGGGCCGGAAAATCCGCCGGTACTCCAGCGCCGCGCCCCTCCCCCGCCGCGTCTCTGGAGCTCCAGGCGCACATAAAAAACCAGCATGGCCGAAGGCCATGCCGGTTGAAAGGGATCCTGTTGTTCCACGGCCGGGGCGCCGGGAGGTCACTCCTCCTCGTCGTGGTCGTGCCCGCAGCCGCAGCCGCAGGCGCCGTCGTCACACTCGTCGGAGACGGCAAACTGGCTGTGGCAGCTGGGGCACTCGATGATCCCGGACTCCAGGACGTCCTCGTCGATGACCAGGGGCTCCTGGCAGTTGGGGCACTCCACCTCGAAGAAGTCGTCGTCCTCGTCCTCACAGCAGCAGCAGTCCTCGTCATCCTCGTCGTCCTCGCCGAAGAGAGCTTCCTCCACGTCGGACAGATCGTCGGACACGGCGTCCAGCTCCTCTCCCAGGGCGGTGGTGCTCTCCTCCAGGTCCTCCAGCGACATGCCCATGTCCTCCAGGATGTCGATGATGGCGGCGATGAGCTTGCCCTCCTTGGACTTTTCGGTGTCGATGGCCAGGCCATCGGCCAGCCCTTTGAGATAAGCGACCTTTTCTGTGATGGTCATAAGAATCCTCCTTTTCATGGGGCCTCCCGGCAGGATTGCCGGATGCCGGGCGCGGTTGCCCGCCCTTACTTTTTGCTGCGCTCCAGATACTCGCCGGAGCGGGTGTCGATCTTGATCTTATCCCCGGGATTGATGAAGAGGGGCACCTTGATCTCGGCGCCGGTCTCCAGGGTGGCGGGCTTGGTAACGTTGGTGGCGGTGTCGCCCCGGAAACCGGGGTCGGTCTCGGTGACCTCCAGCTCCACGAAGGTGGGGGGCTCCACCATGAAGATCTTGCCCTTGTAGCTGTTGATCTTGCAGGGCATGTTCTCCTTCACAAAGCGGAAGTCGTCCCCCAGGGTGTCCTTGCTGACGGGCACCAGGTCATAGGTCTCCGGGTCCATGAAGTAATAGAGGTCGCCGTCGTTGTAGCTGTACTCCATGTCCTTGCGCTCCACATAGGCCGTCTCGAACTTGGCGGTGGGGTTGAAGGAGGTCTCGGTGACGGCGCCGGTCATAACGTTCTTCATCTTGGTCCGCACGAAAGCCGCCCCCTTGCCGGGCTTCACATGCTGAAACTCCACCACCTGCATCACCTGGCCGTCCATCTCAAAGGTCACGCCGTTGCGGAAATCACTGGCAGTAATAGGCATTGGTACTCATCCTCCACTCAAGCTGCTTCTGTTTGGGGCCCAACCCGCCGGAGGCTCCGGGCCCTCCTAATTGATATATCTAAGTCATTCTACTCTATTCTTTCCCCGTTTGCAAGACTTTTTCCCTATTTTCAGAGAATTGTCAATTCTTTGGGCGATTTGGTGATATCAACGCACCCCTCCGCCGTCAAAATTGTCACATCCTCGATGCGGACGCCGAAGTTTCCCGGCAGATAGACGCCCGGCTCCGCCGAGAGCACCGCCCCCACCGGCAGAAGGGTCTCCTCTCCGGGGCTGGCGTTGGGGGACTCGTGGATCTCCAGGCCCAGGCTGTGGCCGTAGCTGTGGCCGAAGCAGTTCCCGTAGCCCGCCGCCTGGATGACCTGCCGGGCGGCGGCGTCCAGCTCCCGCCCCGAGATGCCGGCCCGGGCGGCGGCCAGGCCCGCCCGCTGGGCCTCCAACACCACCTGGTAGACCCGGCGCATCTCCTCGGTGGGTTCCCCCAGGGCCACAGTGCGGGTCATGTCGGAGCAGTAGCCCCCCCAGACACAGCCGAAGTCCAGGGTGATGAAGTCCCCCTTTTCCACCCGCCGGGGGCCGGGGACGGCGTGAGGGATGCTGCCGTTGGGCCCTGAGGCCACAATGGGGTCGAAGGACATCCGCTCTCCCCCCAGCCGGAGCAGCTCATACTGGAGCCGGGCGGCAATCTCCAGCTCGGTGAGGCCCGGCCGGAGGAAGCGGCAGATCTCGGCGAAGGCCTGGTCGGTGATCTCCTGGGCCCGGACCATGCACGCCTGCTCCTCCGGGTCCTTGGCGGCCCGGAGGGTGTCCAGGAGCTTCTGGGCCGGCATCAGCTCCGCCGGAAGGGCCTCCTCCCAGACCCGCCAGGCGGCCACCGGCATGGTTCCGTCCTCGAAGCCCACGCGCCGGAGGCCCTGGGCCTCCACCGCCTCCCGGACCAGGGAGCGGCAGCTCCGGCCCCGGCCTGTCTGGACCACCCTGGCCCCCGTCACCTGGGCCTCCGCCGCCTCGATATACCGGGAGTCCGTGCAGTAGAGGCACTCCCCCGCCGTCACCAGCACCGTGCCCTCCCCGTGGAAGCCCACGGCGTAGAACTCCCCCGGCCCGCTGGTGAGGAGCATGGCGTCCAGGCCATACTCCGGCAGCCGGGCGGCGATCTGCTTGAGATGATTCATGGGTATCCATCCTTTCTTCTGCGCACGGGTCAGCGGGCCCCAGTGCCCCCGGATACGGGCTCCTGCCCAGCCAGGGCGGCCAGATACAGCTCCTTCATAGCCAGGGCGTCCACGTCCTGGGTGCCGGCGCTCTCACAGATGACGGTGGGGCTCCAGCCCCGCTGGGCCAGCTCCTCCATCAGAGGGGCCGGATCGGGGCCAAAGTCCGCCTGGCCGAAGGTCAGGTGGAGCTTTTCTCCCCCGTTGGGGGTAAAGGCGATCTTGGAAAAGTGGCTGTGGAACCGGCTGGCCCGGTCTGCGCCCAGGGCGGCCTCCATCTGGTCCAGCGTCCGGGCGGTGGCCTCCTTCCCCTCCAGAGCCCCCAGGGATCGGGCGTAGAGATGCCCGAAGTCGATGCAGGGCAGGAGCCGCGCGTCCATCTGGCACAGCTCCAGCACCTCGTCCAGATCCCCCAGCTGGTTGATTTTCCCCATGGTCTCAGGGCAGAGGGTGATGTGGCCGTACCCCTCCCCGTCGCAGGCCCGGAGGACTTCCCTCAGGGTCTCCCGGGCGATGTCCAGGGCCTCCCGGCGGCTCCGCTTCATCAGGGCCCCGGTGTGGACGGTGACCCGGCCGGCCCCCATCCAGTCCGCCGCCCGACAGGCGGCCAGAACGTAGCCGGTGGTCTTCTTCCGGCTCTCCGGGTCCGGGTTGGCCAGGTTGATGAAGTAGGGGGCGTGGAGGGAGAGCTGGACGCCGTGGGCCCGGGCGGCCTCCCCCACCGCCCGGGCGGCGGCCTCCCCCACATGGACCCCCTTGCCGCACTGGTACTCGAAGGCGTCCAGCCCCCGCTCCGCCAGCCAGGCCGGGTAGTCCGCCGAGCCCTTCCCCGGGTAGTTGTCCGCCTGTCCGGCGGGTCCGAATCGCACGCTGATAGGCTCTCTTCCTTTCTCTTGTGTTTCTTCCGGCCCTTTGCTCAGGGGCCTCCGGCCTCCTCACCCCCGCCGCCGGCCCAGGGCCCGGAAGGGCTCCTCCACGGCGTAGCGCAGGTAGCGGCCTGGGTTCCCCTTGAGCTCTATGGGCTCCACCATCAGGGCCAGCACCCCGGCCCGCCGGGCTCCCAGGATGTCGGTAAAAATCTGATCCCCCACCATGGCGGTCCGGGAGGGGGTCCGGCCCATCTGCTCCATGGCCCGGCGGAACCCCGCCGTCCCCGGCTTTCCCGCCCGGCCCAGATAGGGAACCCCCAGGCTCTGGGCAAAGCGCTCCACCCGCATAGGCTTCCGGCTGTTGGAGAGGAGGAAGAGGTCCACCCCCGCCGCCTCCAGGGACGCCTTCCACTGCCGGAGCTCCGGCGTGGGCTCCTGGACCGCGTACCGGGTCAGGGTGTTGTCCAGATCGGCCAGCAGCAGCGTGATGCCGGCCGCCGCCAGCTCCCCGCCCTGGATGTCCAGAACGGAGTTGTAAACCCGGTGAGGGAGGAGAGAAAAAGACATAGCAGCACCTCATGAAATGGGATCGGTCCGCATACATTGCATTATATCACATGACGGACAAGGGGGACAACCCGCATGATTTCAAAATCCAATCTGATTCTGGCCGCCGCGCCCACCGAGGTCATGGCCGCCCGGGCCTATGGCCTCACCCTGGCCCACATGGCCTACCGGGTGGGGGGAGGCCCCCACCTGTTCCGGGCCAATCTGCCGGTCTCCGCCCGGGGCGGGCTCCTGCTGGTGGGGGACGCCGGCTTTGACGGCCGGGGCCATCCCGGCCCCTTCTGCCAGGAGGTGCTGCGGGAGTGCGCCGCCCGGGGCTATACCGGAGTGGTCTGTGACTTTGACCGGCACTTCCCGGTACTGGCCCGGGCGGTGGAGGAGCTCTCCCCCCTGCTGGCGCGCCGGGGCTGGCCACTCTACGTCTCGGAGCCCTACGGCCCGCACTCGGAGACCGCCAAGGTTCTGATTCCCACCGCCCTCTCCGGCGGAACCCTCCGGGGCCGACTGGAGGAGGCCGCCGCCCGGTACGGCGCCGGACGGGTGGCCTTGGCGGTGGAGCGGTCGGCGGCTGACTTCTACCTCCCCGCCCCCAACGGCCATGGCCAGCCCCTCTCCCAGGCGGAGCTGAAGGCCCTCCTGGATGAGCGGGAGCCTGCGGTTTTCTTCTCCAACGAGCTGTGCGCCCACTACTTTACTTATATGAGCCGGCAGACCGGGGCGCATTTTGTCCTCTTCGACGACGCCGCCTCCATCCGCAAAAAGCTCTATCTGGCCCGCAGCCTGGACATCTCAGACGCCATTCTGCCCTACCCCGCCGTGGCGGACCTTCTGGAGGACATCCTGGCCTGACCCAGTCCCGCTTCAGGTGCGCAAAAAGCCCAGCGCCCGTTAGGCGCTGGGCTTTGGTGGTCTCATCAATAGTACTTCTTGCGGTTCTTCCGGGCGGCCTCGGACTTCTTGCGGCGCTTGACGCTAGGACTCTCATAGTGCTCGCGCTTGCGCACCTCGGCCAGCACTCCAGATTTGGCACAGCTCCGCTTGAAGCGCTTCAGAGCGCTCTCCAGCGATTCGTTCTCTCTGACATGGACTTCCGACATCTATTTCCCCTCCCTCCAAAGTGATGGAAGGAACCCACCACGAAAGGGCCATAATTATGGCTTTAACAGTAGTATTATATGCAATCCGCTCCCGCTTGTCAAGGGGCATTTCCGACCCTCCCTTTTTAAGGAAAGTAGTGATATCAAGGAAAATTGAAATATTCCGTCATTTTAACTAAATATCACCTGTAGAC